>CAMBIK010000015.1 GCA_945867435.1 Klebsiella pneumoniae
ACGTTCCTGAAGGATTTCCGGGAAACGGGCTTTGTCGCTGAAGTACAGCCTTGCCTCGAATGCCTGACCGTTCCATGCATAAGCGAGGCGTTCACGGGCACGGCAACCGGCGGCCTGCTCGGGGCCTACAACAATCTCGTCGCCACCAGCGAGATCACCACCCTGAGCCTGTTCACCGATGTGGTCGCTTCCGGGCGCACCACCGCGGTCGCCCATCTCGGGCAGTACAAGGGCTTCTCCACGGCGCTGACCAAGCAGACCGTGGCCAGGGACCCGTGGCCCGAGATCCAGGCCTGGGTGGCCGAAGGCGTGGACCTGATCGTGTGGCACTACCCGAAGTTGGACGACGCTGCACATCACCACCAGCCCACGTCTGCCGGCTATACGCGGGCGCTGGCCAGCTTGGACAAGCGAGGACTCGCACTCCTCGCGGCCCTCCCTGCGAACTACCGTCTGACCGTGGTGGGCGACCACGGCCACACCGACGACGGCCGACACATCTTCGGGCTGGACATCCCCACGATGGCCCTCACATCGGGGGACTTCTTCGGCAGCGCAGACGTGACGGAGGTGCTTCCCATCTCCACCTTCCGCTACCTGATCGGCGCCCCACTTGGGCTCTTGCCCCCTGACCGCTACGACGGGGCAGACCTCGCGACCCGATTGCCGGAAGGTAGCGCCATCCGTGAGGCGGCGTCGAAACGCACGTATGTGGGCCCCCGAACCGACACCTCTCCGGTGGAAGTCATCGTCACGGGCCTCGCCTTGGCCGCCTTCGGGGTGTGGAATCTGGGCATGCTGACCGGCGCAGCGTCCATGCTCCTTGCGGGCTCCGCTGCGCTCGGGTTCGTCTACCTGCGCATCCTGCCGACCATCCACTATTCGACGGCCCACCCCTACCTTCGCGAAAAGTTGTGGGCGGGGGTCGCCATCTTCTTTGGGGCAGCATGGTTGGTGCGCCGGGATGACCGCGGGCTGCTTGCGGTGCTGGCCGCGCTGGGCCTCGTGCTCCCGGCCACGTTGTACAACTACGGCACCTTCCAGGCCACACCCCACGCGATCGCGCTCGTGGCGCTCTTCATCGGATGGTCCCGCTGGAACATCCATGGCTCGCGCGACTGGCTGCCCTGGCTCGCGCTGCTCGCGCTGGGCTGGTACGCCACCTTCGACCCTCACGTTGGCACCTTCAAGCTCAGGTATTTCGCCGGGATGCACAACGTACACCCGGTGGCACCCGTTTTGGCGTGGGCCGCTTTGGCGGCCCTCTTCGTACCTGGAAGCTGGCGTCGCTTAGGGGCCGCGATCATCGCGGCGTTCGGTGCCAGCGGCCTGGTCGTGAGCGGCGGCTACCCGCTCGCCGCCGTGACCCTCGCCATCGTGGTGGCGGCCTTTCGCTTCCCGCGCTGGCTTCCGACCGTCGCGGCCTTCGCCGCTATCAACTGGTATAATGCTGATTTTGCCACCGGCGTGGTCGCCGCAGCCGCCCTCGCCATCGGCAGCACCCGCCTGCTTTCGCGGTCCCCCCACGCGCCGTGGCTGGTGCCCGTGATCACGGTGGTGGCGGCGTGGTTCGCCCTTGCGATGTCCTGCCGACTGCGGGTGAGCGGGCTGAACTTCGCCTTCGCCATCGCGTGGTTCAGCGAAGACGCCCATCTCACGTTCTGGCCGGTGATTGCAGCCGCGATGGCAGTAAAAGTCCTGCTTCCCTCTGTGCTCGTGGTGATCGGGGTGCGGCTCATGTGGCCTCGTTTCGACGCCATATGGTCGGAGCGGGCCGTGCTGCTCAAGGTTGGTGCCATCGCCCTCGGCATCGCCGGACTGCTCGCCTCCACCGGCGACCCGCCGCGCTACCGCCTCATCGAGCAGGTCGAGGAGGCCCTCGCGTGGGGGCTTGCGCTCGCCACCGTGCTGGTTTTCAGCAGGGTGAACCTAGGCCGGTCGGGTGAGGCCGAACCTGGTCTGGTCTCAGGTTCCGGTGCGCTCACGCAAACTATGCCTGCGCCTGGCCAAGGCCAAGCTCCCGGTTGAGCGCCTCGATGATGGCGTTTCCCTTTAGTCGAGTGCCGTCGCCGCGCAGATAGTTGGCATCGATGATCGCAGAGTCGGTCGTGCCGTCGCGAACATAGCAGATTCCCACATGGTAAGAGCGGTTTCGGCGCACGAGGCGCACCGAGGTGATTTGCGTCCGTGGCAGGATGACCACCCCCTGTGGCAGGTACACGACGCGCACCTCCCGCTCGTCCACTTCGATGCGGATGGGTAGGGAATAATTGAAATGGAACCACGCGGCGGTGGCCAAGATGATTCCGCTCAGCACGAGCCGACGCAGGCTTTGGCCCCACTCGACGGCGAAGCTGTCGTTCGCCAAGGCCCCCACCGCGATGGCGATTCCAATGCCGGCCAGCGGCGCGGACAGGGCGACGCGATCCACTCGATAGGCCCACGGAATGCGCGTGAATGTGGTCATGGTCCTTTGGTAACGCCGAGCAGGCACCGGGAACGGCCTGGCGGGAGGCGAGTTCAGCTCACCAGGCCGTGCCCCCGGGTGCCGAGAGCCCCGACCTGACCAACGTTCCTACCGCGACGAGCGCGGGGTGCATCACCTGATCGTCGGCCCAGTAGGGAACGACCTCCCGAATCCGCGCGTGGAGCGCCATGATTCCGGGTCCGAAGCGGTCGGGCGCCACGCGGTCCCGCACGCCATTCACGACGCGATCCCCTCGGAGACGCCAGTCCAACCCTTGCGCGGCAAGCAGGGCTTCGATCCCCACGATGTCGGCCACACATTCCAGCACGCGCAGCGTGTGGCGGGCCGCGATCGGACCCATGCTGACATGGTCCTCGTGGTGCTGGACCGTGGGAATGCTGTCCACGCACGCCGGATGCGACAGGCCCTTGCATTCGCTGGCGAGCGAAGCGGCCGTGTACTGCGCGAGCATGAAACCGCTGTTGAGCCCGGTCCCTTCCACTAAATAGCTTGGGAGGTCCTTGGTGATCGAGGATGCGGTGAGCCGGAACGTGCGCCGCTCGCTCTGGGTGGCGGCCTGGGTGAGCGCGATTCGAAGGGTATCCATCGCCAGCGCCACGGGGGCACCGTGAAAATTGCCGCCTTCGACGACCCCTTCATCCTCGAACCACAGCGGGTTGTCACAGGCCCCGTTCAGCTCCACGGCAACGGTGCCTTCCACCCAATCGAGGGCGTCGAGCGCAGCACCGAGCACGGCCGGGGCCGCACGAAGGGAGAACGCGTCGGGAGAACGTGCGCCCAACCCCGGCTCTCCGAGGCGGTCGCGAAGCGCCTGGGCGACCCGAATCCCCCCCGAGTGCCCACGCGCCCCCACCAACGCCGCGGACAAGAGCCCCTTGTCGGCGCGGGAGACCGCCAGCGTGAGCGCACAGGCATCCAGCGCCGCATCCAGCACCCGCCGGGAACGAAACACGGCCAACGCCGATAAGGCGCTGGTGAGCGTGGCGCCGTTGATCAAGGCCAGCGCTTCCTTCGCGGTCGGGACAAACGCGGCGAGGGGCGAAGGGCCCACCGAGCCATCGGGCAGGTCCGCCCGGCCCCCGAAGCCGCACAGCACCCGGGCCACATGCGCCAGCGGCGCAAGATCGCCCGCGGCACCCACCGAACCCTGCGAAGGCACCACCGGAATCACGCCGGAGTCGAGCATCGCACACAGGGCTTCCACTAGCGCGGGCCGCACGCCGGAGTGCCCCCCCGCGAGCACGTTCGCCCGACAGGCGATGAGGGCCCGGACCTGACCGCTCGGCAGGGGCTCGCCAACGCCGGCACAATGGCCGATGACGAAGCTTCGCACCAGGTCTTCCCCTGAGACAGCCGAAGCGCCGATCAGGAACCGCCGCTTGGTTTCCAACACGTTGGGGGAGGTCGGGTAGGCGGCCGCAGACCGGTCCATCGCAGCGCGGGCGGCGGGGGCAAGGCGGATGCCGGCACCCGCGGCAATGGCGGCGACCTGCGAACAGCTGAGCGAACGGCCGTCGATCTCGATGGGGCTCATGCGAACGCGCCCTCCGCGATACGGGCGGCGATGACCTCGATGGCTTCCGCCGCCACCTCATGTTCGGCGGCGATCGACTCCAAAAGGGGCATCACGGCCTCGGCACCGGCCCCGAGCCGCACGCCAGGCGCCTCGTCCAGCCGAAGCCGAAGGGCGCGGGAGGCGCAGAGCAGCTCGATCGCGACCACGCGGCGACTGTTCTGGACCATCTCCCAAAGCCTCCACGCGGCCGTCGTGGACATGGCCACATGGTCCTCCTGGTCTTCACACGTCGGGATGCTGTCGACTGTCATCGGCCACGCCAGCGCCTTGTTCTCGGAGACCAGGGCCGCCGCGGTGGTCTGGGGCACCAGCATGCCGAGGTCGGGCCGGTCTCGCCCCACCAGCGCCGGAGGCAGGCGTGAGGAGAGCGACCCCGTGGTGAGCCGGTAAAGCCGCCGCTCGGAGATCGACGCGATCTCCGCCACCCCGACCTTCATCGCGTCGGCGGCCATGCCCACGGGCTCGCCGTGAAACAAGCCGGCGGAGAAGGCGTGGTTCGCGACATCCTCATCCATCAGCATCACCGGATTGTCGGTCACGCTGTTCAATTCGATCTCGACCGCGCCGCGCCCATAGCGCAGCACATCTCGCACGGCCCCCAGAACAATCGGCGTACAGCGTAGAGAATAGGCGTCCTGGACCTTCTCCGGCATCGAGTCGACAAGCGTGCTTCCTGCCAGCAACTCCCGCAGGCGCGCCGCGGATTCGATCGCGCCAGGGTGAGGCCGCAACGCGTGTACAGATGCGTGAAAAGCGCGACTAACGCCGCGGAGCGCCTCGATGCTCATTGCGGCCGCCCGCTCGGCGGTCCGCAGCAGCACCGTTGCGTCGTGCAGCGCCAGAGCCGTGATGGCGGTCGTGAGCTGCGCGCCGTTGGTCATGGCCAGACCATCCTTCGCGGCCGGCGTGAGCGTGCCGATCCCTGCGGCCCGCATCGCCGCGACCCCGCCGCTGGCCGTTCCCAGCACCTCGCCCCCCTCGCCGAACACGACCAGCGCGAGATGGGAGAGCGGCGCAAGATCTCCCGACGAACCACAGCTTCCCTGGCGTGGCACCTTCGGCACCACGCCGTGCTCCAACATCCGACACAGCGTTTCGACCAGGGCGGGGCGGCACCCCGACGCGCCCCGTGCGAGCGCGTTCGCACGCAGCACCATCATGCCGCGAACGACATCCTCCGGGCAGGGTGGTCCGACGCCAGCGGCGTGACTGCGGATCAGGTTTCGCGACAACTGGCTGGTGTCTGCGGTGGCGATCCGGACCCTCGCCAGCGAGCCGAAACCCGTGTTGATCCCGTAGATAGGCGCATCGGAGGCCAGGGTGGATTCCACCCAGTGAAGGCTCCGTTCCATCTCCACGCGGGCGGCCGGCGCGAGCGAAACCACCGCTCCGGCGCGGGCAACCGCCACAAGGTCATCGAGGCTCAGCGACAGGCCATCCAGCGCGATCATGGGATCTCAACCCAGATCGAGCGGGGGCCGGGAGTAAGCGTGCCATCGGAGGCAATGCGAAACCAGGCGCGAAAGCCGCGCTTCTCCGACTGGCCGTGGACCAGCACGTCCATGTTCCCATCGCCATCGAGGTCGGTCGGCGGGGCGAGCACTGGCACAGCGCAGGTCGCTTCCGCGTCGGGCAAGAGCACGGACGACAGCGTAGCGCTCGCCTCCGCATCCAGCACCGCCAGCGCCGCCTTGCAATCGGAAGGGCTGTTCACAGGCGAAGGCCCATCCTTTCCCGGAATGCCGTGATCGCCGCTCGTGGCCACCGCCAAGTACACAGGAGGCGCCAGATTCCGCCTCATCTTCACCATGCTGCGCATCGACACGCCCGCGCCCCGCGCCGGATCGATCTCCGGGGTCGGGGCCGCGCCGAGCACGTCTCGCAGCCGGAATCCGGCGCGTTCCACCAGCGCAGCTGGCACGGGGGCGCCCTTGAGCACCGCCGGCACGTCGCGACCGACCACCCACAGGGGACCCGCTTCCCCCAGCAGCGTGGTGCCCGACGGCCCCGGCGAGGGCACGCGGGTCACCGTGCCCGCCGGGCTCCACAGCAGGACAGGCTCGGTGTAGGTTCCCTGAACAATCGCATTTGCACCCGACTTATAGACGCCGGCATCGGGCGTCGGGGCGGGGCACGCGAGGAGGAACAGCAGCACGCACGCAGGCTATCGTGAAACGGGGGGAGAGGCCTCGCCCGACCGGCCGCGCTATGGGCACCCGTATGGCCCTGGACCCCAACCGCTACCAGCTCGTGGTCATCGACGTTCAAGAGAAGCTCGCGGCCGCGATGCCTGAATCCTCGCGGGCGCGGTGCGTGCGGGCGACCGAAAACCTGGTGTTTGCTGCACGCGAGCTCGGTATTCCGCTCGTATTCACGGAGCAGTACCCGCAGGGGCTCGGCCCCACGGTGCCCTCGCTCGCCGCCACCGACCCCTTCGTAAAGACCGCGTTCGCAGCAACGGACGAGCCTGGATTCGACCAGCGCCTCGTCGCCGGCCGTACGGTTGTGCTCACCGGGATGGAAACGCACGTCTGCGTGGCCCACACCGCGATCGGCCTGCGGGCCGCCGGTCTGGATGTCGTGGTGGCCCCCGATGCCTGCGTGTCACGGCGTGACGAAGACCGGGCCGATGGCCTCGCCTGGATGCGAAGCGCCGGGGTCACGCTACTGCCCAGCGAAACCCTGCTCTTTGGCTGGCTTGGTCGCGCTGGCGGCCCGCTGTTCAAGGAGATCAGCCGTCGGATCCGATAGGGACCGCGCCCATGCCCACGGTCCGCATCCTCGATTCGATCACCCGCATCCCCGCCGAACAATGGGATGCCCTGGTCCCGCCGGACAACCCCTTCCTCCAGGCGGATTTCCTGGCCTCACTGGAGCGGTCCGGCGCCACGACGCCGCGCTCGGGATGGGCCCCGGCCCATGTGGTCGTAGAGTCCGGCGACCGGCCCCTCGCCGCGCTTCCGCTTTTCCTCCGCGGCGACAGCATGGGCGAGTATGTGTTCGATCATGGCTGGGCGAACGCGGCGATTCGGGCGGGGATGCCCTACTATCCGAAGCTCACGACCGCCATCCCGTTCACACCAGCAGCGGCCGGGCGCGTGCTTGGCGATGGGGCGCAGCTCCCGGCACTGCTCGCCGGCGTGGAGCAGATCCGGAAAAGTATCGGTGCTTCCGGCCATCATGTGCTTTTCTGCACGGCGGTGGAGGCCGACGCCCTGCGGGAGCACGGGTATTGCACGCGCCTGGGCCTCCAGTTCCATTGGAACGATGACGGCTACGGCACGTTCGAAGGCTTCGTGGCCCGACTCACGGCCCGGCGAAGGAAGGAGCTGCTGCGGGAGCGCAGGCAGGTCGTGGAGGCCGGCGTCACCGTGACTGTCCACCGCGGCGACGAGATCACGAGCGAAGAGTGGGCCGCGCTGCACCGGTTCTACCGGTCTACCCAGCATCAGCACGGCCAGGACGGCTACCTGCCCGAAAATTGGTTCCACGTGGAACTTCCCCGTCTGGCCGGCCGGGCCCTCGTCGTCCTCGCCCGGCGTGACGGCACACCCATCGCCGGCGCTCTCAACTTTTTCAGGGGCGATGCGCTGTACGGGCGGTATTGGGGCGCCGACGAGCAGGTTCGCGGCTTGCACTTCGAGGTCTGCTACCACGCGCTCGTCGAATGGGCGCTCGCCCACGGCATCCGACGCGTCGAAGCAGGAGCCCAGGGCGAACACAAGTTGCAACGAGGGTTTCTTCCAACCCTCACCTACAGCGCCCACAAGCTGGCCGAGCCCCGCCTCCACGAAGCCGTCGCCGACTTCTGCGCCCGCGAAGCCGAGGCCGTCCGCGCCAGCGTGGCCCGCTACGCGGAGCACAGCCCGTTCGCGGCGCCTCAAAGCGCATAGCGTCGAGGGTCGGGCTACACTACCCGTCCATGTCGGACCACCCCGAAGGCTCGCCGGAGCGGCTTCCCAGCACTGCAGTCGAACATTTTCGCGTGCAAAGCCCCGTGACCACCGCCGAGCGTGCCTGGCGGCTGGTGGCAGACACCGAATGGATGAGCCGCACCGCCGGCAACGGGGCCCTGCTGCGCATGGACACCGAGCGGCAGCCCGACGGGTTTTTGATGCTGGTGGGGGAGATGGGAGCGCCGCTGGGGATGAGCGTGCCCTTCGGGGAGGTCTGGTCGAGTTGGGTGCACCAGAGCTTCTTTCGGCAGGTGCGGGACCTCCGATCGCCGATCGCCGCGCGCAGCGACTACCGAGCTTCGCTGGAGCCTTGCGAGGGCGGGGTCCGCGCCGTGGTGGAGATGTCCCTCACGGGTCCGGGTTGGGCCACATTCTTTCGGCGCGCCCTCTCGCTTTCCGTCATGGAACGCAAGTGGGCCGCCGCGCTTCAGGGGCTCGGGGAACCCGAAACTGAAGTCTTCGGCCCTGCCTTGCGGAAGCTCGATCCGGAAGCGGCCGCCGCCGTGCGCAGGTGGCGGGAGAACGCCGAGACCGGCCTGGTCGACCTCCTGGAGCGTCACTATCGCTGTGCCCGCCCCGCCGACCTAGGAAAAATCCGACCTTTTGAGCTGGCGGATCGATGGGGTGTCTCGCGCGACGCGCTCCTCGACACCCTCCTCACTGGTGTGGATGCCGGCGCAAGCGAACTGTATTGGTCGATGCGCTGCGTGCGGTGCTACGGGCAGGTGGCCCAGGGCCGGCTACTCTCCGACCTGGCTGACCACGCCGACTGTCCCGCGTGCGGCATCACGACCGCAACCGACCTGGGCGAGAACGTGGAAGTGCTGTTTGCACCTCACCCGAGCGTCGTCCGCGAGCTAGAGGTGAACTTCTGCACGGTCTACCCCGCGCGGGCCCCCGCTCAACATGTTGTCTTGACGCTAGCCGCAGGTCAGGCACTCTCGCTCCCCGTGTCGGTCCCCGCAGGGCACTGGCGCCTGGGCCGCGGCGACGGATTCCCGGACGTGGACGTGCACGCCGGCGAGGAAGGCAGCTCGGACCTGCGGTGGCGCCTGGACTCCCAGGGAACCATGCAGGTTCGCGCCGGTGAAATCACCCTCGACGTGGCGAACGACAGTCCGCAGCGCATCCGTCTGCACCTCACCCGCAACGGTGGTGCGGCGCCCGTGGTACCCGCCAGCCTGTTGACGACGCGAGAGAGCTTTCGCCGCCGGTTGGGCCACCAGGTCCTTGCGCCCGACCTGCGCATCGGCGTGCGCAGCGTCGCGTTCTTGTTCACCGACCTTTCCGGCAGCACGGCGATGTACGAAGAGTTCGGCGATGCTCGCGCCTTCGCTGTCGTCCGCGACCATTTCGCCATCTTGCGGGCGGCCACCTCCCTTCACGACGGCACGGTCGTCAAGACCATCGGGGATGCCGTGATGGCGTCCTTTTACGACGCCACCGCCGCTCTCGCCGCCGCGATCGAGATGCAAGCGAAATTCAACGCCTGGGTGCCCTCCCTTGGAATGGAACAGCCCCTCACGCTCAAGGTCGGCGTGCATGTGGGCTCGGCGTTGGTCGTACACTCCGACCAAGCGGGCATCGACTACTTCGGGGGCACGGTGAACCTCGCCGCCCGAGCGCAGGGAGCCGCGATGGGCGGAGACATCGTCTTCACCGACGCCGTCGCCACCCAGTCCCGCGTGCTGGAATTCCTGGGCAAACAAGGCATTACGAAAGTCTCGTTCACGACCCGGCTGAAGGGGCTCGGCGACGTTCAGCTCTGGCGCATCCGACCCGACGGGTAGCCGCGACCAACGGTCAGCGGCGTTGGCGCGCCCGTAGCAGCAGCACCCCCCACGCGAGCGCAGCGCCCTGGCACCCCGGTGCTTCAGCCTTCGCAGCCAGGCTCCAGGCGTCCGGAACGACGGTCACCCCGGCGGTCGCAAAGGCCTGCGCCCCCCCTGCGCCCGTGCCGATCACGGAGAGGGACACGGCCCGGCTCTGGTCCGGGTCCATCAGTTCCGGGCAGGTAAACGTCGTGGAGGCGGCCAATGGCTCAGCGAACCCCGCCCCGCCCTCGGCGGCATCCGACCCCCAGGCCAAAGCCAACTCCCCGTCCACGAACGCTGCGACCTCCAGTTGCTCCCCCGCGTGGCAGGCGTCCGGCACTACGCGCAGGGCCAGGATCGCAGGCTCACGAACAGGACAATCCTCGTCCACCTCGGCATCGCAGTCGTCATCTTCCCCGTTGCAGGCCTCGGCGGTCCCGGGGCTCACCTCCGACCTGGCGTCGTCGCAGTCGCCCAGCGCTTCGGCGTAGCCGTCCTTGTCGTCGTCTCCCGACGACGTGCCCTCGTCCACCACGCCATCGCAATCGTTGTCGCGGCCGTCCGCAGCCTCAAAGCCGCCTGGGAAGACATCGGCCTCGCGATCGTCGCAATCGTCTACGGAAGTGCCGTCGCCATCGTCATCGGTCTCCGGCGTTCCCTCGTCCACACGCCCGTCGCAGTCCTGGTCGGCAGCATCGGTCACCTCCGGAGCGTCGGGGAAGATGTCGGCCCTTGCGTCGTCACAATCGCCCTCTACGACCCCCCAGCCGTCGCCATCGGCATCGTCATCGGCAGGCGCATCCACCCGCAACGAGATCGCGTCAAAGCCGATGTTGCCGTGCCAATCCTGCACGGCAACGGTGAGTGTGTCCGGTCCCGCCGCCAGCGCATTGCCGCTCACGGTGAGGCTCACCGTTCCCGAGTCGTTTCCGGGCCGCGCGAACAGCACATACTCGCCGCGAACCAGGCTGTAGACCGCCACGGCCATCGTCGTGGGGGTGTCCAGATCGTCCGCCAGTGCAACGGTGAACTCCACGGGCGAACCGGTCACCACCGCAGCCCCTGTCAGCGGCGAGAGAATCTTCACGTCGGGAGGAGCACTGAACGAAGGTGCAGAAAACCACAACTCACCCACCGGGTCCACGCCCTCGCCCGTCGTAAGCGTGAGCGTGCAGCGTACGGTCGCGGGGTCGGCCGGCGTGTGGGTGAGCGTGACATCGACCGACTCCCCCGGCAGGACCGTGAGGCCAGGATTGGGCGCGGCGAGCACGGCAACGTCCGGGCCACATTGATCGAGCGTTGGGCTCAGCACGGCCACCGATGTGTTTCCGTTGTTGACGGCCGTCCAGGTGTGCTCGGTGCGGGTGCCATCGGGCCAGTGCCAGGGCGCTTCGACCACCCGCGTGACAAAGGCGAAGGCGGTGGCGAGAGCTTCGGGCGCGGCCCCGTGGAGCACCACCTCCTGGGCGAAGTTCAGCGGGTCCCCTCCGCTTTCGGGGCGCTCGGGGATCGACCCATCGGTGGGCCAGGGTCCGGACTCGGCCTCGACCCGCAAGGCACCGAACGCCTCCCCGGAACCATCTGCCGTGAAGCGAAGCGCCAGGGGCACCACGCAGCCGGCGCAGACCGTGTCGGGGGGGTCGTTTTCCAACGCGAAGCGGGAGTCCCCGGTCACACGGATCTCGAGCAGCTCGAGGTTGACCTCGCCGGGATTGGTGAGCGCGATCTCCGCCAAAACCGACTCTCCCGCCGCCAACGCACCGAACTCCAACTCCGTGACGCTCACCTCCAAGGCAGGCAGCACCACGGTTTCGGAGCAGCCCGACAGCCAGGCGAACAGGACGAGGACAGGCCCCACCGGCCTGATGCAAGGCAAAAAAGCCGCAAGAGCCATGCCGGGCTTTATCCGTTGAGTCTACGCCTGTCCCACCGCGACGAACGTCCCCCTGACCTCCGTCACTCCACACCCCAAAAACCTGGCTTCGCCCGTTGGCACGCGGCTTGCCGAAGCGGGCGCATGTCCGCATCCGCCGTTTCGTACGCACGCCTCGGGCCCGAAACCCTCGGGGATGTCGATCTCCTCGAGCTTGCGGTCGGCAGTCGCGAGGTCGCGGGCGCCCTGCTCGACCGCTTCGGCTCGGCGGCCGGACTCCTCGCCGCTTCGCCAGCCGCCCTTTCGAAGGTGGCGGGGACGGTGCGGGGGGTGCGGCTGCACGCGGCCCTGGCGCTCGCCCACCGTGCTGCTGGCGGCGCCCCGCCTCGCGCCATCGTGCGAACGCCCGCGGATGCAGCGGCGTGGCTCGTGCCTCGCCTCGCCGGCCTCGATCACGAAGAACTACACGCCATTTTCCTGGATTCACGCGGGGGGGTGGTGGCGGTCTCGCGGATGAGTCAGGGGGGCCCGGACCACACCATCTTCGACGTGCGCCATGTGCTCGGCGAGGCGCTGCGGGTCGGGGCGAAAACCATCCTGCTGGCGCACAACCATCCCAGCGGCGAGGTCGAGCCTTCCGACGACGATCGGCTCGCCACGCGGCGCCTGGTGGAGTGCGCGGAGCTGATCGGCATCCACCTGGGGGATCACCTCATCGTGGCGGGCTCCCGGTGGACCTCCATGGCGGAACGCGGGGAGCTCGCCGCCCCGACTGTTTGGCGGGCCAACTCTCAGCCCAGGCCCCACCGCTTCAGCTTGTAGAGCAGGGAGGACCGTGGAATTCCGAGCATTCGGGCGGCCACGGTGCGGTTGTCCTTGGCGCGACGCAAAGCATCGACCACCACTTCGCGCTCCGCCTCGTCGATCGAATTGGTCCGGCCCGGCTCGGGTGGCGCATCGCGATCGAGCGGCGAGAACATGAGGCACGCGGGCTCAACGAGCGGGCCGAAGAGAACAGAAGCGCGGGTGAGCACGTTTCGAAGCTCACGCGCGTTTCCCGGCCACGGGTACTTCTGAAGCGCGAGGACAGCCTCCGGGGTGATCCGGAGCTGGGGGTGGATCTTCTTCGCGATCGCGGTCGAGATGGCGGGGATGTCGCCCGGACATTCACGCAGCGAGGGGAGCCGCACCGCTAGCACCGCCAGGCGGAAGTAGAGGTCGCTCCGGAAGCGCCCGTCGCGTGCTTCCTCGTGCAACCTGCGGTTGGTCGCCGCGACGATGCGCACATCGGGAAAGCTGGGGTCGGCAGCACCGACCCGCCGCACTTCGCCGGTCTCCAGAGCCCGAAGCAGCTTGGCCTGGGCTTCCTCGGGGAGCTCCCCAATCTCATCCAGGAAAAGCGTGCCGCCGTCGGCGCGATGGAAGGCGCCGTCGCGGCGCTCGCTGGCCCCGGTGAAGGCGCCCTTTTCATGCCCAAAAAGTTCGCTTTCGAAGAGAGTCGGGGTGATGGCACCGCAGTTCACGGCCACGAAGCGGGCCGCGGCCCGTGGGGATGCGTCGTGAAGGCCGCGCGCCGCCAGCTCCTTGCCGGTGCCCGACTCCCCGATCAGCAGAACCGGCGCGTGGTGGGCCGCCATGCGTCGCAAAAGACCGAAGGCCGAACGCAGCGGTTCTCCGGTCCCGACCATCTCCCCGAAGCGCTCGGCGCTCGGCGTGTCCACCCGCGTGTCCCAGTCGACCCGGATGAGCGTGGCCCCGATCCGCAGGTCCTCCCCCACATAAAGCGGGGTCACGTCGCGCACGCGGATCGGCCCCAGAAAGGCCGCGCCTTGGCCCGGCTCCACCATCGTGCGCCCGCTGGTGAGCCGGATTCGGACGTGGTCCCGGACCAGCGACGCGTCAGGCAGCACAACGCGGCTGCCCTCGCCACCGACCGTGACGCGCCCCCCCCGAAGGCGGTGCCGCTTGCCACGCCCGGGCCCGTCCACGACGACCAACCACGCCTCCGATACCACCAGCCCCGCCGCAGCGTCGACCAACTGCTCGTGGCGCGCTTCCGGCTGGGCCGTCTCGGTGGGAGAAGCACCGTCCTCCACGTTCAGCTCGAGTCGGGCGACAAACGGTCCGATGCGAACGCAATCGCCCTCGGCCAGGACGGCGCGTTTGGTGCGCGCACCGTTCACCCACGTTCCGTTGCTGCTGCGGTCGGTAAGCTCAACGCTGGTCCCGCCGCAGTCGAACAGGCAGTGGGACCGACTGACCGCATCGTCGGGGAGCACAACATCGTTGTCGTCGGTCCGGCCCACACGCGTCCGGCCGGTGCGGAGTCGGTACGCAAACATGGGCTCCGCGTCCGGTCCCGGTTCACCTCGGAAGAATGTAAGACGACCGTTCATGGCACAGGGTCTCCGGTGCGGGAGTGTACGCCGCGCTCACCCGGCTCCGCTACGGAGGGGCCTTCGGCACCCCCTCGGGGGGAGCCCGTGTGCCGCTCCCCGCGCTGACGTCTAAAGGAAGCTCCATGGTGCCTTTTCCGCCGTGACCATCGTCCAGCGTGATCTTGACGTTGTAATGACCGCCCTTCTCGCCTTCCGAACCGGCGTAGCGGAGCACGCCCCCCGAATCGACGCTGGACCCTTCCGGGCCACCCGACATCTTGAGGGTCACGCTGTCGCCGTCGGCGTCTTCGGTCTCGATGCGGAAGCCATCGAAGCGGCGCACGTCTTGAGGCGTGGCCTTGAAGTGCGGGTCGGCGTTGTTGACGGTGAGCACCTGACTGGTGCCGCGCACCTCGTTGCCGCTGTCGCGCACCCGGACCGTGAGTTGAACCTTCGTGCCGCGAGCGTACTCGTGCAGATCGAAGCTCGGCTCGTTGTGCCCGCTCACCTCGGCATCATCGATGAACCAATGGTATTCCGTGGTCACCGGGCCACCGTCGGGGTCCTTCGCATCGACGCTGACCGTCAAGGTATCGAGGCGCGAAGGCGTGGCCGGCCGCAGCACGATGGACTTCACGACCGGCGCACGGTCGCCAGGAACGCCGGTCGGCGACTCCCGTTCAACCTCCTCCTCATCCTCCGCGGAGCGAGCACCCCCGCGATCAGTTCGCTCGACATGGTGTTTGCGCTCGGGCTTCGCAGCATCCACAGGGACGAGATCCGGCGACCCGCACGCGAACAGATTCAAGAGGGTGAGCATCGTTGTCTCCGCAGGAAGCGTGAGTATAGACACACCCGGAGCGCTTGTTTGAACCTGGAGGTGCTGGACTGGGTGGACGCCCGATGGCGCGTGCGCGTGGATCTTCCGCCGGGGGTGGTCGTGCGTGCGTTCACCGTGGGCCTCCTCGGCGAAGATGGCGCCCCGCTCGGTCCCGCCGTCGTGGGCCCCGAAGCACCCGGCGCCAGCGTGATGGTCGAGGTACGGGGCCCTTGCCCGCTCCCGCCCGGGGCGGTCGCACGCATCGTGGTGGACGTGGAAGGGGGCGCGGTGCTCTCGCTGGAGATGGTGGTGGCACGGCGGCGCGGCCTGCACGCCTGGCTCAGCGCCGCTGGGTTGCTCCCGGTCACCTCCAACGCAGCGTTGGAATCGCTCACCGCGACCGAGAAGCGCCAACTGGCGCGCCGTTGGGGTTGGCTCGCGGAGGCGGAAGCGCCCCCGCCCAGCCTGGACCCCGACCTCCGCGAAATGCTCGCGGAATTCGGCGTAGACCCAACCGATGTCACCGAAGAGCTCTCCGCTCAGCTTCGGGGGCGGTGAGGGCACCGCCCAACGTGACTCGCGAGTTCACGCAACCCCTCGAATCGAGGTTATCGTCGTTCCATGTCCGAAGTGCTCCCCGTCTCGCTCGACGAGGTCTTCCGCCGGGCCGGGGAGTTCTTCATGAAGCGTTCACCCGTGCACGCCGCGGCTCGACGCATCGTCGAGGCGTTGATGGAACTGAACATCCCGTTCGCGGTGGTGGGTGCCATGTCCGCCAACGCCCATGGCCATGTTCGCACCACCGAAGATGTCGACCTGCTGCTCACCCGCGAGGGCCTCGAGGCCTTCAAGTCGGTGTGGCTGGGGCGCGGCTGGGTCGAGCTTTTTCCGGGCTCGAAGGGCATGCGCGACGCCATCTGCAATGTGAAAATCGACGTGTTGCTGGCCGGGGAATACCCCGGCGACGGGAAACCGAAGCCCATCGTTTTCCCTGATCCGGCACAGGTGCACACGGAGACGCGGGACGGCCTCCCCGTCATCCCCCTCCGCCTCCTACTCGAGCTGAAGTGTGCGAGCGGCATGACGGCCGAGCACCGACCGCGCGACCTGGACGACGTGATCCAGCTCATCCGCCGCAACGGGCTACCCCGCAACTACGCCATCGATGCCTGGGTGCAGGCAAAATTCGATCAACTGTGGTTGCTCGCGCAGATCGACGACGACGCCTGAGCCCGGGCCCTGTGCCGGAGAGCACGCCGCCCACCCCTTCCGCGCTGGCCGTCTCAACGAGTCGGTCGCCGCCGGGGACCGGGAAGCCGCTCGACCCAGGTGTCCATGCTCAGGCGAGTCCCGTACCGGTCTTCATCCCAGCGATCGTCCAACGCCTCCTGTGCCGCGAGCCGCGCAATCACATCGCGAGAGAGTCCGGTGCCGAACAGCCGCCCGCGCACCTGATGACCATAGCGACGCGAGAGTGCCGCCACCAACGATGCCGCCGACACCGCCGAGCTCCCCGTGGCCACCACATCGCGCCCCCCCCCCAGCTCTGCCAGAACAACTCGCGCCGCATCGTCCGCCACAAGCGCCCGTGCCGAGGGAAGCGCCGTGCTCACCCGAGGCCGCTGACCCGACCGGAGGCTCGCCGCGAGGCTGCCCACCCACCCCGACCCCAAGGCCAACAGCGCGGGGAACCGCACGACCGCCGCGCCGAGACCGAGCGCGGTGCGCGAGCTTTGCTCGAACGCATCGAGCCCTCCCCCCCCGACTCCCGCCGGTCCCGCCAGCAGGACGGCCCGCGGGCGCTGCCCGGCAAGCTCTGACAACCAACCGGCGAACGCCGGCCCCCATGTGGTCGACCCGACCTCGCCCGCGCCGGGACCGACCGCGATGACCACATCCGCGCCCTCGGGCACCCAGTCGAGTCGGGAGGTGCCGCCGATCCGGTAGCCTCGCCACCAACCCGCGTGCTCGCGAGCGCTGGGGGAGGCCACGGTCACCGATGCACCGCCGCTCGTGGCCAAACGGGCGACCGCCGCGCCGAGCGCGCCGCCGCCGAACACGATGAAAGGTGGGCTCACGCGTCCAGGCGCTGGAGGAACCGTTCGGCGTGCTCGTCCGCGAAGCGGAAGTCGCCGAGATCGCCCGGCCACCATCCATGAAAGTCGGACCCGCCCGTGATCAAGAGGTCGAAGCGCTTCGCCAGCCTCCGAAGTCCGTTTCGGGTCGGGCGATCCATGCCGGGGCGCGCCGCTTCGACCCCGAGGAGGCCCGCGGCGGCGAAGGTGCCGAGAAAGGCATTCGCATCCGCCAACGAAGGGTGCGCCCAGCTGGGGATGGCGCCCCAGAGCCGCGCCAGCCGGATGACCTCCACGAAGGCGACGTCGATCAACGGCACCACGTCGGAGCCGAGGTGCCGGAAGGCGTCGCTCGGGCGGCGCACCTTGCCGCTCGTGGCCAGGGCGGCAGCCAGGTGGAAGCGCGTGAGAGAGCGGACGCCGGCATGAGCTTCGGCATCGGCCTGGTCCGGCAACCCAAGGCGCTCGGCCGCGGCGTCGAAGCGCACGGCACGGGCGCGGGTACGGTCGCGCAGGAAGGCGCTCGCTTCCGGCGGCGGGGAACCGCGAAAGTACACGAGCAGGTGCAGCTCCTTCCCCTCGTGGGCACCGGAGACCTCCGCAGCAGCGATGATGCGCAGCGGACGCCCGTCGATCTCGACGATGCCAGGTTGAAGGACCGGATCGAGATCGTGGTCCGCGATGGCGAGCACATCGATCCCCCCGGCCGAAGCGCGCCGCATGACCTCCGCCGCCGGGTACTTCCCATCGGACCGGTCGCTGTGAACGTGCAGATCAAGCTGGGGATGCACGGGCATCTGGCTACTCACGTTCCAGCTCGTCCAGGATGCGGCGTTGGGCGTCGAGGAAGGCTCGCATCTGGGCGAGGTGGTGCACGCGCGACGTGCGGAGGCGCATCAGGTGCTCCTGCAAGACGCGTTCCTCCGTACGGCTGGAAGTCAAGATCTGCTCGGCTTCGAGGCGGGCTTCACCGATGATCAAATCCGCCTCGCGGCGGGCGTTCTGTTCCATGTCGAGAGCGAGGCGACGGGCGAGGATCAGCGCTTCCTTGATATCGCCAGATTCAGCCTTCAATGCTCCAACTTCGCGGTCTCGTTCCAGCAGCACTTCGCGCAGCTTCAGGCTCTCTCGCAAGCTCGCTTCGAGCGCCTCCCTCGCCGAATCGAGGAACGCGTGCACGTCGGCGGGTTCGTAGCCCCCGCGACGGGCCGGACCGAACTGCTTCTGGAGAATGTCTAGCGGAGTGACGGACATTGGGTAGCCTAACGAATCACCACGATCGCGGCTTCGGGATAGCGCGAATGCAGGATCACCCGGGCGTCATCCGCATCCTGCGCAGCGGCGACGATGATGGCGGCATCGGTCACGGGGACCACCGAGGCCACGACCATCACGGGGCGTTCATCGGTATCTGTGCGGTAGCGACCATCCCGCGTTGCCATGACGGCCTTGTCGGCTGGAGAGGCACTGTGAAACAGCACTTCCGCCCGATTCGATGCTACAGAATACACATCGACGAAGGCCTCGTCCGAGGTGTCGAAGATCACCCCCGACGGGTCGCGCGCGGCGCTCACCGTGTAGCGTGGGGGAGGCTCACCCTTCTGCCCGGCGATGACGGCAGCCGCGAACGCGAGCGTCGCGACCAGCGCAGCGGCCACCCACCACCGCACCGCCGATGGCGCAGGCGCCCGGCGCGGCGGCAGAGGGTCCAAACCCCGAACTTGGCCGAAGGGTAAGATCTGGGCGGCTTCCCTGAGGGCATCAAGCGCAGCACCGATCACGATGCCATCGACGATTCGCCCGGGCACCGATTCGCGAACCACGCGGAGGGTTTCGCGCGGCGGCGCGCCCAGCTCCGCCTGTTCGCCCAAGGCGGCCAGCCCGGCTTCATCGAGAGCCACGACGAGCTGGTCGTCGGACACGCGCACCGCGCCCGGCAACGCCCGCAAGAGCGCCGGCAGGTGCTTGCGGCCGTCGGCATGCACCTGAACGAGCGTGAGCATCGTGTTGGGGGGAGGAACCGCAAAATCAGGCGCAAACAGGTCGGATACCGCCAGCGCACCCTCTCGAATGAGCCGAAGCGCCCGACCGCATCGAGGGCAGGACTCGCCATGCGCATGTCCGATGTCGGTGGCCAACCCCCCAGGGCCCGGGCACCGATCTGCAGCCGCCAACGCCACGCGGACGACCAACCGGTCTACGCGGGCCGGTTCCCACCCTTCGGTGGGCACCCCATCTTCCGCGACGATCGCCCGCACCAGCTCGCGAACGGCCTCGCGCACCGGCCGCAGCAAATGAAGCTCGGTCTGCAGCTGCCGCGAGAGGTCTTCCAACGGGACACCGTCGCCGAAGTGCAGGCGGAACAGGGCCTCATGGATGGGGGTAGCAGTAGCGAGAACAGCCGCTCGCCACCGCGGGTCGGGCAGGATCTCCAGGTCGGGATCAACGGACCAGCGTTCGTAACGGTGCCGCCGCCGGACCAGAAACTCCCGCGTTGCAGCGGTCGCCATGGCTTCGGTTTCAGCGAGGCCGGCGGTCGGAGGCACGCGCCACGCCGCATGCTCGCGAGCCGCCCGCAGGAGCCCCGGCCGCATGCGAGTGCCGGAACACACGAGCTCCCAGGCGACCGCGATCGTAAGCGCACCCCAGTGACGACGAGCGGGGCTGTCGTCGTCGATGGGCATGGGAAAGGAAGCGAGGAGACGGGGAGAGGCAGGTTCCACGGGCGGACCCTGGGGGGCGGTCAGCCTATCGCGTTGCCGGCGGTCGGCTCCCAAAAAGAGCAGGGCCCGCGTTGGGAGAGGCTTCCCCGATCCCTCCCAACGCGAGGCCGGCCTTAGGGACTACGCCGCCGCTTCACGCGATGTCGCGATCCCCTGCCCAAGCAGATCATTGATCACAGCGGCCGTCGCCACGCTCGCCAAGTCCTCATCGCCGTACATCCTGAGGAAGTGCTCATAGAAGTTTGAGATGAGGTCGCCGAGATTCGTGTCGATGGTCGGGTTCATGAACATCTCCTGGACTCGTTGGAAAGCACTGCAACTTCCGTTCCAGCGCTACCAGCCCCCAATTCGGCCCTTCAGGGCCCATCTTGAGAAGAATTTTCGAATTGGACCGCCCGACTTCGCGACACTGTCAAGAAAATCCGACGTGCACCCGGCGCAGCGGTCCGGCCGCAGCGAGCACCAGGCAGGACACGCGATCGGCGCCCGCCGCGAGGACCTCTGCGGCGGCCGCGTGCATCGAAGCGCCGCTCGTGAGCACATCATCGACCAGCAGCACCGTGCCGGTCAGCGGGCGCGCCACGGCGAACAGGTCGGCCCCCGCCGCCAATCGTTCCGCGTGGGAGCGGCGCGCCTGCGGCAGTCCCCAACGCCGCCGCAGCGCCGGCACCAGGGGCGCACCCGTCGCCGCGCACGCGGCTTCCGCGAGCCGCTCCGGCAGGTGAAACCCGCGCCACATCAGCCGCCACGGCGTCGTGGGCAAGAAAACCACGGCGTCGGCGTGCGGCAGAGACCCGCACGAAAGCGCCGTGGCGAAGTGCTCCACGAGCACGTCCACAGCGCGCAGATCGAGGTTGAACTTCGCACGCCGGACCAGCGTGCCGATGACCCCGGAGTAGGCGCCGAGCGCCCAGGCCCGGGCCAACAGGGTGTGCCGGGTCGGCAGCTCCTTGAGGCCGCCCGACAGTTCACCGGCGCAATCGGCGCACAGCACCGCCGTAGGATCCGGGGCCGCACCGCCGTTGGCGCAGCCGAGGCACTCGTGGGTGGAGAGCAGGTCGAGCATGGCGCGGCAAGCTGTGCACCCGGCCTCGGACGTCAATCCCCGTGGTGGTACGGACTGCCAGTTCGGATGGCGCACGCACGGTAGATCTGTTCGACCAGCACTACCCTTGCGACGGCATGATTGAACACCATGGAGGAGAGGCGTAGGGTCTTCCAGGCGTTCTGGCGAACCTCGGCGTCCAGCCCGTAGGGACCGCCAATCACGAACACCAAGGGATGCGCTGCGGCGCGCACGGCCGCCTCCAGCAGCTCCGCGAAGCCCTCGCTGGACCGCTCCTCCCCACGCTCGTCCAAGGCCACCATGCGCGCGCGGCCATTCAACTTCGGCAGCTTGTCCACCAGCTTAAAGGGAAACGTGCGTTGGATGCGCCGCCCCCAGTCCGAGCACGCTTCGTCCACCCACGCCGGCGCGCGGCCGCCGCCGGTCACGACGACGATCTCCACCTTAGGGGTGCGCGGGAGCCCGCGGCCGTGGCACCGGAAGCCCCTTGGCGGTCAGGCCTTCGACATCGACCCGACTGGCGTCGGACCACAGCGATTCAAGGTCGTAGAAGCCTCTCATCGGGGCGTCGAAGACATGAACGATCACATCCCCGAGATCGATGAGCACCCAGCGGGAGGCATCGAGACCCTCCACGCCCGTGGCGCGCTGCCCGACCTTCCGTAGGTCGTCGACGATGCCCTCTGCAATCGCCCGAACCTGCCGGCGGTTGGTGCCGTGGCAGATGACGAAGGCGTCGCAGTAGGAAGAAATGCCCTTCATATCGAGGATGACAATGTCCTCGGCCTTTCGCGCCGAGGCGGCCTCAGCGGCGGCTGTTGCCAGATCACGTGGTTCTATGACGACACCTCACGAGTTGATCACCTTGTAGGAAGTAAGGACGACATAGGTCACCCCATCCTCCCCTTTAAAACCCCGGCCCGCGAGCTTCAACGTTGCGCCGTCGTACCCCGCACGGACGATGGTTTCCAGCAGTTCGGTGGCGACAAGCAGCGCGCCATCGTTTGTGGCGGTGCGATACGGCGCGGCGACGCGGCCCGCGGGGTCGGAGGCGCCAGCAATAATCTGACCGGCGAAGCTCCAATCACGGCCATCGCTAATCACCCGCCGTGCCATCAGGCCGGTCGCGTAAGACGAGTGACCTCCGAGGAGTGCCGCGGAGTGCGCGGCGTGGGCCGCCACTTCGTCGGTCACGGTCACGGCCTCCGCCCGTGCGGCGGCAACCGCATCGTCGTAGGGGCAAGCAAGGGCACCTTGAAGGGCGATGGCGACGAACAGGGCGGGGACGACAGGCAAGCGATTGAAGCTAGTGTAGCGGGGGAGCGCGCGACGATCAAGGGGCTTCGACCCCGGCGTCGCCTCCGATACGCGTCGCCGCGAACTGGAGTCGGGTGGTGCGGGTCTGATCGCGAGACGTTGTGCGCAGCGTGACATCGCCAGCGAGGCGCACCGCCGTCGTCTCGTCGATCCACACCTGACCCTCCACGGAAAGCACGTCTCGACTGCGTCGACCCGCCGCAGCACCTGGAACAAGTGCAAGGTTATACCTGCGTACCTTTCGCCCCTCGATGTCTTCCTCGCCGCCTTCGGTGTAGAGGATGCGAGACTCGGCGGCACCCAAAGCGGACACCCAGGGATCCGCGTCCAAGCCCAGCTCGGCGCGCAGCGGCTCCGCATCCGGGCGCGCCTTGAGACCCCCAGCACCCACCGAGGACCAGGCCTTCCCGCCGAACACCCGGACCTCGCTCAATCGCGTGCCGTCCCGCTCGCGGATCCACTGCCAATGGCGGTCGTCCTGCCAGCGCAGGCGGGAGGTGTTCTTGACGGTGGATGTCTGGCCCGCCGGCCGGCCCGTAACGACCTCCGTGTGTGCCTCCAGAATATGTGGGCCCAAGGCCGAAAAGGAGGCAACCGTGGTCTTCCGGGCGGCCGACGCGAGCGCCTCGGAGTTGACCCCTTCCGGCGAGCGGTCAGCGCAGGCCAGGCTCAGCAGCAGAAGGAGCAAGCTCACCCAGTTTGGACCATACCGACTGTAAGAGGACAGGCACGCCTTGTCCCGAAACGGCACTGATCACGAGGACTTTGACCCCCACATCGGCGAACGATGCGCGCACCGTCGCCAACGCCTCGGCGTCGATCACATCGGCCTTGGTGAGCACCACAATCTCCGGGCGATCCACGAGATCTGTGTCGTAGCGGCGCAGCTCGTCGCGCAAAACCTGCCAGCGTTGGAGGGGCGTGCCCTCATCTTCCGCGAGCGAAACGAGGTGAAGGAGCATGCGCGTGCGCTCCACATGGCGGAGAAACTGGTGCCCGAGGCCGCGCCCTTCAGCGGCACCCTCGATCAGCCCCGGAATATCCGCCACCACGAAGCTGCCATCCGTGCCCATCGACACCACGCCGAGGTTGGGAACAAGGGTCGTGAATGGGTAGTCCGCGATCTTCGGCCTCGCGGCTGAAATAACTGAAATAAGCGTGCTTTTCCCGGCGTTCGGATAGCCGAGCAGGCCAACGTCGGCGACGAGCTTGAGTTCGAACCCCACCCTGCGGACGCAAGCGGGCCCGCCCGGCGTGGTCTCTTTCGGGGCACGGTTGGTGCTGGTCTTAAAATGCGTGTTCCCCAAGCCACCTTTGCCCCCCTCGACCAGGGTGCGCTCCTCGCCATCCACCAGCAGTTCAAACAGGATGAAGTCCTCGGCCAAATCCTTGATGGCCGTGCCCACGGGAACGCGAATGACCAGGTCGGCGCCGACCGCGCCCGTCATTTGCCGGATCCCTCCCCCCGTGCCATCTTCGGCGTACCACTGCGCCTTCGAACGCAGATCGAGCAGGCTGGTCAGCGAGGCATCGGCCCGCAGGATCACATGCCCCCCTCGACCCCCATCCCCGCCATCGGGCCCGCCATGAGGCACATACTTTTCCCGGCGCATCGAGGCACTTCCGCGCCCGCCACGCCCCGACCTCACCTCGATCTCTACCTCATCGATAAACCGCATCGGGGCGCGCTATCAAGAAACGGGGGAAAGGGCTTGCCGCCCGGACATTTCATGGGCCTTGGATGCACGGAAAGCCCCATGGGGGACTAACGAGGTACGCCCCGCCGGCGGTGCACTGCGGTCAGCGCGAGCGCAATCAGGGCCACCGAGGCCCCGCCGGAGGTGGGCGTGGCGCAGAGGCCCAGGCCGGTGGTCTGGTAGTCCTCGCCCACGCCATCCGGCGTGGCAGGATCGTCGAAGGGGGCGTCGGAGGCACCGCCCGATCCCGTGTCGGTGTCGGTGTCCGCATCGGTGTCCGTGTCCGTGTCCGTGTCCGTGTCGGCATCGCCAGAGCCGGTGTCTGTGGTGCCGGTGTCTTCCCCGCCGTACATCTCCTCCCAGGAATACACATCGATGAAGGTCTCGATCCAATGGATGTAGGTGTCGATGCGCACGCCCCCGGTGGCGCCATCGGAACAGGGGCTGTTCCCCCCCTTGATCGCCCAAACGAAGCTGTTCACCACCTGCAGTTCGAAACCGCCGTTGGAGAGGATCTCCAAGCCAGCGCCCCCGGAATCTCCGGAGCACACGTTCTGACCGTCCACCGGGTCGTAGGCGTAGTGAAGCCAGGCGTCGTATTCGTACAAGGGCAGGTCAGCCCTACGCTTCTTCGTGCTGTCCTGAGCATTGTCTGACGTGATGCCCCAGCCCACATAGCGGTAGTCGTTCCCCACGTCTGCGTTGCGCAGCGCGGTCTTGTTCACCGGCATCGGATCGATCGAGGTGATCGACGATCGAAGCTCCACCATCGCGATGTCGTACTGGCTGGCCTGGCCATCCCAGCTCGGGTGGGTGGTCCAGTTCTTGACCCCCGCCGAATCGGTAATGCCGGCCGACTTGTCCAGGTCGTACCCCACGAGCGCGTAGTGGTCGGTCATCCCGTAGTCGGTCTCGTTCGAGGCGAAGGCATCGGCGCAATGAGCGGCCGTGACGACCCATTTCGCGTGAATGAGCGTTCCCGAGCAGAAGTTGGCCCCGTAGCCGCGCGAATCCGCCGAATATAGAGTTACAACCTGCGGATAATCTTGGGTGGTTTCCCCGTTGACGATCGGCGGCGGCGGGGCGGCGAGCGAGAGGGAGAACATCAGCAGCATCGGAAGCTCCGAGAGCCCGCACCATAGCCTAGCCCGAGGCGCACCGCGTCAGGGTTCCGCGAAGGCCGAGGGGCCGCGCCTTGCCGCATCGCGTCCTCGGTGGCAAGCTGCCGCCCCATGCGCGACGAAGTGAAGGTCATGTGTCGTCTCGCCTGGCCCACCAGCCTCGGCATGCTGGCCTTCATGGGGATGAACGTGGTGGACACGCTGTGCGTGGGCCAGCTCGGGAGCGCGGCGCAGGCGGCCGTCTCCATCACCAACGGATGGGGGCTCTCGGGCGCGGTCCTGGCGATGGGGATCGTGCGCGCCATCGAGCCGATCGTGGCGCAATCCCATGGCGAGGGCGACAAGGCGGCGGCGGGGCAAGCGCTGGTGCGGATGCTGGTGCTCGCCATCCCGCTCGGCCTGCTGGCCGGCGGGTGGTACGCGCTGGCTCCGTTTGGACTCTCCCTGCTTGGCCAACCGGCGACCATCCTTCCGTTCGCTGAAGACTACGCCAGTGTAATCGCCCTGAGTTGGCCGTTCGCCATCCTGGCCCAGACGATCCGCGTCTTCCTTCAGTCGTTGGGAATCGTCCGCCCCGCGATGATCGCCACCGTGCTCGGAACGCTCATCAAGGGCCCGCTCAACCTGCTCTTGATGTCGGGCGTCGGCCCCATTCCGGCGCTGGGGATCGCGGGGGCGGCGTGGGCGACCCTCGTGGTGGACATCCTCGTGCTGGGCTTGCTCGTCGTGACCGTTCGGACAACGCTATCGGAGTACTGGCCGGACAAGCTATCGATTCACCCAATGAAGCTCGCCAACCTGCTCCGGGTGGGCATGCCGATCGGCGTGCAGATGGGCACGGAGTTCTGGGCCTTTTCGATGACGGCCGTGATGATGGGCTGGATCAGCGAACGGGCGATGGCCGCACATGCCGTGGCGTTGAACCTTGCCTCTGTCTCGTTCATGCTGCCGCTGGGCATCGCGACCGCCGCGGCCGCACGGGTCGGCCACCGCTTCGGCGCAGGGGAAGACTGGGGGAAGTCCGCCCGAGCGGCCCTCCTGCTCGGTGCGGGTACGCAGCTCGTGTCCGGAGCGGTCTTCCTCGGGCTGGGCGCCTGGCTCGTCGCGCCCTACAGCCCCGATCTGGACGTGCGCGCCCTGGCCGCCACGCTGATGCCAATCGCAGCCGCGTTCCAGCTCTTCGATGGCATGCAGGTGATCGGCTTCGGCATCCTGCGCGGGGCGGGGGATGTTCGGGTTCCCACCCTCGCGAACCTGCTGGGCTACTACGTGTTCGGCCTCCCCTTCGCCTACTTTCTCGGTGTTCGCGGTGGTGGAGGGCCTACTGCGATCTGGTGGGGACTCAGCATCGGCTTGGGCGTTGTCTCCGTGTTCCTGCTAGCGCGAATTCGGGTCGTACACCGGCGAGGGGGAGTGCGCGTTCGGTAGGGCGAGGGCTGCGCCGAACCGCTGCAACCGCGCGCACGCGGCCCACAGGGCGCAGGCTTCGCGGAGCCGGAGCGTGACCTGCGCTTCCGTAGGGGCGCCCAGGTCGGGGATCACCACGGGCTCGGCCATTTGCCGGCACGCCTCTCGAAGTCCCGCGGTATTCCGGTCGGCCGTGAGCTCACTCACGTTCCAACTCCATAAGGCGCTGAATGTCCACCAGATCCTGCGGGCGACCGGCGGTGGTCTTCAGCACGATCAGTCCTTCCCGGGTCACCACCTGGAGAGTCCCGCCCTCGACCGGGAGCCGGATACGCCCATCAAAGACCGCTGTGAGGCCGTCTGGGAGCAGGAGCAGGTCCAACATCAAGGGTTGAACCCCGATCAGGCGGGTCTGGCGCAACAACGTGATGCCGCCCTGCAAGTGCATGGGCAGCGCGTCGAAGGTGTACCCAAGAGTGCGGGCCAGTGCCCGGACGGCATCGATCTGGTCGCGAGACACCAGAAGATCGATGTCGCGGGTTGCCCGCGGGGACCCATAAACCGCGAGGGCGAGAGCGCCGCACAGCGCGTACTCCAACCTGGCCTCATCGAGCGCCCGGGTGAGCACCATCAACTCGGCGTAGGGGTCGAAGGGCACGCCCACCCCTCACGAGTCCTTGAGCAGCTTGTCGACGGTCTGCTGGTCCGCGCCCGGAAAGCGATAGGCCCCGAACTCATCCGGTTTCACCCACCTCACGTCGGCGACGCGCACGGTCTGGGGATCGCCCACGATGCCGCAGCGATACACGACCATGTCCAGGGTGTAGGTGGGGTATGCGTGAGTCACATGCAGCACACGGTGACCGATTTGCGTGTCCACCCCGATCCGGTCGCGCAAGGTGCGACGGAGCGCTTCGCTGTCGCTTTCGCCATCCCGAACCCGACCACCGGGAAATTCCCACAGATGGGGCAGCTCCGATTCGGCCCGCCGCTGGGTGATCAGAAAGCTTCCATCGACCTCGACTTCAGCGGCGACGATCCGGACATGGGGCAACGACATAGAGTTTCCAGCAGGTAGCGAAGCCTATCACACCCGCAGCGTGCGGCAGACTACCGGACGATTCCCGCTCCTCGACTATACTGTCCTCACTCTTCCACGGACCCGCTCATGATCCGCAGCGCCTTCAAATCCGGACTCAAGCGCATCCTCGGCGTCGAAGTCAAGCCCTCGCCCGCGCCCCCGCCGGCCTGGCGCGAGGTGCCGGCCGCTCGGGTGGAGCCGCCCGTAGTGCAGGCCTCAAAGCCTGTGTCTCCGGAAGCCCCCCCCCCGGTCGTGGAGGTGGTGGCACCGGTCGTCGAGCTTGCGCCGGAACCCACGCCCATCCCCGCGGAGAAGAAGTCCAAGGCCAAGAAGAAGGCCGCCCCGGTGGTCGAGGCCGCCCCGGTCGTCGAGGCGACTGCGGTCGTCGAGGCGGCAGGGGCCGTTCAGTCCTCAGGGGTAGACGAAGTCGGCCCTGCAGCCTACTCGATGGAACAGGTGCAGGAACTGTTCGACGAGATGGTCCGGCCCGCGCTTCAGGGCGATGGCGGCGACATCACGCTGCTCCGCATCGAGGCCAACGATGTGTACGTCCGGCTCGTCGGCAGCTGCTCGACCTGCCCCTCCTCCATCCTCACGATGAAGATGGGAGTGGAGTCGCTGCTTCGCGAGGAACTTCCAGGATTCGGCAGCCTCATCCAGGTGGATTGATCCACCCGGCTTCGATCCATTCGGCGACAGGATGGTGCAGCCCAACCTTTCCGACCGATAACATCGACGCATCGCCGCCTTCGTCGAGCCACGCGGACACCCGGCACCAGCCGATCCAATAGACCCGATCCTTGGCGTACACGCCAGGTTCTTCGGGGTCAGCCAATCCACGCTTGATGCGCACGCAAGTGGTCCACGCGCCGGCAGGCCCTAGCAGCGTTTCCAGTCCCCGGTACACCTCAGTAAAACCCTGTTCGCGGGCACGCCGTACCGCTGCTGCGAGCAGCGCCAGCCGATTGGAGGTGCCATCCGGCAGCCCCACCGCACGGGCCTCAGCGTGCAACGCCAGCCCTTCCTCGGTTGCCAGCGAACCGGCGAGCCCATGGGCGAAGATCGTCAGCGGTTGCCTCGCCCCCGCTTCTGCCCGCCCAACATGCACGCCCACCTCGTGAGCGACGAGCGCGACAAGCTCTGTCTCCGAAACGACAGCGCGGGGGTTCACGCGAAGGACACGACGAGGACTGTCCACCACCACGCGCGCAGTCATGATGGGGTCGGTCTGCACGGTCCAGTCGCCATGGCCGGCCTGAACGAGCGCCTCGCGAAAAGCGGTGAGCAGCGCATCGTGCGGCACCACGGTCCGGTCCTCCCGCCGCAACGGCGGTGCGACTGCGGGGGGGGGGCCAGCATCCTGGTACCACCCGCTTGCCGAGGCGAGCGCCTCGAAGGCGAGCGCAGTGCGGTCCCGAAGCGCACGGATGGAAAGCGCAAGCTCATCGCGGGCGGCGGACACTTCGCGGCCGAGGGGGTGGTGAAGGGGGGGGCGCACGTCGTCGCACGCCTCGAGGAGCGCGTCGGCATCCGGCAGAGGGAGGTAGCGAAAGCGCGCTGGATTGCCTCTCAAAAAGCTGGCTCTCGCCTCCACCTCGTCCAGAGGGTTGAGGTGACGGGAGGCGGCGAGACGGACCTGGAGCGCAGCGAGCTGGCGATCGGCGCGAAGGAGGTCGTCGGGGAGGTCCATCAGACGGTGTAGCCGGGAGAGGGTGTGCCGGGCTAACCGGCCGCGCATGGAGTTCTCCATCGAGCGCGTGGCGGCGATGCCCACCCCATTGGTGCGCTCCGCACTCGCCCCGTGGGTTGCGGGCCATCTTGAAGCGACACCCGAAGCCCGGGCCGCTCTGGTCGACCAGCTCCAGCGAATCGTGGACGCGGCGAGCGACGGCGAGATCGACTCGATGCGGATCACGTTCGCGAATGCCGGAGATACTTGGCGTTTCCACCCGGCAGACCCCCTCGCACGCCGGGTCACGCGCGCGTACATGGCCGCGGCCGTGCAACCCTGGTGGTTTCAAGGTCGCGAACCGCTGGACCGCTTCCTCACCTCACCCGCGAAGCGAAGGATGGTGGTCTGCAACCACCTGTCCTACACCGACACGCAGGTGACCGACGTGGTCTTGGCGCTCGCAGGACAGGAGGCGTTCGCGAACCGTCTCGTGGCCATCGCGGGGCCCAAGGTGTACACCGAGCCGTGGCGACGCATGGCTTCCATCGCGCTCAACACTCGGAAGACCGCCCAGTCCAGCCGGGTGGCCTCGGAGCAAGGCGCCCTCGGCCCTCGGGAACTTGCCGTGGTGGCACTCGAGACTCTCGCCGATGCCGTTCGCTTGATGGACCAAGGCTACATCGTTCTGTTGTACCCCGAAGGCACGCGCGCCCGTCATGGCAGGCTGCAGCCGTTCCTCCGCGCCGCCGCTCGCTACCTCGCGATCGAGGGGCTCGAAGTGATGCCGCTCGGCCAGGTGGGGGGCGAACAGGTGTTCCCCATGGAAGCCACCATCATGCGTCAGGCGGCGGTGAACCTGGTGTGCGGCGATTCGTTTCTCACGGCGGACTACGCTGGTAAAGCGGCCGCGCTGGAGGAATGCCACCGACGAGTGGCCGCGCTGCTCCCCGACACGTATCAACCGGCCGCAGGCTCGCTGCGCGTGGACTGACCCGAGCACGCTCAGGTCCCGGAGAACTCCACCGAGTCGAAAAACAGGGAGGGGCTCCGCACTCCCGACCACGTCCACACATCGTTGGCGGGCTCCACAAGGTGCCCCAGCACCTCTTCAATGTTGCCCGAGACGTTCATCTCGCCAACATGCCCGACCACCTTGCCGTGCTCCACCAAAAGGCCTTGAACGCCGAAGCTGAAGTCTCCGGTCAGCCCGTTGCTGTTGCCGCCAAGGAAGCCGGTCACGATGATACATTTTGATACATCGGCGAGGATTTCGGCCGGCGTGCGGGTGCCCGCCCCGACCACCCAGTTGCTGCGCCCCCCGGTGGTGGCGGGCATTCCCAGCTTCCGCCCGTAGTAGGTGCTGATGTAGTAGTTCTGCAAAACTCCGGCCTCAACCACCGACATCGGCCGAGACACGAGCGCGTCTCCATCCCAAGGGCGCGACCCCAGACCGCGCCTGATGTTCGGAACGTCGTGAATCGTGAGGCTGGAATTGGCGATTTTGGTCCCCAAGCGCCCGGCCAGGAAGCTGCGCTGTTGATGGAGCTCGCTGCCGCTCAACGGTCCCCCGATGACCCCGAGGATTTTGCCGGCCACGCGGTTCTCCAACATCATGGGGTACCGCCCGGAAGGGGCTGGCTTGCTGCCAAGACGCTCCTCCGCCTTGCTCCACGCTTCAGCGGCGATGAAGGCATGGGTGGGCAGATCGCTCTGGTGCAAGGCCGAGTACCATGAGGTGGCCTCGGGCCGGCGGCCCCCCGGCTCCTCCAAAGTCATCTCCACCCCGGCCCCGAAGCCCGTGCCGGTACGCCCCCCCTCAAATCCGTTGGACATGACCCGCACGGACTCGTCGCAGGAGTCCGACACATACATGGTCGCGCTCAGAATGCGCGAGCGGCTGGGCAGGGCATCGACAGCGGCTTCCAACGCCTCTGCCGAGGTGCGACGCGACTCAACGCTGAGCGAGGCATAGCTGTCATCGTTAGCATCAAGCTCCGCTTCCGTGGCACCCCGCCCGCAGAGCGCGAGGTCCGGCTGCCGCCGCTCTTCCTCGGGCTCCAGCACCCGCGTGGCGGCGATCGCACGCTCCATAAACGCCCTCACTGCGTCGGGTCGCATGTCGGAGGTGCTGTGCACGGAGTAGCGGTCGTCCACCAGGAGGGCGAGCGAAAGCCCGCGGCTCGTGGCCTGCGTGGCCTGTTCGAGCTTTCCAGCCCGACGCACCAGCGAGAGTTCGGAGCTGCGCGACACCGAGACGGTCACCTCGCCAGCACCCATCTTCTTGGCGTCATCCGCCGTCTTGCGAGCCAGTTCAAGGAGGCTCATGCGCTTGCCCCCCCGACCGAGAGCTTCGATACCTTCACCGTTGGCATCCCCTGGCTGACCGGCACGCTCTGGCCGTCTTTCCCGCATGTCCACCCCCCTTCGTCGATCTTCAGGTCGTTCCCGACCATCTCGATGGTGGCGAGCACGTCGGGTCCGTTGCCGATGAGGTTCACATCCTTGATCGGACGCGTGAGCCTTCCCCCCTCGATCAGGTAGCCGCGACGAACATAGAACGCGAAGTCCCCGGCGCCGATCTGCACCTGCCCGTTGGCAAAGTCCGCGCAGTAGATGCCATTCTGTACGCTGGCGATGATCTCCTCGGGGCTGAAGGTGCCGCTCTCCATGTAGGTGCTCCGCATTCGCGGAAGCACGACATGGCGGAAGCTCTCGCGCCGGCCTGAACCCGTGGGAGCCACCCCGTAATGTTTCGCGCTGATCTCATCGTGAAGAAAGCCACGCAAAATACCATCTTCCACCAGGACCGAACGCTGAACGTCGTTGCCCTCGTCGTCGGTGTTGATCGTGCCGCGGGCATGAGGGATGGTGCCATCGTCCACCACGGTCACGCCGGGCGGAGCGATACGGGTGCCGATGCGGTCGGCGAAGATGCTGATCCCCTTGCGGTTGAAATCCGCCTCGAGACCGTGCCCGATCGCCTCGTGGAGCAGGATGCCCGAAGACCCCGCCCCGAGCACGACAGTCA
>CAMBIK010000016.1 GCA_945867435.1 Klebsiella pneumoniae
AGGGCGGGTGCTTCCGCTCGCTTAGACGTGGCTACCGCACCCCGTGAACGGTCCAACTCTGCGTGCGGCAGTCGTAGCAACTCCCGGCGAAGTTGGCGGTGAACTCGGCATCGAAGTTGCTGGAGTCGGTGAACACGCCTGTGATCGAGTACGTTTCCGTGCAGCTGCCGGAGATCTGGTTGTCAGCGTCGAATTCCTTGTAGGTGTCGATGGTGCCCACCATGCTGCCGGGTTGAGAGCTACCGGCGCGGAACTTGATGGTGGGGTTGAGGTCGGTCACCACGACGGTGTCGAAGGTGAGGCTCACCAATCCCCAGGCGCAGCTGTAGCTGACCGATTGGTCGAGATCCCAGGTGCCATCGTAGTTGCAGTCGTTGTCGGCCGTGCCGTCGCAATCCTGGTCGATGCCGTCGTCACACACCTCTTCGAAGCCCGGATAGCGCCCGGAATCGCTGTCGTCGCAGTCGTCGCAGAAGGAGCTGCCGTCGCCATCGCCATCCGGCGTATCCGACGTGAGTTCATCACAGTCGTCGTCGAGGTCGTTGCAGGTCTTCTCGACGGTTCCGGGGTTGATCCCAACCACGAGGTCGGCGCAGTCTTCGCACTCGGTGTAGCCATCTTCGTCGCGGTCGAGCCCATCGAGGGTGTCTACATCGCAGTCGTCGTCGAGGAGGTTGCAATCCACCTCGGCGGCCCCCGGGTTTACATCGGCGTTCTGGTCGTCGCAGTCGTCGTCGCAGGCGGTGTAGAAGTCTTGGTCGTCGTCGCTGTCGTCGATGGTCGCCTCGTCGCAGTCGTCGTCGAGCCCGTTGCAAATCGCCTCGACGCCGGAGGGGTGCACGTCGGCATCACGGTCGTCGCAATCGAGCCGATCGGCCGGGTAGGTGTCGGCACAGGCGGTGTTCGACGCATCGAAGTAGCCATCCCCGTCGTAATCGAAGGGGCTGTCGACAGCACCATCCTCGGCCTGTTCAAGCTGCCCGTTGCATTTCGCCGTCTGCGAGACCCCGATGTCGTTGACACAGCCGCCCATCCACAGGCACACAATCAAGGATCGCCGCATCACGCCTCCCCGATTAGTCTACTTCGGCCACGCCGCACATGTGCGATGTGGCCCCCGCCCTCGTAGCTCAGTTGGACAGAGCACTCGATTTCTAATCGGGCGGTCGCAGGTTCGAACCCTGCCGCGGGCACCTTCTTCGCCGAGTCCGAGTCCGATGCCGTACGCCACACCGATCCTCCTATGTTCGCTCCTCCTGCTGGCCTGTTCGGAGGGCGAAGATGCGCTCCCCCGCGTGCCTTCCACCGAGGGGGTTGACTGCGAGGTTGCGCCCTTCGACGAGGACCTTATCGCCGCCGATCTCGCTTACCTGGCCTCGCCGGAGCTCGACGGTCGGGTGCCGGGTACGGAAGGAGACGAGGCCGCCCGCGCCGTGGTGGAGGAACGCTTCGCCTGCCTCGGGTTGAGCCCGCTCCTGCCCGCCGACGCCTACCAGGAGCCGTTCACCGATGCGAGCGACCGCGAAACCGCCAACGTGATCGCCGCGATCAGGGGCTCCGACGCCTCGTTGAACGACGAGGTGATCCTCCTCTCCGCCCACCTTGACCACCTGGGGGATGGCCTTCTCGGCGCCAATGACAACGCTTCGGGCCTGAGCGGCCTCCTGGCCATCGCGGCGGCGATGTCGAAGCAGGCGGCCCCAAGTCGCACGGTGGTCTTCGCGGCCTTCGGCTCGGAGGAGTCCGGCTTTGAGGGCTCAGAGGCGTTCTATACGAGCTCCGAGTCCAGCACCCCAGCGACGGACATCGTCTTCAGCCTCAACATGGACATGGTCGGGACCTACGATCAGACCGATACCGTCTACGCTCTGGGCACCTTGCCCGGCACCCCGGGGCGCACAGTCATCGACGCGCTCGCGGGCGAATACTCGAGCCTCGACGTGGGCGTGGGCGATTGGAGCGACCAGTCGGACAACGTCACCTTCTGTTCGCGGGGGGTCCCCTACATCTTCATGTGGACCGAAGACCCCGACTGCTACCACGAGGCCTGCGATACCGAGGACCGAATCGACTATTCCCATATGGTGGACATCCTGCGCCTCACCGCCGATGCCACCTCGGAACTGGCCAGCACGGACGTAGATCTTGCGGGTGCCGTGGACCGCGGGCGGGATGTCTGCGTCCCCTGACGACGTTACCAGTGAAAATATGTTGACACCGATTACTGTCATGTTTACAGTAATGGGAGATGCCGCTCCTCGACTACGCTGACCGCACCTTCTCGCTCCCCAGCCTTGTGGCCGCGGCAGCCGCGCTCTGTGCAAGGCTCCGCGAGCAGGGCGATGACCGGGTTCGCCAGGCTCCTGATGAGCGCACGGTCCGCTACTACCAAACGGTTGGCGTGCTTGATCGCCCGCTTCGTTACGAGGGTCGGGTCGCGGTGTACGGGTATCGGCACTTGCTTCAGGTGGTCGCTGTCAAGGCGCTCCAGGGGGAAGGGCTGAGCCTGGCGCAGGTGCAGGCTTCACTCGCGGGCACCGCTACTGCCGCCTTGGAAACCGCGGTTTTGGAAGCGATCGGTGCCAGCACGGCGAGGGTCACCCCGCCCGCCGGGGCCTTGGTGCCTGCCCCACGGCCGCTGCTCACCTATGCCATCGCGCCTGGCGTGTGGGTCACGGTCGATCCCGCCAACGTTCCCGATCCCGCAGCGATGATCGCCGCGATTTCCTCTTCCCTCAACCTAAGGAGTTCGTCATGACCTCGTCCGTACATTGCCAGCCTTCGTTGTCTCCGGCTCCCGATGATCGCGGCATGGGAGGCCTGCTGGCGCTCGTGCGCAGCCGAGAAGTGGCGTTCCCGCTCACGGAGGTGCGTGTTCGCACGTCGGTGGTCGGCGCCGTGGCCCGCACGGTCGTGGAGCAGCGCTTTGCGAACCAAAACAAGGTTCCGATGGAAGCGGTACACATCTTCCCGTTGCCGCCGAACGGCGCACTCACCGAAGTGGAGTTGGTGTGCGGGGAATTGACAGTCCGGGCGGACTGCCGGGAGCGGGAAGAGGCGGAGCGGGCCTTCGCCACGGCGCGGTCCGCTGGCCACCGCGCCGCCCTCGTTACCCAGGAACGCGCCGACGTACACACCCTCCGCGTCACCAACCTGCCGCCGGGGGAGGAGGTGGTGGTGCGGCTGGTGATCGTTGAGGTGCTGCATGCTGAAGATGGGGCGTTTCGATTGCGGTTCCCTACAACGGTCGCCCCTCGCTACATGCCGGGAAAGCGCACCGGGCATGGAGGCCCGGGCACGGAATCCGATACCGACCGGGCGCCCGATGCCTCGCGCATCTCGCCGCCGCTGCGCCTCTCGGGCGGCACAAAGCTCGACCTTGAAATTAGCTTTGCTACGGCCCCTTCGCGATTGCAGTCCAGCCTCCACGCGCTGCGACTGGACCTGGATGGGGGCGTGAAGGTCGCCCCGAGCGGCAATGCGGTGTGCGATCGGGACTTCGTGCTGTCGTTCGGGTACGCCGGGGCGGAAGGCGGGGCGCAGGCCTGGACGGACGGGGAAACGACCCTACTGGTTGTAGAACCCCCGATCATGGCGGCGAAAACCCTACCGAGGGACGCGGTTTTCGTCGTTGACATCAGCGGCTCGATGGGCGGCGAAAAGATGGACGCTGCCAAGCGTGCGCTGCGCACGGCGCTGCGCGGGCTGGTGTCGGGCGACCGTTTTTGGGTCTTGGCGTTCGACACCAGCGTCGAGCGGCAGTCCCCGGGCTTCGTGACGTTCGACGGCCGTACCCTTGCAGCTGCTGAAGCGTGGATCGATCGGCTGCAACCACGCGGCGGCACCGAGATGCTCCAGCCGATCCAGGTGGCGCTGGAGGGGGACCGGCCTGAAGGTCGTCTCCGGACAGTACTATTCGTGACGGATGGCCAAGCGGGCAACGACGCCGAGGTGGCGGCCGCCGTGGCGAACCGCGCCAAAGGCGCCCGCTTCTTCACGCTCGGGATCGATACCGCCGTGAACGGGGCGCTTCTGCAGCAGCTTGCCCGCGTGGGCGGCGGTGCCTGCTCGTTGTGTACGCCGGAAGACGACATCGAGGCGGTGGTCGCTAGGATCGAGGCTCGCTTTGGCTCGCCGGTGGCCGATGGGCTGCGCGCGGAAGGGGAGGAAGCGCGCCCCGAGCAGCGCACGCTGTTCGCTGGGATGCCGATCACGATCCTGCTGCGCGGCTCACCCAGCGAAGTGAAGGCGAACGCCCTCGGCGCTGGCGGTCCGGTGGCCTGGAGTGTCGTGCCCCAGCGCACGAAAACTCCGCTCGGCGCCCTTTGGGGCCGCGAGCGGGTCGCGTGGCTTGAGGACCGCCTCACGCTGCGCCCCTTCGAGGAGGAGGCGTTGCGCCCCGAGATCGTTCGCGTGGCCCTCCAGTTCGGCCTGGCTTCGCGGTTCACGGCCTTCGTGGCGGTGGAACGCACGCGGAAGGTGGATGGCACGCCGGTGGAAGTGGTGGTGCCAGTCTCGTTGCCGGCGGGGTGGGACCGGGAGGCGTTCATGCATGTGGACTACTCGCCGTCGCCGGTGCCGATGCGGGCACCGATGCCCGCTAGCGCGGCGCTGGCCGACCGATTCGACGCTCAAATGGACAGGTTCGCAAGCATGGTCCGCGAGAGCCCCGTGCCGGAGTATTCCGCGAGCGCCCCCCCGGAGGACGTCGCGTGCGAGAGCGAATATCGCCCCGCCGGGCGCAGCAATGAAAGGGACATCGCGGACATCGCCGCGTTCCTCAGCGAATACCGCCCCGCCGGGCGCAGGAATGAAAGGGACACCGCGGACATCGCTGCGATCCTGGCGCAGTCGCAAGACGCAGACGGAAGCTGGGGCGGGGATGAGCTGCGAACTGCGGCCGCGCTGCTCGCGCTGGTGCGTCTCGGGCACACCCGGGTTTCCGGTCTCCGCAAGCGCTCCGTGCAGAAGGCAGCGGCGTGGCTGGCGATCTACTCGCCGCAGCGGGTGGTGATGGCCGTGTTGACGGCGCTCGCTGCGGCGGAGGCAGGCGGCGCCGCGGCGGACAATCCTGTCTTTGGTCAGCTCTTGTCCGCGGGCCCCGAGGGCGCGATGCTCTCCAGGCTTCCGCCGGTGTGAAGGCCCGCGGCATGTTGGACCGGTAGCCTCCCTCGGCGCGGTCACCCCCTCGAGAGAATGTCTTCGCAAGGCAACGCGTGGCCATGCAGTGAGCGCTTCGCGCCGCCCGCCCTACCGGTCCAGCGGATTGCGCTCTGGGGCGGTCCAGGCCTCGGCGGGTGCGGGCGTCGGCCCCTGGCCCTGCGTGCAGCGCGTGCAGGCTGCGTGCGGGTGACCGTCGAACATACCGGCGCGAAGGGCCGTCATCGCGGGGCCTGTCCACACCTCGGCGAAGGTCTGGCTCATCAGGTCGCCGACGTAGGGCCGGCCTTGCACGCAGCACGGGGAAACGTGGCCGTCGGCGTGAAGGTAGGCGCGCCCCCAAAGGAACGAGCAGCGAGCGTTGAGGCCGCTGCGGAGCTCCCAGGCCCGCACCCTCGCCCGTTGGAACGCCGAACGCAGCGCGGATCGACGCCTGCCGCCCAGCAACGAAACGCCGCGGCGAATCGAGAGCGCGGCTGGTGTGAAGGGCGGTTCCGTTGGGAGTTCCAGCCCGATGCCGCGGCGGCGGGCGGTTGCCTTCGCTTCGGCGAAGCTGCCCTCCACGCGCCCAGGATGCAGATGCAGGGACAAGTCGAGGAGCGCCGGGTCGAGGACCTGCAACCAGCTGCACACCACGGCATCCGCGCCGAGCCGGCTGGCGACCTCGACCACTTCGGCCAGCTCGTCGATGTTCGCGGTGGAGAGCGTGACGGCGAGCAGGAACTCCGGACGCGACCCGCCGAGTCGAACGCGCTCGCTCTGGAAGCGCGCCAGGTTCTCCATGATCCTTCCGTGCTTGGCGTTGGCGCGGATCCGCTCCACCGTGGCCGGTCGCGCCCCATCGATCGATGCGATCAGCACGCCCAGGCGGGGAAGCAGCCTCTCCATCAGCCCCGGACGGTGCAGGGCCGTGGCGTTGGTCACGAGCTCGGTGGTGAGCGACAGCTGGTTCACGCGGTCGAGGAAGTCGAGGAAGAGGGGGGCGATCGTCGGCTCGCCTGCCACGCTGAACGACAGGCGTGCTACGCGCGGCAAGACCTCATTCGCGATGCGGTCGAACAGCGAAAGAGGCATGTCCACACCTGACTTCGTGGACCCGACCAGCGCTTGCGCACACCAGATGCAGTCCAGGTTGCAACGCAGCGTGTTCTCGATGTTCACCCAGCTCGGCCACGGCGGCGGCACCCGCTGAAGGGTGTCGACGTGCGCGGTCGTTGCCCTACTTTCCGTAGCGATACGCGGAGAAAGCGGCATCCATCCGAGTGTCCTGCGCCGTCGTGAATGCGTACATGCACGAGTCGTCGGTGTAGTCCATGAAGTTCTCGATCGGGTCCGCCCCGGAGGTGGAGCAGGTGTCGGTGCCGGTGGGGCAACCGTAGTTGGCGCTGCGCTCGCTCGGGGTGTCGCTGACGGAATCTCCCGTCTTGCTGCATCCGCCTTGGAACGTGTGGTACAGCCCCATCCAATGCCCGACTTCGTGGGTGGCGGTGTCCCCAAGGTTGTAGGGAGCCGCCGAGCCGCCGGGAAGTGAGGAGTAGAGCAGCACCACGCCGTCGCTCGTCGGGTAGCTGGTGTACGAAGTGGGGAACGTGGCCCAGCCAAGCAGACCGCCGCTCGGGTTGCAGCTGTAGATGTTGAGATCGTCGGCGGTGCCGGCCCGCAAGGCCGTCTTCATCGCCGTTTCATAGCTGGAGGTCGCGCACCCGTTGTACCAGGTCGAGTTGCTGGTGTTGTCGGTGCTGACCAACGAAAACGCCCAGCCGGTGCCTGAATAGGCAGAGTTCAGCACCGCGATTTGCGCTGCCACATCGGCGGAAGTGAGCGCGCCGGAGGTTCCGCTGGTGATGGTGTGCCAGTACACGTTGATCGTGCCGCTGGTGACCGTGGTCGTGCTGCCACCCCCGCCGCCACTCCCGCGGGCCCAGGAATCGCTGGTGTCGGCGTCGTCGCCGGTTTCGACCGGGAACAGCTCCTGGAAGGCGGGCTGCTCGGCATTCTGGGCTTCCATCGCCTCGACTGCGTCGTCGGAAGGTTCGACTGCGCACCGCAGGCCAAGGTTGATGAACTCGGCCTGGCTGGAGTAGGCCTCGCCTTCGAGGACAAAGCCATCATCGCCTTCCTGCACCGGTACCGCTTCGACCGGGCAGCTCTCGTGCAGGTCGGTATCCGCGGGCGCACACCCGGAGAGCAGGAGAAGGAGGCCTAAGGGAGAGACTACGCGCGTGGGTGCTCCGGGCGGTGACGAACACGAAACGTGTAGCTCCCGCAAGCATCACCGGCAACGCATCGTCGCGTGGAACTGCGAACCGCGCCCGCTCCCGGAGGGCGGCCGCAAAGGCCGGACGTGAGGGAGCACCTTCCCCCGTTGCATGAGAGAGCGCGGTGGATAGGTTTGCGTCTGTGACAGGGGACCCCGATGTTTGAACTCGCCGATCTCTACGCCCGCCTCCCTTCCCGCCATGCTGTGGCGCGCCGCCGTTTCGGCCGGGCGATCACGCTCACGGAAAAGATCCTATTCGCTCACCTTGCGAACCCCGAAACCGCCCCGTTCAAGCGTGGAAAGAGCTTCCTGGATCTTCACCCGGACCGCGTGGCCATGCAGGATGCGACCGCACAGATGGCCCTGCTCCAGTTCATGCTTGCGGGGAAGCCGACCACCGCCGTGCCGACGACCGTTCACTGTGACCACCTCATCCGGGCCCGCAGCGGCGCGACCGCCGATCTCGCGGCGGCGCTCGGCGAAAATGCGGAGGTCTACGAATTTCTCCGCAGCGCGTGCCAGCGTCACGGCATCGGGTTCTGGCAGCCGGGCGCAGGCATCATCCATCAGGTGATCCTGGAAAACTATGCAGCACCGGGCACTCTGATGATCGGCACGGACAGCCACACCCCGAACGCGGGGGGGCTCGGGATGCTCGCGGTCGGCGTGGGTGGTGCCGATGCCGTAGATGCGATGGTCGGGCTGCCGTGGGAGGTGCTCTGCCCGACCGTGATCGGCGTGAAGCTCACGGGCGCGCTCTCGGGGTGGAGCTCCGCGAAGGACGTGATCCTGAAGCTCGCCGGCCTGCTGACTGTCAAGGGCGGCACCAACGCCGTGATCGAGTACTTCGGTCCCGGCGCCGCCAGCCTTTCCTGTACGGGCAAGGCCACCATTTGCAATATGGGAGCGGAGTTGGGCGCCACCACCTCCGTGTTTCCCTACGATGGCCGCATGGGCGACTACCTTCGGGCCACCGCCCGCGGGGATCTGGCTGATCGCTGCGATGCCATCGCGGGCGCCCTTCGCGCCGACCCAGACGTGGAGATCGAACCTGCGAATTACTACGATCGCGTCGTCGAGATCGACCTGAGCGCGCTGGAGCCGCACCTGGTCGGCCCCCACACTCCCGACTTGGCGCGACCCCTCCGCGCCATGAAGGCTGCGATCGAGGCGGAAGACTACCCGCGTCAAATCAAGGTTGCGCTCATCGGAAGCTGCACCAACAGCTCCTACGAGGACATCGAGCGCGCGGCGCACCTCGCCCGACAGGCGCGTGCCCAGGGGCTGCGGCTGGCCGTGCCGTTGCTCGTCACCCCGGGATCCGACCAGATTTTCGCCACGATCAAGCGGGATGGGCAGCTCGCCGACCTCGAGGCCATCGGCGCCACCGTGCTCGCCAACGCGTGCGGCCCCTGCATCGGGCAGTGGCAGCGGGACGACATTCAGAAGGGAGAGCGAAACACCATCGTCACCTCGTTCAACCGTAACTTTCCGGCGCGCAACGACGCTAACCTCAACACCCTGGCCTTCATCGGCAGTCCGGAGACCGTAGTTGCCCTCGCTCTTTCCGGCGATCTGGGCTTCGACCCCGCCACCGATGAGCTGGTCAGCGGTGACCGGCGGGTGCGCCTCGACCCGCCAACCGGGGATGCGCTGCCCAAGCGTGGTTTTGTGGCAGACTTTGTAGGCTTCATCGCGCCGGATCCGGCCAATCGCGGTGTGGATGTGGTGATCCGCGAAGGGAGCGACCGACTGGAGCGCCTCACGCCCTTCGCAGCCTGGGATGGCGCCGATCTCCGAGGCCTACCGGTCCTTTTGAAGGCGAGGGGGAAGTGTACGACTGACCACATCTCGGCAGCGGGTGTGTGGCTGAAGTATCGGGGACACCTCACCAAAATCTCGGGAAACCTGTTCTCCACTGCGGTAAACGCCTTCGACGGCGCCATCGGCACGGGCCACGACGGGCTTGGCGACGAAGCCGGTGTGCCTTTCCCGGAGCTCGCCCGCCGGTATCTGGCCGCCGGTCAGGATTGGGTGGTGATCGGGGACGAGAACTATGGCGAAGGATCGAGCCGGGAGCACGCCGCGATGGAGCCCCGGCGCATGGGCTGCCGTGCGGTTGTGGCGCGCAGCTTCGCCAGGATTCACGAGACCAATCTGAAGAAGCAAGGGCTGCTCCCGCTCACGTTTGCCGACCCCGCCGACTACGACGCTGTTCGCCAGGACGACCGGATCGCCATCGAGGGTGTGGCGGGCCTGGCGAGCGGGGTGGCGCCGACCCTGGTCGTGAACCACGCGGACGGAACCGTGCAGCGCATCGCGACTCGGTCCACGATCTCCACCGATCAGTTCCGGTGGTTCGTCGCCGGTTCGGCGCTGAACCTTATTCGAGGCGGCTGAGGCGAAGCAGGTCGGGAAGCTTTGCGAGGGCGGCGCCACGGTGGCTGATCCCATCCTTGGCCTCTGGGCCCAGCTCCGCCATGGCGAGGCCCGGCATCGCAAGCGGAAGGAACAGGGGGTCGTAGCCGAAGCCTCCGTTGCCACGGGTGCCGAAGCCGATTGTGCCCTCGCAGGAGCCCGAGGCGGTGAACGTTCCGCCAGGGCCCACCAGGGCGATCACGCATCGGTAGCGGGCGGAGCGCTGGTGCAGTGGGAGCGGCCCGAGTTCTTGCAGGAGCAAAGCGTTGTTGGTGTCGTCGCGCCCTTCGGGGCTGTACCGCCTGCTGTACACGCCGGGCCGACCGTGGAGGGCATCCACTTCCAGCCCCGAATCGTCGGCCAGCGCCCATAGCCCCGTGGCTTCGGCGACATACCTTGCTTTCTGGACGGCGTTCGCCTCGAAGGTGTCCCCGGTTTCCGGCGGGTCGCCCAGCTCGGGCGCGAGCGCCAGCCATGTCACATAGGGTGCGATGCGGCGCAGTTCCTCGATCTTGTGAGCATTGCGCGAGGCGAGGACGAGGCGCACGGATGCGGCCTCAGGCATCGACGCGCACGCGCCAGGTGCTGCCGGTCGGATCGTCCATCACGGCGATCCCAGAGGCCTCCAGCTCGATCCGCAGCGCATCGGATCGCGCCCAGTCCTTGCCGGCTCTGGCTGCTGAGCGTTCGGCCACCTTGGCATCTACATCTTCCACCGAGCGCCCCTGGGCACGCAGTCGCTTACCCTTGGCCTCGTCAAAATAGGTGCCGGCAGCGAGCCCGCCCACGCCGAACACTTCGGCCATCGCTTCGAATGCGGCGACGGCGGGGCGCAGGGCATCCGCACCCTTCGAACGCGCCTTCTTGTCGTTGCCGAAGCGGTTGATCGCTCGAACCAGCTCGAAGAAGTGCCCGATCGCCGCGGCGCTGTTGAAGTCGTCCGACATGGCAGCATCGAGCTTCTCTACGAAGCCGGCCGCAAGGCGATGCGCGTCGCGTGCGGATTCGGGCAGTTCGTCGAGGGGGCGCCCGCCGCCCTTCGCGACAACCTCGACCACGGTCTCTTTCGCTACATAGGCCCTGTCCAATGCGGCGAGCGAGTCGGCAAGCTTGGCGTCGGAATACGGCAGCGGGGAGCGGTAGTGCGTATCGACGTACAGCAGGCGAAGGGCCTCGGCCGGCACGCGAGCCACGACATCGCGGATCTGCACCACATTGCCGAGCGACTTGGACATCTTCACGGGCGCGCCTGCGGCATCCACCAGGGTCAGGTGACCATTATGAAGCCAGTACCGTGCGAACGGCGTAAGGCCGCTGGCGCATTCGGATTGCGCGATCTCGTTTTCGTGATGGGGGAAGACCAGATCGATTCCACCCCCGTGGATGTCGAACTGGGGGCCAAGGTGCCGTTCTGCCATCGCCGAACATTCGATGTGCCAGCCCGGCCGCCCGCGACCAAAGGGGGCATCCCACCCCAGATCCGCTGGATCGGGCTCGGACTTCCAAAGCGCGAAATCCCCCGGATGCCGCTTGGCGCCATCCACCGCTACCCGTGCGCCCTCGCGGAGGTCGTCGATCCGCTTTCCGGAGAGCTTGCCGTACCCGGCACACCGCTCGATGCTGAAGTAAACGTCGCCATTTTCGGCGAGGTAGGCATGTTCCCGTGCGATCAGGGTCGCGATCATCGCCACGACCTCGGGGATGTGCTCGCTGACGCGTGGCTCGACCGTGGGTCGTAAAAGGCCCACGGCGTCGAGGTCGCGTTCCAACTCGGCGATGAAATGGGCGCTCAGCTGCAAGGGCGAGACGCCGGCTTCGCGGGCACGGCTGAGGATCTTGTCGTCCACATCCGTGTGGTTCCGCACGAAGTTCACCTCGAGGCCGGCGCGCTTCATGTAGCGATTCATTACATCGAAGGCCATCATGGCTCGGGCATGCCCGATGTGGCAATAGTCGTATACGGTCATGCCGCACACATACAGACCGACCTTTCCGGGCTCGCGGGTGTGCAGCGGTTCCACGCGACGGGTCAGGGTATTGTAGACGCGAATCAAGCGCACTCCATCAGCGGGGCGGCAGAGGTGCCGCGGCCCGGTTTCGTTGTCAACGTAGGCCCGCCACGTCAGGAAATGGAGGGCTTGCTGGGTGCGAACAAGGCTTCGATCTCGGCTGTGACCGCCGATTCGGGTTGATCGCGGGCGCAGGCGATCTCCTGCACGAGCAGGCCGCGGGCTTGGTCGAACATCTTGCGTTCACCGAAGCTTAGGGGCTTATCTGCCTTCAGTAGGGCGAGATCGCGGAGAACCTTCGCCACTTCAAGAGGATCGCCCGTCTTGATCTTGCTCATGTAGTCGCGATAGCGCCGGTTCCAGGTCTGGGTGTCGGCGGGGACATCGCGATCCTTCAGGATGTCGAAGACCTTGTCGATCTGTTCGACGGCGACCACGGTGCGCATGCCGATCGAACGCGCATTGGCGATGGGCACCTTGATGGTGATGCCATTGTCGAGAATCTTCAGCACATAGAAGATGTGCTTTTCGCCATCCAGTTCGATGGTCACCACATCGCGGATGATCCCTACCCCGTGCGCCGGATAAACCGCCTTGTCGCCCACATGGAACTGCATGAATGCCTCAACCCGCGGCACCGCCTATCCTGAAACGGGGAAAGACGCTCGTTTTCGCCTCGATCCGGTGGTGCGGCTGTTCGCACGGGCCATGTGGACCCCGGCGTGGACGTCGGCTGGGCTTGCGGCGATCCTGCTCACGCTGGCGGGCGTGGGGCAGGCGCTGCTGGCCACCTCCGTAGCGCCAGACGCGGGCTTGCTTGTGCGCCTAGCCCTCGGTGCGGCCGGATCGATCGCGTCGCTGGCGGTCGCGGTCGGGGCTCTGGCGGGGGCGGCAGGGGGGAGCGTCCGGCTCCGTGAAGAGCGCGCATTCCTCGCCCTCGGGTCGCTTGGACTGCGGGCGAAGGTTCCGGCAAGGATCACGCTGTTGTTGCTCTTGCCAGCCGCAGTGTTGCAGGCGGCTGTGGCCCACTTGGGCGAGCCGCTGGCGAGAAGTCTGGTGCGGGACACGCAGGTCGCGGCCGCTGCCGCGGTTGCGCCCCGCGAAGGGTCGCCGGTGCGCCTCGGCGCCTGGTGGGTTGCGCTCGATGAGGGCGGATTGGCCTTCACCGATGGGCAGTCGACCGGCGTGGCGAAGGCGTGGCACCTGAGTCCGCGCGAGGGGGGCGTACTGGCCGATCTGCGGGATGTGCGCGTTTCGCTCACGACGGGTGAACGCGTCGTCGTGGACCTCCTTTCCCTGCCGATCGCCATGGAACACCGGGGAAGGGTTCACGCGACGGAACGCACGACCCCCGACCTCATGCGGCAGCTCGCCGTGAGCGCCCGGCTGGGGCGCGACGGCTATGAGCGATGGCTTCTGTGGAAGCGCTCCTTCCTGCCCCTGCTGCTGCTGCCGCTCGGAGTCGCAGCCGCGGGCCTTGCACGGACCCACTCGTCGGGGCGGGTCGTCGGAGCGCTGCTCGTCGGGAGCTGGGTTGCCGTGCGCGTGTGCGATGCCCGGATCGCCACGATGGGCCCCCCCGTAGCGGCGGCGGTGCTGGGGGCCCTTGCCCTGGCGTTAGCGGCGTGGGCATGGCGTCGATGAGCCCGCTTTCGCGCCTCGTCCTCCTGGCGTGGAGCCGGTCGCTCGGCCTCGTTCACGGGGGCGCCATCGTTCTCCTGGGGCTGGTTATCGCCACGGAGTCGGCGGGGTTGCCGCTCGCCGCCGCTCGCTCTCGCCTCCTTGCCGACGTTCCGCACACTTGGGCGCTGCTCTCTCCCGCCCTCACCCTCGCGGCCACGGCGCTGGCGATGGACCGACTGCGCGCCAACGGGGAGCTGCTCGCGTTGGGCGCTCTCGGCCTCTCGCGCCCCCGATTCCTGCTCACCTCGCTTGCGGTCACCCTGCCTTTGGGGGCCCTCGCTGCCGCCGTGGGTGTCGCGACGGACCCGGCCACCGAGGCCGCCCGCGTGCCGGGAGCGTGGCTGGTTCGTGGTGTGGTTCTGCTTGATCCGGGCACGCTCGTCGTGCCCGATCTCAGCCGCGTCAGCTTTGGCCCCTCGCTGGACTGGCCGGGAACGGGACTGCTCGTGGTAGCGGGGGGGCTAGCGGGTGCCAGCCTCGGGGCGCGTGGCGGTCGGCGGTCGGTGCTGGCCGCCGCGGCCGGGTGGTTGGTGCTGGATTTGGTGCGGCGCGGGAGCGATCCTGCCGTCGGCTTCGCACTCCTGCTTTGCGCCGCGATCGCTGGAACGGCAGACCTCTGGATGCCTATCGTACGCCGAGGACCCGCGACTGAATCCCCTGCTCGCAGCTGAGTTGGGGGCCTAGGAAATTTGAACGGCCCGGCGGAAGGCACAGGCCGCGAGAGCACATCCGCTTCGAGTCGTCTGGTAGGCGCGCGCGCCCCCGTGCCGCTTGGCTACCGCCCCCCCCTCGGTCAGCACCACGAGCCCACGCTCAGTGTCACCGACGACGACGCGGCCGTTGTCCACCCACAGGCCCCACGCGCCGCGGATGTCCGGAACGGTCTTCGGCTCCGGGGCACGCGCGCTGGTGTCGTAGGTCGTCAACAGCGTCGGCGTCGCGGGAGCAGAGATGTCGTAAACGCGTACCCCATCCAGGTACCAGGCCGCGTAGAGCTTGTCGCCGAAGACGTAGACGTTGTGCACACAGTTGGGCTCGTCGCCTTCGGGCAAGGCCACGGTCTGTGCGGCGCGCTCTACGTCCCAGATGCGCATCTTGCCGCCGATCTGCTCCTGGGCGGTCGCGACATGAATTCCATCGGGAAGCGGCCAGAGGCTGTGGAGGCTGGTGAAGGTGCCGTCGAGGCGGGCCACGGGCACGGTGAGGATCGAGGTGGGATTGGCGCCATCGCTGACATCCACAAGCGAAAAGCCGTTGACGTGCGCGACGTACATCATGTCGCCGACCACGGTCTGGTCGTGGACGCTCCCTTCGGGCGGGGTCCAACGGCCCAGCTCGGTTGGGTTCCGCGGGTCGGAGACGTCGAAGATGACAATCGCATTTTCAAGCATCGAGCTGGCGTAGAGCCGGTCGCCCTCGAGGAACAGGTTGTGCACCGAATCGGTGGGCGCGCCGATCTCGGAGAGGAGCACCGGTGCAGAAGGATCAGCGAGGTCGTAGAGCCGCAGGCCGATCCCGTCCCACGCGGCGTGCTCGGCGCTCCCCCGTTGGCAGCCGCAGTCGCTCGCCGCCACCAGGAGCCCCCCTTTCAGATCGACGTCGCGCACCTCCCCGATGCCCTCGATCGTCGCGAGCTGCGTGGGGTGGGTCGGGTCGCTGATATCGGCGATGAGGATGTCCACGGTGCGATGGATCCCCCCCGCCAACACCACGGTGTTTCCCTCCCCTCACACGTCCATCGCGCCGGTCAGAGGCAGCTCGCCGGCGAGTTGCAGGCTGTAGGGAGCGGTGTCGCTGGTGTCCGCGGTGTCGGGGAGGGCGGTGTCGGCGGCGTCGGTGTCGGTCGCGACGGGGTCGGTGCAGGCGATCAGCAACAGCGCGGTCAGCGGCAGGGCAGCGAGGGGCGACATCGGGAGAGTGTAGCGGATCTGGCGGCACCGAGATCGCCGACCAGATGGCCGAGGCGTTCGGGGAACCCGACGTCCAGCGGGCCATCGCCGAGGCTGCTGCGGGAATCCGCGACTTCTACGGGGAGCAAGCCAAGTACGGCGGCGTCGAGGAGGTCACCGCGGCCCAGCGGTGGCCGGTGCTGTGCCGCGCGGGGACCACGGCGAGGGGGCGCTCGGCGTCCATCCACCGCCGCACCAGGCCCAGCAGCTCGGCGAGCGCCGCCTGCCGATGCTCTTGGACCCAGCCGAGCACCTTGTCGTGCGTGAACGCCGCATCCCGCACGTCGGCCGAAAGCTCCAGGTTGCCGGGGAGCGCCCGTGGGCATAGGAAATTTGAACGGCCCGGCGGAAGGCACAGGCCGCGAAAGCACATCCGCTTCGAGTCGCCTGGCAAGCGCGCGCCGTGGGGGCAGCCGTGTCCAGTCGTCGCCACCTCTGAGCGGCCGAGGCGGCCCCTCGACCGCAGCAGCTCTTAACTCAGCACACGCCGCGAGAAAATCACCGGCAACTGAGCGTGAGCACCACATCAAGGTGGCGCAACGCCACGATGTGAACCCGGCCAGCGGGATCGCCGCACCCGGCGTACAGATCCTGCCACCGGTTGGCCTGAAGCCCGACGGGCTCGATGTCCAACGCGGTCTCCCCGTTGACCTCGACGCCCACCCGCGCACGGATGGACTTGTTGCTGCCAAGCGGCCGAACGAAGGTACCGTGCGTCACCGTGGCATCGACGAACAGTCCCTCGATGTCAAGCGGGCCGCGGATAAGGTCGAGCACCGGATTGTAGCAGAGCAGCAGACCGGCGCCGCAGCCCATGGCGAGGCTCATCCACAGGCCGGTATCGAAGGCTCGCCCAAGGATAATCGCGCACCACACCGCGCCGCCTATCTGCCATGCCACGCGTAACGAGGCGATCACCGCCCAGTTCGACACGGTCATCGGCGCGAGCGCGGTGAGCAGGTACCCGCAGAACAGCCCAGTCGCGAAGAAAGACATACCCGCGACATCGACCATGGAGAAATCGGACATGTGTAGCTTATATCCTATTATATAACACCATTCAACCACCAAGCCACATCCCAAAAGTCAACGCGCAAGAAAGGCCATCGTCAACGTGATCTGCTCGGGCCACAGGAAATTTGAACGGCCCGGCGGAAGGCACAGGCCGCGAGAGCACATCCGCTTCGAGTCGCCTGGCAAGCGCGAGCCCTCGACCCTCGTGCGGTGGCGCATACGTTTGCCACAGTGGGCTGGGGCCGCGTCCTCCGGCAGCTTGTGACGCGTTGGGCGCTCTCGGCCTCTCGCTCCCCCGCTGCCGCCGTGGGTGTCGCGTGCCGGGTTCGTGGTGTGGTTCTGCTTGATCCGGGCACGCTCGTCGTGCCCGACTCAGCCGCGTCAGCTTTAGCCCCTCGGTGGAACGGCAGACCTCTGGATGCCTATCGTGCGCCGAGCGCCCGCGACTGAATCCCCTGCTCGCAGCTGAGTTTGAAGTCGGGCGTCCAGATCTCGCACAGCGCGCGCTCCGCGTGACTGTCTCCAGGCGGCCGGGCGTTGAGGACATCCAGACGACACAGTTGATCGGCCCCGCACCAGGCGAGGAGATCTTTCGCCTCTACGCTCGGTTTCGATGAAGCGAGTTCGACCCCCACCAGAGCATGGAGGCAGCGCGGGCGCAGATCCTCCGTCAAGTGGCAGACCGGAGCCCAGGTCGACGCCGAAACCGTGGCGAGGGCGCCGACGAGCACCAACGTGATGCCTAGCAGGACCAGGATGCCGGTGAGGCTGACGCGGATCATAGTCGGCGGGACCGGCTACGCATGGTGCCCCAGCGCATGTTCGACCACCAGTGGGCACTCCGGGTCGGGGTCCAGAAGGGACCCTCCCAGAAACCTGGCGACCGCGTGGCACCCGCCGCGGCAGCTTTCGCGCCAGTTGCAGGAACCGCACGGCTCCGCGAGGACACCGGTGCGCCAACGAGGGTCGATGGGCCCCTCGACAAAGCTGCATGGCGCCTCGTTTCCATCGGTATCGACCGCCACCAGGGCGTCGCCCCCATGACAGCCGGTCCAGCCCACGTCTCGCATTCGCGCCGGGTCGACGCCATGGGCGGCCAGCCAAGGCGTCATGGCGCAGTCCACGCGGAAGCTGACCTCTGGAAAGCGCTCGATACACATGCGTAATGCAGGCCAAACTTCAAGGCGCTGTTCCGCTGTGAGCCGTCGCGCCAAGTATACCTCTTCGCCGCGCCCCGCGGGCTTCAGTCGGAGAAGATGTACATCGCGAACACCGAGATTCACCACGGCGGCGACTGTCTTTTGGAGCACCGGGAAGCTGGTGCGGTCCAGGATTAGATTCACCCCCACCGCCACGCCGGCCCCGACCAACTCGGCGATCGCGGCGCGGGCCGTGGCCTCGCCCGCGTATCCGCGCACGCGCGCATAGTCTTCGTCCAACGCATCGATCGACACGTTTACCTGGTCAAAATGATGAGCCGGTGCCAGATCGCCCACGCCGCTTGTGGTGAGTCCGACGCTGAGCCCGGCGGCTCGCGCTGCGTGTGCCACGGCCGCGAGGTCGGGATGGGAAAGCGCCTCTCCCCCGCCCAGCGCCACATGAAAGACGCCTTGTGCCGCCAACATCTGGAAACGAACAGCGAGCTCGTCTACGGGAACCGATGCCCCCCCGGGTGTCGGTGCGATGTGGCAGGCCGGGCAGGGCAGGGCGCAGGACCGCGTGACTTGAACGTGCGCCTCGTGCGGGGTGCTGTTCTGCGGGCTGGTGCTGACCAGGGCGGGCGGCACATCCACCGAGCGGGTTTCGCCGCCATCGGGCTCGGACCGCCGCCGCCGCACCGGCCACGCCTCCGCGGCGACCCACAGGGCCGCGAGCGCCGCCTGCGACCAGAGGAGCACGTTTACGACGTTCCCGAGCGACGAGCAGTTCGGCGCCCGCCCGAGGCGAATACGCTGGATAGACGAGGGTTTCATGGAATCCCCATCTTGCCGAGCCATCCGTGCCACCACCCGAGCGCAACCAAGCCCCCGAGCGTGCCGGCCACGGCCACGGCCACCGGCGCGCGCGGTGCGCCGAGCACGGCAAGGGCACAGAAGGCAGCGTTCCAAGCGAAGGGTCCAGCCAATTCTGCATCCCACGCCACTGCGGCGAGGAGCGGTGCCGCGCCAAGCGCCCCCGCAGCCACAGCGGCCGACCGCCACGCCCACGGGCCCGAACCGCGCCAAACGGCCCCGGCGTAGAGCGACGTGAGGGCCGCGCCGACCGAAGCGAAAACCCGGTGCCTTCGCGCCTGCCGCAGTCGCGCCACCTGCTCGTCGAGCCAGGCGGAGTCCCCGCCGGAGCGGTCGGCGCCATAGCCACGCGGCTCCTTTCCGGCCTTCAGGGACTCGTTCGCGAGCCAGCGTCGTTGCGCCGCCGCCGCGGGGCCTTGAGGATTCGCAGCTAGCGCGGCTTCGATCGCTAAAGTGGCGGCCTCGGTGCCCAACTCGACGTACCCGCGCCTCACGCGGTCCAGCACCTGCCACCCGGCGAAGTCGTCTTCCCGCTGCGGAGCGAGCTCTGCGCGCCGGGACTCGCAGTACCGTGCATCCCGACCCTCGCCAGGAATCGCAGCGCAGGCCTGATAGGCAGATAGCGCATCTTCAAAGTGCTGCTCGGCGAACGCGGCGTCTCCCTGTCGGCGCAAGGAGAGCGCGTCGGGATCCCCGGCCACGGCAAGCCCCACGCCCATCGCGACAAGCCCGGTCAAGAGCCGCCGGCCAGTTTGGCAACGCGCTGGATCAGGCCCGCCTGACAGACCGCCCATTCCGGCTGGATGGCCGCGAAGTAGTAGCGGGCGAAGGGCCATGGAGGGGGGTTCAACGCCGTCTTCACGTTCACCAGCGTGCCCAGGTCGCCGGGGCTCAGCGTCCACCGGGTGATGAACCCGAGGCGGGAGGCGTGGTCGAAGTCCACGATCGAACGGGCCGGATCCACGTCGAGCCGCGTGATCGTGAACGTGAGGTTCCGGTGCATCGCGGCCATGTCGTAGCGGATTCGGCCGGTTGCCCCTTTGCCGGTCGCGGGCGTTCCGGCGACGAAGCGGCCGACGCATTCGGGCGCAAGCGCCTGTTGGAAGCGAGTCAGATCGGTCAGCACCGCCACGAGGGCGTCGGGCGAGGCCGGTACCGTGGCTTCGCTGACGATATCGGCGTTCGGGGCGTCGGCCGCGAGCGCGGCCGCGAGGGTGAGCATGAGCATGGTCGACCTCTATCCGGACGCGCTATGGGGGCGCGATGTTCCGTCGCATCCTGAACCTCCCCTTCACGGTGGCGAGCAAGGCCGCCAAAGCCTTCCAGGACCGCGAGGACGCGAAGACGCGGGAAAAGTACGGAACCGTGGACGATCCGGGCATGGTTCCCGTTGGCGGCCAGCAAACCTCCCGCGATGTGACCAGCGCGCGCGTGGATGCGGCCTCGACTACGCTGCGCGTGGCGGAGGTGCGCACGCAGGCCAAGACCCGGCCGATCGCTTGGGTGGATGTGCGCGATCGGGATGCGTGGGGTGCGGGGCACATCCACGGCGCGGCTCACATGCCGATGAGCGAGATCAACGTACGGGTCAGCGAGCTGGCGTGGGACCAACTGGTGGTGGCCTACTGCGACGACGGCACCCAGTCGGCCCAGGCCGTGGCCTTCTTCCGCGAGCGAGGCATGGAGGACACCTTCGTGCTCGGCGGTGGACTCGCGGCTTGGAAAGCCGAGGGTGGCGAGGTCGTGGCCTAGAAGTTTGGGGGCTTACGCCGCCCGACCGTCGTGAAAAACCCGCCCCTTCCAGCGGGTGCGCACCCGGAAGATCGAGGCCAAAAGCACGACGCCGAGGACGAGGTTCCCGAGCGGGTGGGTCCACGCAAGGGCTCCGGACCGCCCATCGGCGCGGTCCAGCCGAAAGCGCAGCGCCACGGGAAGGCCACACACCAGGCCGAGCCAGAGCTGCCAGGGCCATGTGGCCGCCATTCCCGTGAGCAGCACCTGCGGGCTCATCACTGCGATGGGCAGCAGGATGTAGGGGAGAAACGATGAAATCCCCAAGAAAAGTAGCGCTCCGACCGCGATGTGGGGCCGCCGGCCCATGCCCTCGTAGAAGTTCTTACCATAGCCCGCGAGGATCTCGCCCAGGCTGCGGTAGAGCCGCACCCGGAAGGCCCAGGGTGCGGCGTAGAGCCCCAGGGCGTGCCCCCGCTGTTTCATCGCCTGGGCAAGGCGCACATCCTCCAGCACTTCGCCGCGCACGACTCCGTGCCCACCGATGTTGTCGTAGGCTGCGCGGCTCACCATCAAGAACTGGCCATTGGCGAAAGCGTCCTTGCGTCCGGGTGTGTTCACGGAGTCCAGATCGGTGACCCCGCGGATGAACCAGCCGATCACGGGGATCGCCACCCGCTCCCAGAAGCTCTCCAGTCGCCACGACCCGAACAGGCTCAGTAGCCCCAGATCCTTCTGTACCAGCACCCCCACGGCCCGCCGTGCCGCATCGGGGGCCAGCACGACATCGGCATCCACGAACAACAGGACCTCTCCCTGCGCTTCCTCGGCCGCGCGCGCACACGCCCACGGCTTCCCCGCCCATCCCGCGTCTGGCGGCGTTCCTGCGATCACGCGCACCCGAGCCTCCGAGCCAGCGGCGTCGCGCGCAACCACGGCGGTCCCGTCAGTCGATGCATCGTCGACGACGATCACCTCAAAGTCGGGGTAGTCTGAAGCCAGCGCCGAGCGGACGCACGCGGAGATCTGATGCGCTTCGTTGCGTGCCGGTACGCAGATGGAGAGTCGGGGCAGGCGTGCCGCCGGGGCGTCGGGAAGCGCGTGCCGCCTGTGCCAGACGCCTACTCCGGCGAGCAGTGCCGACCAGAACGCCGTGAGCAGCGCGAGGTAGCTCCCGAGCAAGATGGATGAGAAGCCAGGATCTCCCCACTTCATGCGAGTGGCTCCAACCTGCCGTTGCGCACCCGGGCGCGGAGGGTTCCCGCCGGTACGTTGGCCGAGACCACGATCCCATCGGGGTCGGGAAGGATCGTGAGCCCGGCCGTCACTACGCGTCCGGCCGCGATGCGCACCCCCTGGCCGATGAGCGCTCCGGGCCCGACACAGACGCCGAGCATGCCGCCGGGGGTCGCGGCGAGCACCCCCCCCCGCAGCACGCGCACGGGATCGCCGAGCGACTGGTCGAACAGGGTTGCGCCTTGTCGTACCTGAGCGCCTGCGCCGAGGAACCCAAGCTGCACCACCCCCGCGTGCGCCGCTCCTGCCTCGATCACGCTGTACTTGGCCATCGCCTGCCGTTGTATCCGTGCGCCAGCGCCGAGGACGCACGCCTCGACCATGGCCAGCTCCTCCACCACGGCGTTCGCACCCAGCACGCAGCCGCGGACCACGGCTCCGGCTCCGACCCGTGCGCCGGGGCCGAGAACGGAGAACTCCACGGTCGCATTCGGGTGAATGAACGAGCCCGGTCCGCATTCCACGAGTCCCCCGGCGATTCGCTCCGAGCGCAACGAGCCGCACCGCACCACCGACCAAGCCAACGACCAGGGCGAGGCGAGCCTCGACCACAAAAAGGGACCGATCGCCTGGAGATTCGCCCATAAAAGATCGCTCCAGTGATCGATCCGGAACACCCAGGCGTCGGCGACTCGGAGCGGCTCCCCCCCGGGGCGCGCCACGTCGCGTTCCACGGCATCGAACACCCTTTCCGCCGCGGCGTCCATCCGTTCCGCATCCAGGATCCCCGCCCGCGAGGCGAAGAAGTGGGCGCCCGGCGTGGAAACGCTTCCGTCGGGTCGGGCCCGGACATCGCCATGGGTAGCGGCCAGCGCCCGGCCGGCGGCGGCCGCCTTCGGCGAGATCACGGTGTTGGGGGGGGTGACCAGATCGCCAGAATGGGTCCAGTCCCGGAGGGTGCCGTCCAGGAAGGCGCGGTCGGCGAAGGCGCCGAGGCCTTCGACCTCGATGTGGGGGGACGGATGCACAGCGACAGCCTACCAGAACCGGTAGACGCGCACGGCCGACGAGGACGCCACGGGCGTGAAGGCCTCCCGGATCGCGCGAACGGCCTCGGTGTGCATTGCGTCGTCATCGGCGCGGGCATCGACGTGGACGACCAGGTAGCGCACGCCCTCGTTTTGAGCCGAGGCGCCCACTGCGGCGGCGAACGCGGCCGGTTCCAATGCGGTCGACGCGATGGCGACCCCCCAGACTCGGCGTGATGCATTGTTATTTGGAAAGTTCAGGGTACCGGTGAGCGGCTTGCCATGCGCGGTCTGTTCGTAGAGGTACGGCCTCCCGCCGACCACGGGGTAGTTCATCACGGCGCCATCCGGGGCCATGGCGAGCGTCGCGATCGGTTCGGCCACCACGGCATCGAGGTGCCCCGGAAGACGGCGAGCGGGGGAGACGAACCGAGTCTCCAACAGTGTGAGCGCCGTGAGCGCCGCCGCGAGGCCACGAGAGGTTCCGACGGCGCGGCTCGCCAGCACCGCCAAGATCAACGCAGTGAGCTGAGCGAACCGCCACAGCAGGGACAGCGAACGGAAGCCTGGCAGGGATTCCACAAGGAGGTACGGCAGCGGCACCGCCCGGCGTCCCGACAGGATCACCGGGCCACCATCGGCCACCAGGACCGGCCCCATCGCCATCACCAGGGCCGTGATTCCGGCGAACCAGAGCACGCCGCTCCCTCGCCGTCGCCGCAAGCTGCAAACCGCCGCCAACAAGGGTATCCAGCCAAGGTAGGCGCAGTGTACCAACTCTTCGCCGTAGCGACTCAGGGTGTCGAAGTTCGGGGAGCGGAAGTCGCCTGGATGAACGAAGACTGCTGGATCGGCGGGGCCGATGGTTCTTCGGATGGTGGCGAGCTCCCTGTCGGTTTTGATGCCGACCACGTTGTCGGCGCCCGTGGTTCGGCTGAGCGCGAACGCGGCCGGCCCGGCAGCGAGGAGAGCCCCGAGGAGTCCGGCCAGCACCAGGAACGCGAGTGCCCGCCTTGTGGCCGCAAACAGCGTTGTGGAAGCCAGGAAAACGAAGGCGAGCACCCCGGCGTAGGCGTGGGATGTGGTCGCCAAGGCAAGCGCTATGGCCGCGGCTCCCGCACGGGTGCCCGAGGGTGCCTGGCCCAAGCGCACCACCGTAAGCGCCGCCAGCGCGAGCCAGCCGGTGCCGCCCACGGCTTCGCTGGCACCGTTGTGGATGTGGGCGAGGGTGATCGGTGCAGCTGCGTACAGGGTTCCAGACACAAAGCCGTTGCCCTCGAACGCTTCTCCGAGACGATGGGCGGCCAGCCCCGCGAACACTGTGTGCGCCACGACCAGAAGCGTCCATGTGGCGGCCGCGCCAAAGGCCAGCACCAGCGGGGCCGCGAGGAGCCCGTTGAGCGGGTCAGCGGGCCAGAAACTTCCGCCGTCCGGGTGGTTGAGCAGGCCGCCGACCGAGTCGGGAACCGTGCCCTCGCCGAGGCGCTGCGCGGTGAACCACAGCGACCACAACGAATCGGCGGCGTCCGTGCGTGGCGCGCCGGGTACCGCGGCGACGGGGTGAAGCGCTGCGGGCCATGTCAGGACGACTGCGAGGGCGCTGTACCACGCACCCGGAAGCAGCCATCGTCGTGGAAACCCCACCGGACCTCCGTGGCGCCCTCGGTAGCCCGAGATGGGTCCGCGTCAAGGCGCCAGCACTTCGCCACTACTCCGCACCCTCTATGGATAACCCTTGGGACAACCCTCTGGGCGGGGGGTGGCGAGCCGGTTTCAACCCCGTCTATTCACGCCGTGCTCAGGTTTTGAGCACGATAATATTATAGTAATTTCAGCAACTTAGCGTATTGTGTGTCTTGGCTCGGGGCTCCCCGCCGGTTATCCACAGATTCGCTCGATTGAGGGCATCGACGGGGTGGCCGGCCTGGGTCGTGAGCGTTAGCGCGGGAGTCACCCTTAGGAGCTCACCATGCTTTCCCTCGCTCTTGCTTCGCTGTTCTCGTTCGTTGGATGTGCAAAGGAAGCGCCGGTCGCGAAGCCAGGCGGCGGTGTGGTCGCCCAGGATGGTGGCATTACTCCCGAGACTGAACTTCCGGATGACAAGGACACGCGCAAGTTCGCGGATCACCTGGTGCGGAACCCGGTGGTGAACTTCGTGCCGTCGGATGCTGGCGGTGGCTTCTCCATCAAGTGGAAGCGCCTGTCCTTTGGACCCAAGAACCACTGGGAAGCGGAAGCGGTGCTGAGCGCTTCAGGCGAAGACGTGGACTGCGTGGAAGCGGGGCGTTGGTCGCTCGAAAAGGCAGAGAGCGCCACGCGTGGCACGGTCAACCTCGAAACGAAGAAGACCTCCTGCCCCGGCCGCTCCGACAGTGTCAACTACCGCTTGGTGATGGATGCGCAGGAAGGCAGCTACCAAATCGTCTTCCGATAGGCCGCGGGGGCGGGTGGCTACGACTTCCCGCCGAAGAGCTTTCTGAACAGCCCTGAGCCGCCGCTGGCCGCCTCGTCGATGGCAGCCTTGTCTCGTTCGAGCCGCTTCATGCCGCGCACCGCGTCGGGGTTGGAGGGATTGATCTTCAGCGCTCGGATGTAGGCCTCGCGTGACTCCACGGGTGCCCCGCGGCTGTGGTGCACATGGCCCAGCAGCACCCATCCCGAATCGAGCTTCTCGCTCCTCTCGACCGCCGCGCGGAGCTGGGCCAGGCCCGCTTCCGCCTTCTCGGCATCCTTTCCCGTGTTCATTCTGAAGCTGGTATAGCCGGCATATGCCGAGAATTCGGCTTCCTCGGGGACTGCGGCGGATACGCGGAGGAAGCACTCGTGGGCCTGCGCGATCCTGCCAGACGAAAAATCGAGCAGGGCGCGCGTGAACTCCCCCTCGGCTTCGAGAATGGCTCGAACCTTGTCCATGGCGACCTCGTCCTCGGTCTTCTCGCCGTGAACCACCTTCTTGATGTAGGCCGTGCGCAGAGTGTCGTCTTTCAGGACCTCCCATGCTCCGCGTACGGTGTCGAAGAGCTCAGCCGCCGCGGCCTGGATTTCGGCAGGGGCACCTGAAAATCCGTCGGGGTGCAGCTCGCGCGCCAGAGTGAAATAAGCCTTTCGGGCCACTTCTTGCGGTTCGTCCCACTTTACGCCAAGAACATCGAAGTGGTTCGATGCCCCACGGATCCTTGCGGCGGTCGGGCCGAGGCGGGTCGCGACGGGGTCGACGGGGGCTGGAGTTGGGGGCGCGACAGGCTCCTGCCCCAGTCCTTCCGCGATCATCCAGGCGATGTCCTCGGCTGGACGCGGCGCGGTGGGCCGCCGCTGCACGCGGCGAACCTCGTAGGTCGCGCTAGCGGTGCCGACGTCGGTCATGGCCCCGATCGCCAGGGCTGTCGTAATCCAGCGTTCGGCTTCGGCCGGTTCCGCTGGGGCGAAGGCGACCACTTCGTCGAGGGATCGGGCACCGTCGAGCGCGCCAAGGTACCCGGCCAAGTCGGCCGGCATCCCCTGCCGATGAATCCATCCGCCACCGGCCCCCACGACCTTGGGGTAGGAGGAAGCGGCGGAGCGCTGCGGAGTGGCTTCGCGCAGGGCAGCACCGAGATCGGCCGGCTCACGACGCGGAGGTGCCGCGTTGGGTGTCCACTGGGCCTCGCCTCCCGCCTCTTTCAGCGAGCCTGCGACGCGGGCCTGGACGCTTGCGGCCTGAAGCTCATTCCCGGAGAGGGCAGGGTTCAACTCTGCGATTCGCTCGGTGCCCTCGCTCTTCAGATTGGATTGCAGCATCAGAAGCTGACCCAGCTCGAAATAGAACGTGCGGCGGCGCTTGCCATCGGTCCACCCCAGCGCGCCGGTGGATCCTGCGATGGCGTGCGCACACAGTTCGGACGTCAGCGGATTCATCACGGGATCACCCTCTTCGCCGACGGCGACATAGCATGCAAAGGGGGAAGGGGCTCGCCGCCCCTGTCCCTGCCGCGACATGTTCTCCGGCCTCCAACCTGCGGTTTCCGGCCTCCGGCGCCCTGCGCGTTACTAACGCCCAGGGCGTGTCTCTGTCCCCATCCCGCCCAGCCGCAGAGCGGACCCCAGCGGCGTGCCCAATGGCGCCAGGGCGTTTCATGGACTTGGGAGGGGCGGAATGCGCTATGGGTAACTATCCTTTGGCTTGCCGCGGTCGGGCGTCCTCGTCAGCCGGCGGAGCGGGGGCGAGGCACACCGGGTTCAGCGCGCATCCGGGGCAGACGATGGGGCTTCGGGTGCCGAGGCAAGCTCCGCTGATTCCAAGGTGCGCCAGCGCGAAGTCGTACTTCACGGGATCATCGGGGTCGAAGGTGCGAAGCGCCTGGGTGATCTCCACGGCTGTCCGCCAGCCGGGTGCGGCGCGCGAGGTGAGCCCGAGGAAGGTGGCCACGCGGAAGACATGGGTGTCCAGCGGAATCACGAGGTTTGCAGGGGAAAGGTGGGTCCACCGGCCGAGGTCCGGCGGTGCGCGACGGACCATCCACCTCAGGAACATGCACCAGCGCTTGCAGGCCGAACCTCCAGCCGGCGTGGCGAAGCAGCTTCGGAGACCCGGCGAAGCGTCGTCCGGCAGGAGCTTCCCGAGCGAGGCCATGGCACCAGCGAGGGTCGTCTCGGCCGTTCCGGGCGTGAACAGGGCGGCGAGGCTGCCGTGGTCCTGGCGCGCGCGTCCGAAAATCTGAAACAGCCGGAAGAGGTCGCGGCTGCGAAGCCAGCGATACTGAAGTCCATCGAGTGTGCCCTCGTCGCGACGGGCGGCCGAGTCGGCGAACGAGGCAGGGCCGCCGTGGCGGTCGGCGATGGCGAGCGCGCGCTCGATGATCGGGCCGAACAGGGCCACGCGGCCGAAGGCCAGGGTTGCGGCGAAGGCGGCGGACACCTCGACATCCCCCTCGGTGTGGTAGCGCTTCGGGAACCGCAGCGGGTCGCGGGCCACCCCAGCATCCACGTCGTTCGCCTCTACGAACGCGTCGAGATGCGTCGCGAGGACGGAGGGCACCTACCTGCGACGGAGGGAAGCTGCGAACGCCGCCGCGAAGGCCAGTATGCCCCCCGGCGTTCCTGCCGCAGCGCACGCCGCAGGCTGGCCGATGAAGCTCTGTTCGGCCACCACGATCGCCACCACGCTGGGGTCGGAGTCCTGGGTGCCGTCGTTCACCACCAGCTCGAATCGGAGGGTGCCCGGCGCCTCCACCTCGAACTCGGGTTCGGGGGTCGTGCGCTTGTCAAGCGTCACCTCCGGACCCCCGACTTGCCGCCAGAGGTAGTCCAGCGCGGCGCTTTCGGGGTCAGTGGACCCGTGGCCGTTCAGGCTTACCGTGTCCCCCACGAAGGCGAGGAGCCCCACCCCGGCGTCGGCCACGGGGGGAGCGCCATCCACCACGTTGCCGGTATCGGCCAGCGCGAACGGGACCCAAAGCCACATGAGGGTAGGGTAACAAGGAACTTCTGAGGGCGGGACCGCCCGGGGTCGGGTTGTGTGCGGAGCCGGGGTGTACACGCTGTTGGGGAGTGCCGAGACAGCGAACCCCGAGGTGGTCTACTTGGGCGCGCCGTTCGCTCCGCCCCGCCTAACGAAAAACCGCCCTCACCTTGCGGTGAGGGCGGCGTTCTTATGGTGCACCCAAGAGGAGTCGAACCACTAACCTTCTGATCCGTAGTCAGATGCTCTATCCAATTGAGCTATGGGTGCAGGAAACTTGGCGTAACAAGAAGCGTTTTAAAATGGCGGAGGCGAAGGGATTTGAACCCTTGGTACCATTGCTGGTACGCATGCTTAGCAAGCATGTACCTTAGGCCACTCGGTCACGCCTCCAAGAAGTTCAGATTGTCAAAGGAGGTGGTGGGATTCGAACCCACGGCCCCCTTGCGAGGGCTGCAGTTTTCAAGACTGCTGCCTTCAACCGCTCGGCCACACCTCCATGAGGCGCCCGGCCATTTATACGCCGGGGCGGATCGAGTCAAGGCCGCCCATGTAGGAGCGCAGCGCCTCGGGGACGACGATGGATCCATCCTCTTGCTGGTAGTTCTCGATGATCGCCACGAGTGTGCGCCCCGCAGCGAGGCCGGAACCGTTGAGCGTATGACAGAAGGTGGTCTTCTTCTCCCCTTCGCGCTTGAAGCGCAGCTTCAGCCGGCGGGCTTGGTAGTCGGTGAACAACGTGCAGCTGCTGATCTCGCGGTAGGCGCTTTGGCCGGGCAGCCAGACTTCCAAATCATAGCCCTTCGCCCCGCCATTACCGACATCGCCCGCACATCGGGCCACCGTTTGGTAGGGGAGCCCCAGCCGTTCCAGCACCGTTTCGGCGTGCCGGGTGAGCTCGTTCAACTGCTCCACGCTCCCTTCCGGGCGGGTGATCCAGACCAGCTCCACCTTGTGGAACTGGTGTTGCCGAATGAGCCCGCGGGTGTCGCGCCCGGCCGAACCGGCCTCGCTGCGAAAACAGGGGGTGAAGGCGAAGTAACGGATCGGGAGCGAGCCCTCGTCCACGATCTCGTCGCGGTGGAGGTTCGTGACCGGCACTTCGGCGGTCGGGATGAGGTAGGCGGGCTGACCGCCCAGCTCGACCGTGAGCTTGAACAAGTCCTCCTCGAACTTGGGAAGCTGCCCGGTGCCGGCCATGGAATCGGCGTTCACCAGATAGGGCACGAGCACTTCGCGGTAGCCCGCCGCTTCGGCCATGTCGCAGAACAGGCTGATCAACGCCCGTTCCATCTTGGCTAGCGCGCCGCTGAGCACGTAGAACCGGCTCCCCGCCAGCTTGGCGGCCCTCTCGGGGTCGTACATGCCGAGCGCCACCGCAAGCTCGTCGTGGGTTCGGCCCTTCTGCCGCCGTGATTCGGCCCCCCATGTGCGCACCACCACGTTGCCATGCTCGTCGGCACCTTCGGGCGTGTCCTCGTGGACCTGGTTGGGCAGGTACAGGATCAGCTGCGCTTCCGCAGCCTGAAGCTCGGCGATCTCGGCCTCGAGGACCGCCGCACGGTCCGTGGCTTCGCGCACTTCGGCCTTCAGCCCATCCGCCTCGGCGGCGCGCCCCTGCTTCATCAGCCCCCCAATCTGGGGCGACAGCCGATTGCGAAGGGACAACTTCTCGTCGCGCTCCGTCTGGGCAGCGCGGCGTTGGGCGAGGGTCGCCACCAGGACATCCACGCTGGCGAGGGTGGACTCCGAGGCGTGCCGCCGGCGGAGACTGGCACGGACGGCGTCGGGATTCAGGGCGACGAGGTTGGGGTCGATCATGGCGGGCGCTGGCTAACGCAGCGGCGGGCCGATGCGCCGAACGTCCAAGGCGGGGAAGCGCATGCGTAGGGCCATTTTCTCGTCCTCCCATGTGTCCGGAGCGAGGATCGCCACCGTGCGGACACCGACAACGTGCAGCATCTGCAGCAGCGCATCGAGCTGCACCGGAGCGGCGGGCAGCCGGAGACCGACGTGAACGGGGCGACCTACCTTCGGAATACGCTCCAGCGTGGCGAGCGGGATGGTCGCACTTCCCCATTCGAGGGCGAGGTGGGTGAACGCGAGAGGCAGGTCGCGCTCGTCGATGCGGTCCGTGTGAAGCCAGACCGTGGCTGTGGAGGAGGCGGCGATCGCAGACGTGGGGTCGGCACCGAAACCCTGAACCACGGTGTGTTGTTCGGTTGAGGGGGGAAAGCGGGACCAGGGCTCTTGGAGCGACTCGAGCGGAGTGGGTGGAATCACACTCCCAACGTAGCCCGTCGAGCGAAACGGCTACACTGGCAGCGATGCGTCGCCCCGGTCTCTCGTTGAAGCTGAGCGTTCTGCTGATGTTGGGCGTGGTCGGGGCCATGGTCGTTGATTTTTCGCTCACCTCGGGCACGGACATGGACCGTGCGCGCGTGCTGGTTTTCGTGGTCATCGCGCTGGCGATGGCGATGGCCGCCGCGGTCGTGCTCGACAAACTGGTGATCGGCCCGCTGGTCGGGCTCTCGGCTCAGGCCCGGCGCATGGAAGAGCGAGGCTATGCCGAGCCGTTTATTCCTTCGGGCTTCGACGAGCCGCGTGAGCTCGGAGAAGCTTTGGAGCATCTGAGAAAGCGCGTTCTCGCCGAGCGTGAGGAGCTGCAGCGTCTCAACGCGGAGCTGGAGCAGCGCGTGGCGGAGCGCACCGCCGCGTTGGGTGCGGCCCAGGCGGCGCTGGTGGAGCGGGAACGCCTGGTCGCGGTGGGGCGGCTGGGCGCGGGCGTGGCGCATGAGGTGAACAACCCGGCTGGGGTGATCCTGGGTCGCGCCGGGCTGCTTCTCGACGACGCGACCACGCCCGAGGCGCAAGAGGATCTGCGCGTCATCATGCGGCAAGCGGAGCGCATTCGCGACATCACGGGCGCGCTGCTCCGGCTCGGGCGCCCCAGCCGCGGAGAGCGCGTTGCGGTCGATCTTGCCGGCGTGGCTCGGTCCGCGTGCGAGCTCGCCCGGAGGGAGGCCTCGGACCGCCAGGTGCGGCTGGACATTGAGGCCCAGCCCAGCGAAGTGGTCGCCGACGCCGCTGCGCTGGAGCAGGTGGCCTACAACCTCGTTCGGAACGCCGTGCACGCTTCGCCGCCGGGCGGGGTGGTCACGGTGGTCGTTTCGGGGCGGAGCCTTTCGGTCAGCGACGAGGGGGGGGGCATTCCCGCCGAAGCGCTCCCCCATCTCTTCGAATCGTTCTTCACCACGAAGGCCGTGGGGGAGGGGTCGGGGCTCGGCCTGGCTGTCGCGCACGGGATCGTCCGCGATCACGGCGGTTCCCTTACGGCTATGAATCAGACCGAGGGCGGTGCCCGATTCGTGATGACGCTTCCCTCACCAGCACCGTCAGTCGAACATCACCCCACCCCCTCTGAACGATAGCTCAAAGCTCCCACACTTCGGGCACAGGTACTTGCCGTCTGTGAGCGTCGATCGTGTGTCCCATCGGAAACCTCGGTGGTCCGTCCGGGTGAGGCGACCTACGGAAGGCGGTCCCACCACGGCGGGAGCGAGGCCGGGAAGAGTCGTCCATCTCGTGGGCGAGCGCCCAAGTGCAGGTCTGCGGCACGGATCGGCACGACGCGCCCGGCACCTGTCCGGGCCCACACGGCCAACGAAAAACCGTACCAGCTCGTTTCGCCGCCCCCCGCGACGTGGGTGACGCCTCGGGGCAAGGTCAGGAGGGCGGCCGCGACATCGTCGGCATGGGTGGGCTGCACCACCACGTCGTAGACCGCCCTCACCGTTTCTCCGGCCGCGAGCCGGTCGGCCACGGTGGAGGCGAAGGTGCGACCCCCCGGCCCGTACACCCACCCCACCCGCACTACATGCGCCCCGGAGCGCAGGACCGCCTCCTCCGCCGCGACCTTCTGCCTCGCGTA
>CAMBIK010000017.1 GCA_945867435.1 Klebsiella pneumoniae
ATGGCGGGACCCTACGCATAGCACAATGCGGCCTTCGCGGCGAGGTGCTCGCTTTCCGTCGTGGACGCGTCAAGAGTCGAGACTACTGGCGTAGGTAGCGGACAGAAGCGCGCGGTTTTCCGCCGACCGAATAGTGTTCCACGTGGAACATGGTCAGGCCCGGTGGCGGCGCGGGAACGCCCCCCGCCGTAAGCGCGACCGCCATTCCGCCGAGGGCGAGAAGGTCTACCGCTTCGGCGAGAAATTCAGGTGGAGGCTTGTAAGCACGGCTGATCACCCCCCGCCAGACGCCGCGAGGCAGCGACTCGGTGCCGTCGCAACACACAGCTACGTTTGTAAGCCCGGCGCGGGCCACGACTTCCGCGAGGAACGCCGCCCTCTTCTGGCGGCGATCGATCAGGGTGACCTGCGCTGCCGGCCATCGAGTTGCCAGCATGATTCCTGGGAAACCTGCTCCTGAGCCGAGATCGGCCCAGGGCCCCTCCGCATCAAGGCCGACGACAGCTCCTGCGGCGTCCACGAAGTGCTCGTCGACCGGCCCGGGACCCACGAGGTCCATGGCCTTGCGCCACGACTCCAGCAGCTCACGGTGTACGGCGATCGGATCAGTCACGGCGTCTATTGACTAACCGTCGTCCCTGCGGAGCGGCGTGATAGCTTTCGCGGCCATGTTGATCGGCACCTCTCCCCCCCGTCGCGACGGTTTAGACAAGCTTACCGGTCGGGCGTTGTACGCAGATGATTACCGGCCGGATGGCATGTTGCATGGGGCGACTGTGCGCAGCGATCGCGCCCACGCCCGCATCCTGTCCATCGCCCGGGACCCGGCCTTCGATTGGGCCGGCGTCACCCTGGTCACTGCGCGCGACCTGCCGGGCCCCAACGTTGTGACCCTGATGACCGACGACCAGCCGATCCTCGCGGATGGCCTCACCCGGCACGTCACCGAACCGGTGGCCCTCGTCGCTGCGCCAACGCGGGAGCGCGCGGTGGCGGCGGCCCGCGCCGTGCGGATCACCTACGAAGACCTGCCCGCGTTGTTCGACCCGCTCGTCGCCGAGGGCCATGCCATCCAGGTCTACGGCGACGACAACGTGTTCAAGCGCATCCACATCCGGCACGGCACCGCCGAGTCGCAGGGGGGGCGTCGGATTCGGGGGCGCTACGAAACGGGGCTGCAAGAGCAGCTCTACATCGAGCCGCAGAGCATGCTTGCGTCGCCGCGGGCGGATGGCGGGTTCACCGTGCGTGGCTCGATGCAGTGTCCGTACTACATCGATCGCGCCGTGAAGCGGATGCTTGGCCACGAACGGCTCAACGTGGTGCAGGCGGTTACGGGCGGCGGCTTCGGCGGAAAGGAGGAATATCCATCTATTTTGGCCTGCCACGCGGTGCTGCTGGCAGGGGCCACCGGCCGCCCGGTGAAGATCACCTACGACCGCGCCGAAGACCTGCGCGCCACGACGAAACGCCATCCCGCCATCATCGACCTGGACACGTCTGTCGCGCCCAACGGCGAACTGCAGGCCCTGCGCGCTCGCCTGTGGATGGATGGCGGTGCCTACCACACCCTCTCCACTGTGGTCCTGAGCCGTGCCATCCTTCACTTAGGGGGGCCGTATCGCTGCAGTTCCTTCGACCTTGAGGGCACGGTCGTGGCGACGAACACGCCCCCTAACGGTGCTTTTCGCGGCTTTGGGGCGCCTCAGGCCCAGTGGGCGATGGAACGCCACATGGACCGCATCGCGCGGGAGCTCGGCCTCGACCCGCTGGACTTGCGCCGTCGCAACCTTTACCGTGAGGGAGACATCACCGCGACCGGGCAGTGCCTTCACGACCCCGGGGCCTTCGCGGTGCTCGAGGCGGCGGAACAGGCTTCGCTGGCTGCGTTTTCACTCAAGACGGTGCGGCCGGGCGTGACCGGAGCCGAGCTGCGCTCCGGGCGGGGGGTCGCGATGGCCTGGCACGGCTGTGGCTTTACCGGGAACGGAGAGGCCAAGATTCGCGGCAAAGTCGCACTCGAAGTGCGTGACTCGCAGGTGGCGGTCTTGAGCTCCTCGACCGACATCGGGCAGGGCACGGAGACCCTCTTCCCGATGATCGTGGCGGATGTCCTTGGGGTCGCCATGGACCGGGTGTTCAACACCGTACCCGACACGGGCGTGGTTCCCGACTCGGGCCCCACGGTCGCCAGCCGAACCGCGATGGTGGTCGGCGGCACCTGCGAGAAGGCGGCGCAACGGTTGCTCAGGGCGTTGAGCGAACGCGTGGGGTCCGGCGATTTCGATACGTTGCTTGCACGGTGGCATGCGCAGAATCTCGGCCCTCTACGCGTAGAAGAGACCTACGAGGTCGATGCAAATATCGAGTGGAATGGTGATACGTATCAGGGCGATGCCTACCCGACCTATGGTTGGTCCTGTGTGATCGTGGACCTGCGCGTGGATGTGGATACGGGCGAAGTTCTGTACGACCGCGTGGTCACCGCCACCGACGTCGGGAAAGCCCTTTCGCCGGTGTTGGCTGCCGGCCAGATCGAGGGCGGAACGCTGCAGGCATTGGGTTGGGCGACCGCGGAAGAAGTAGTGCTCGACAGTCGAGGTTGCATGCGGAATGACCGGCTGACCAACTACATCATCCCCACGGCTCTCGATGCACCCGAGTTTGTGACGGTGCTGGTCGAGATTCCCTTTGCCGGCGGTCCGTTTGGCGCGAAGGGGATGGGCGAGATTCCGATGGACGCGCCCGCCGCGGCCGTTGCCCAGGCGATCGAGGCGGCGGTGGGCGCTCGTCTGAATGCGTTGCCGATGACGCCCGAGCGGGTGCTCGCGGCCATGGAGGCCCGATGAAAATACGATTCCAGTGCAACGGCGCGCCGGTCGAGGTCGATGTCGATCCGATGGCCCGCCTTCTCGACGTGCTCCGTGAGGACCTGCGCCTCACGGGCAGCAAGGAAGGCTGCGGCGAGGGCGAATGCGGGGCCTGCACCGTGCGCATCGACGGCGATGGCGTGATGAGCTGTCTGGTGCCCGTTTGCCAGGTGGAAGGCACCTCGGTCGTGACTATCGAGGGCTTGGGTGCAGAGATCGTGCATCCGGTCCAGGCCGCCATGCTGGCGCACGGTGGTGCCCAATGTGGAATTTGCACGCCGGGGCTGTGTATGAGCGCCGCAGCGCTCCTGGAGCAGAACGCTTCGCCCTCTCACGAGGAAGCGCGGGTTGCGCTGGCTGGCAACTTGTGTCGCTGCACCGGCTACCAGAAGGTGGTCGAAGCCGTGTGCGCTGCGCTGGGGTCGCGCTGATGCGGGTGGTTCGTCCGCGCAGTCTTGCGGAGGCGTTGGATCTGCGCGCCGCCCATCCGGCGGCCACCGTGCTGGCAGGCGGAACCGATGTGATGGTGGCCATGGAGAGCCGCACGCTCCAGCCCACCACCGTCATCGACCTGTGGGGTTGCCCGGAGTTTCGGGGGCAGGAAGCGGTGCCCGAGGGCCATCGCTTCGGCGCCGGGTTCACCTGCACCGACGTCATGCGCTTTGCGGATAGCCCCCCCTTGCTCGCTGCCGCTGCCGCCACGGTGGGTGCGGTCCAGATCCAGAATCGCGCCACGCTCGGGGGCAACATTTGCAATGCCTCCCCCGCGGGGGACACCCTCCCGGTCTGGTTGGCGCTCGACGCGGAGTTTGAGGTCGCCAGCGTGCGCGGCCACCGCCGCGTTCCCGCTGCCTCGTTCTGGCAGGGCTACAAAAAGATCGACCTGCAACCGGATGAGCTGCTGGTCGCCGTGATCGTGCCGACGTGCGTTGGGCAGGTTCATTTTCGGAAGGTCGGCACTCGGCTTGCTCAGTCGATCTCGAAGGTGGTGTTCGCCGGGCGGCATGACGCCGGGCGGGCGGCGCGGCTCGCGTTTGGCTCGGTGGGGCCGGTTCCGCTGCGCTGCCGTCGCGCGGAGGCCGCGCTTGTGGCCGCTGCCCCCGTCGAAGAGGTCGTGCGGCTGGTTCGCGAGGAGATCGCTCCGCTTGACGACATTCGTTCGACCGCTCACTACCGGCGCCAGGTCGCGGGGGCCGTGGTCGCCCGTTGGCTGGGGTCGTTGCCGCGAGGCTGACCGCCTGTCCTACGCCTTGACGTAAAACCGGCTTGCGTACTCTGCGACCATCCGGTCGGTATGGAACTGCTGGAGACACGTTTCCAGGCTTCTACGCATGCGCTGCACCCACGCGCGGGGAATGCCGTGCGCGTCCCGGTCGAAGTACTCTGGAACGACCTGATCTTCGAGGATGCGGAAGAGGCTCTCGGCGTCGTCGGCATCCTGCTCAGCGGTGGTTGCGTAGTCCCGGGCCTCGCCCACGGCAAAACCGTTCGTGCCGTCATAGACTTCGGGCCACCAGCCGTCGAGCACACTGGCGTTGACACCGAGGTTGAGCGGCACCTTCATGCCGCTGGTACCGCTGGCCTCCCTCGGGCGCCGGGGCAGGTTCAACCACAGGTCTACCCCCTGGGTAAGCCTGCGACCGAGCTCCATGTCGTAGTCGGGGAGGAAGACCACCCGCCCGCGGAAGCGCTCGTCGCGTGTCCACTTCAGGACTTCGCGGATGATGTCCTGACCGGCATGGTCGCGGGGGTGCGCCTTGCCTGCGAAGAACAGCTGGATCGGGTGCCGGAACAAGAGGCGTGCCAGGCGGTCTGGGTCGGAAAAGAGAAGGTTTCCCCTCTTGTAGGGAGCGAAGCGCCGTGCGAAGCCGATGCAGAGCGCTTGGCTGATCAGGGTCTTGTGCCCGGTACGGCGTCGTGCGTACCCGACCAGCTCGTAGCGGAGGTCGGTGCGAAGGGCCCAGAGCTCGTGGTCGCTGGCCGCGGCGAGGTCGACCGCTTCGCCGCGCCGCCACCCCGGGCTGACTCGGTCCAGGGTTGCGGCCACCTTCGGGTGGATCCAGCTCGGCACGTGAACCCCGTTGGTCACATGGGCGATCGGCACGTCCGCGACGGGGGTTTTTGGCCACAGCGCCGTCCACATTTCACGGCTCACCTCGCCGTGCAGCTTGCTCACTCCGTTGGCCGATCGGGAGCCGCGGAGCGCCAGGACCGTCATGCAGAGGCTCTCGCTGATGTCGCCGGGGGTTACTCGCCCAAGATCCATCAACGCGCCCTCGGGCAGGCCCATCGAGACCCGCATGCCGGAGAGGGCACTGTTCTTGATCTCCCAGTCGAAACGGTCGTGTCCCGCGGGTACGGGCGTGTGGGTGGTGAACACGCAACTCGCACGCGCAGCGGCGAGCGCCGCATCCGTGTCGAGCCCCGCGGCGATGCCTTCCCGAACCAGCTCCAGCACCGCGAAGGCGCAGTGGCCCTCGTTCATGTGGACCACGCCGGGTTGGATGCCGAGGGCGCGCAAGAGCCTCATCCCGCCGATGCCGAGGAGCACCTCTTGGCGGATGCGCATGGCGTCGTCGCCACCGTAGAGGTGACGAGAGAGCTGGCGGTGCTCCATGGCATTCTGTGGCAGGTCGCTGTCGAGCAGCAGGAGTCGGACGCGCCCCACCTGAATCTCCCACGCGGTCGCGGCATAGGAGCTGCGCCCGTGGGGGACCTGCACGACGATGTCGAGCTTCTTGAGCGGCAGCACCTCCAACGGTACCTTGGGGTAGGCCGGCACCTGGCCGCCGTACTCGATCACCTGCTTGAAGTAGCCTTCGCGGTACAACAGGCCGACGGCGACGAAGGGAAGACCGAGGTCGGATGAGGACTTCACATGGTCGCCCGCCAGGACCCCCAACCCGCCCGAGTAGATGGGCAGCGATTCGTGAAGCGCGAACTCCATCGAGAAGTAGCACACGGGGTCTACAAGTTTCGGGACGTTGCGCGCGGCCCAGGTGTCCGTCGCCGTCAAATAGGCGTGGAAGTCCTGTTCTACGCCTGCAAGTCGCTGGGGCGGGCAGCGGGCCACGAGCGTTTCGTCGGAAATCTCAGCGAGCAGGTGCACGGGATTATGATGGAGCTCTGTCCATCGTTCGGGATCGAGCGCACGGAAAAGATCCGCCGCGTCGGGGTTCCAACACCACCAGAGGTTGTGAGCAAGGTCGTCGAGGCGCGTACGGATGGGATGCATGTCGCGGCAACGTCCCGCGTTCTGCGAAGAAAGGCAAGGTGTCATCGGCCGTGCTAGAGCAGCGAATGATGAAGAAGAAGCCGGTCGCGCGGGAGAAGGTTCGTCAGAAGAAGATCGCGCGGAAGGAATACAAGCGGGAGGAGAAGCGCAACAGCGTTCGCCACGCGGCCCTGCTCCGGGATCCAAATGCGCCGGCCCCCGCCCTGACCCGTGCGGAGGCGATTACCTACTGGGATAACGCTTCCGACGCGCTGAACTTCGTCGCCGAAGCCGACGAGGAGACCCCGGTGGACCAGGTCCACTCCGCGTTGAATGGCGCCGCGTATTGGCTGGCCGAGCTGCTGACGTGGACGCTGCAGCGCAGCCACGCCGAGGTGGCCAACGTGACCAGCCGCCTTGTCGACCTGCGGGTCGGCTTCCTGCCCCAGGACCACCTTCGCGCGTTGGAATTGATGGCCGACTTGGCGCAAACCAACGAGCTTTCCTCGGTGGCGTCCATTGCAGGCCGGGAGGCCCTGGTGTGGCTGGAGATCGCGCCGAGCGATGCTGCATTGGCTGCGTTGGTGGCTGAAACCCGCGCGTTTCTCGAAGCGTCGCCTTCCGGGCGAGCGCGCATCCGCGTCGCTCGTTTGCGGGCCGAGCTTCCGCCGGAGGAGTTGTTGGCCATCGCAGAAGGCCTCGCCGAGATGGAAGCGCACATCGCAGAGGCCGAGGCTGTGGAAGCCCAGGCTGCCAAGGCCGACGTGCGCCACGACCCCGCTTCCTCCGACCGATGATCCGTCGCCTCGACCACGTCGCGATCGCGGTCCCCGATCTGGAACGCGCCATCGCGCGATTCGCGGAGGATTTGGGACTCCCCCTCTCCGGCTCTGAAGATGTGCCCTCCGAGAGCACCCGTACGGCGTTCTTCCCCATTGAAGGAACCCGAATCGAGCTCGTGCACCCGATGGGAGGCGAAGGTCCGATCGCTAAGTTCCTGGACCGTCGGGGCGGGGGGCTGCACCACCTCTGTTTCGAGACCGACGACATCGAGGGCGATGTGGCCAAGCTGACCGCCAAGGGGTGGCAGTTCCTCTCCCCCGCCCCGAAGCCCGGTGCCCACGGTGCCCGCGTCATTTTTGCGCATCCACGGTCCTGCGAGGGCGTCCTCGTGGAGCTTTCGGAGCCCTGCAAGTGAGGGTGATCGGCCTGACCACCAGCACCGCGGATCGCAAGCGTCGAGCGGGCCAGCGCATCGTCATGGGCCTCGCTGGGCCTGCGGTGAGCGAGGAAGAGCGCGCTTTCATCCGTGCTGCGCGCCCAGGTGGCTTCGTTTTGTTCTCGCGCAACGTCGAGGACCCAGGGCAGGTGCGCGAACTGAACCGCGAGCTGCAGGCCCTGCTGCCCGCCGACCTCCCGCCGATCCGCTGCGTAGACCAGGAAGGCGGCCGAGTTCAGCGTATTCGCGCCGGTGCCACCTCCTGGCCGCCCATGCGCCAACTCGGCAACGTCGCCGACCTCCCCACCACGCGAGCCGTGGCCGCCGCCCTCGCTCGGGAAGTCCGGGCCCTCGGCTTCGACCTCGATTTCGCGCCTGTGGCCGATGTGGACAGCAACCCAAAAAACCCAGTGATCGGGGACCGTGCCTTCGGTCGGAACCCCCAGGATGTCGCCCGTCATGTCGCGGCGTTCGTGGAGTCGATGCAGGCGGCGGGATGCATCGCATGCGCCAAACACTTTCCGGGTCACGGCGACACCTCCGTCGACAGTCACCTCGACCTTCCAATCGTGGAGAAAGACCCGCCGGATCTCGACCAGACGGAGATGCCGCCGTTCCGTGCCGCGCTCGCCGCCCGCGTCGGCACCGTCATGACCGCTCATGTCGTGTTCCCTGCTTGGGATGAGGACCGGCCGGCCACGATGTCGTCGCGGATCATCCGCGGCCAGCTCCGAGACCGCCTGGGGTACGGCGGCGTGGTGTTTTCCGACGACATGGAGATGAAGGCGGTGCGCGGCCGCTATCCGCTGGACCTCCAGCTTCGCGAAGCCAGCGCGGCCTCCGTAGACGTGTTTCTGATGTGCAAGGACCTCACCCTGGCCCACGAAGCGTGGGAGCGTCTCGTTCACCTCCAGGAGGAAGACAAGCGCCAGGAAGATGCCGCCATCGAGGCCAACACACGTTGGCACGCGCTGCGTGAGCGGTTCTTTCTCGATGCCGAGCCCCAGCCGGAACTGTCCGTTCTGGGCTGCCAAGAACATCTGGACCTCGCGCTTGGGGTGCGGGCACGGGGTGGTGAATCGTGAGCGTTCTTCTTCTCGCGCTGCTCTCGGCCCACGCCAGCGCGTGCGAGCCGGTCAAGGAGCTGCCGGAGGCGGTTCAAGTGGCCTGGGTCAGCCGCGTGCCCGCATCGGCCACAAACTCCACCTGGCTGGAGGTCGTCCAGTTGGGCGATCTGCGAGGACTCATTGAGCGCTCCGCGCGCGATGGCACGACCGCCCTGCGCGGGCTGGGTGCGCTGGGGAGAACGCAAAAGCTGCGGGCCGACTACAAAGTCACGGTTTTCGAGGTCGCTCGAGCGTCTCTCTGCCGCCCGATGGATGGCGAACCCGGCACGATCGTCGCCGGTGTGCCGGTGTGCGACGAACCGGAACAACGGCAGGGCCGGGGCATCAAGGCTGCCGCGTATACCGGCTGCGGCTATGCCACGGACCTCGCTTCCGGGGTGCGCGGCCTCGACGTTTTGCGCATTCGTTGGGCCGACGCGGTGACCAAGGGGTTCTGTGTGCTTCCGTGGGCTCGGATGCTCAGCGAGGGGTAGGCGCTTCGCCCTCCCTGAAGCTTGCGCCGGCCTGCACCATCATCCCCCACGTCACGATGTCGGTGTCGGTCACGAGATCGGCGCCGAAGCCGTCGTAGCCGCTGAGCCCGGCCACCGATGCGTCAGACCCGTCCTCGGCGAACTCGGGAAACACGCCGCCCACCACGCTCACTTCGGTGTTGCGGGGCATCGAACCGTCCAGGCGGATGCCGTAGACTGCCGTGGGAACGCAAGCAAGCGAGGCGAGCAGCAGCATCGGCTTTCCTTAGTCCGCCCGTCGGCGTAAGCTGCGTGGGCCCTCCCCGTTCCATCCGCCCATGCTCTTCCTGGTCTTCCCCGCCGCCGCCGCCTCCCTGGCACTGCTCCCGCTGGAGGCCCGAGGTGTGGGCGCGGAAACCGCCGAACAGGCGACCGACGCCTTGCGCGATGCGCTCACGGTCGATGGGCGGTGCGACATCCCTACCGGTTCGGCCATCGCGGCGGCCCTCGGCGCGGGCCACGAGGCGGATCTGAAGCGAGCGCGTGAGCGGTACGCCACGGGTCGCGCCGCCACCGCCAAGGGGGACACTCGCACCGCGATCCCAGCATTGGAAGAGAGCCTCGCGTTGCATCACGCGGGCGGTGCGGCCTGGTCGCGGCGTGGGGAGCTGGCCGATGTGCTGTGGGCACTCGCGAGCGCTCACCTGCGGGCCGGCGATCCGCTTCAGGCGCGGGAGGTGCTCACGGAGGTGGCCAGGTTGTGGCCGGGGTACGCCACGGACCGGGCCCATCAGCAGGGGACAGCCACCCGGATTCTGGCGGAGATCGAAACCGGCGTGGCCAAAGAGCCGTGGCACCTCCCTCCGGACGACACGATCGATGCCGTCTTTGCCTCGCTCGGCGTCGATTGGCTGGCGTTCGGCGTGGTGGAGGCCAGCGGTCAACTTACGGTGCGCGTGCTCGGGCCCGGCGGCGACCATGCAACGGTGCGCGAGCTCATGCCCATGCCGATCGATCCGGCCGACGGCGCGTGGTCCGGGATCGCCTCCCGGGTCGCCCGTGCAGCCGGTGGGGCGGTTGCGTCGCCTCCAGAGGAGCCGGAGGCCGAGGACGAAGCCGTGCTTGAAACCCTGCCCCGGAAGGTCGCAACTGCGGCTCCCGGCGGCGGTGAAAGGACTGTCACCATTCGCGAGATCGATACCCGACCCATCACCGCCCGTTGGTGGTTCTGGACGGCCGTGGCGGGGATCGTGGTGGGCGGCACCGCCGGGGGCATCGCGCTCGGCAGTCCCGCTCCGGTGGACACGGTCCAGGAGGCCGCTACCTGGTCGGTGACCGTGGAGACCCCGTGATCCTCCCGCACGGATTGACAAATCGCGGCGGACTTCGTAGGTTCGCCGGGCCCGAGCACCCCAAGGAGCAGAATCATGCGCGTCGTTTGTGATAATTGTGGTGCCTCGTATAAGATTCCTGACTCGAAGCTTACGCGCGATGTGAACAAGGCCACCTGTCGCAAGTGCGGCAACCCCATCCTGATCCGCCGGCCCGATGAAGCGGTCGCGCGGATGGATTCCCCGGAAACGGCCACAGGGGAGGAGCGCACCCAGATCACCAGCGCTGCGGAGATGGAACGGCAGGCGCGTTCGCGGGGCACGCCCATTCCGGATGATGGAAGCATGGACCCGCGCCCGACCCAGGTGTCTCCTGATAATTCTGGTCATGAGTCTACTGTGCCTCGCGACGAGTCGGCCGTGCTCGCGTCTACAGCTGTGCTCGCGTCTGCGGCGGTCGAACCTACGGGGGACCGGTCTACGCTGATTCAGCCCCCCTCGTCCGTGCCCTCGCCGTTCATGGCGGCTCCCGCCCGTCAGGTGGCCAGCGCGCTTCCCCCGCCGGCCTCTCCTTTCGTTGCGCCCGTTCCGGTCCCGGTTGTCGTTGCTCCGCCCCCCCTCGCATCCAAGGCCCCCCCGTCGCCGCCCCCCGCCTATTTGCCCAAGGCTGCCCCCCTTCCGGCAGCGAGTGCCGGCGCCAAGTCGTCTTACGACCCGCGCGGGGACCTGACCTTCGCTGCGTTTCTTTCGTCTCTTGCCGTGGTCGGGGCTCTGATCGGCGTTGGGAATGCCGCGCTCGGCGATGTTCGAATCGGTGCCGCCGGCACGTTTTTCGGCGTGGCGGGCGCGACCGGTGCGGCGCTGGTCATCCTGACCGGTGCGCGCGGAACGCGACCGGCCGGACTCATTCTCGGCGGCGCTGGCGGGTTCTCCCTCGGAGCGATCCTCGCGATGGCCCACTTGCTGGCGGCTGGCATGATCGCGCCGAACGCCGATTCCGGCAAGGCCGATTCCGGCCCGGTTGCCGCGGCGATTCCTCGGCCCGCTCCCGCGCTGCCTCAGGTTGCCCCGGCCGACCCATCGATCGACGCGCTCGGCTTGGCCGCGGCCGTCGATCCCGCTCCCCAGGCTGAAGGTTCAGCGGGTACGCAGGCCATCCCCCCCGCGCCGCAAGCCATCCCCGCGGCCCCTTTGGCGTTCGCGCCCCCGCCACAGGCCGCGCCGCCGGTGTCGGCCCCGCCGAAGGCTGCACCCCCCCCCGCCGCGAAGGTTGAACCGCCGCCCAAGGCCCCCGAGCGCATCGTGCCGAAGGCGGAACCGGCCCCGAAACCGAAGGCGGCCCCGGTCGCAGCGAAGGCTGAGGCTCCCGCCTCCGCCAGCCCCGACACCCGGGTGATCGACACCATGATGAAGAGCAACAAGGGCGTGAAGCTCTGCTTCATCCGAGAGCAGAAGAGCTCGGGCACCCTGCCGAGTGGCGTCAAGGTGAAGCTGACCATCCAGCCTTCCGGCTCGGTCAGCTCCGCCAGCATTCCGAGCGGCGAATACGCCGGCACGGACTTCGATGCCTGCCTGTCGGGTGCGGTGAAGGCGATCAACTTCCCCCCCTTCGGCGGCGACGCGCTTACGCTCAGGTTCGCGTTCTAGGAGAGCTAATTCGGCGTCAGGAAGGTTGCGCCTCGGCTCCTTTCGGGTGAGACGGCGGCCCATTCGCTTTCGGGAGCCTCCGTGAATTTGCGCAACATCGCCATCATCGCCCACGTTGACCACGGCAAGACGACGCTTGTCGATGGACTGCTGAGGCAGGCCGGCACGTTCCGCGCGAACGAACATATGACCGACCGCGTCATGGACTCGATGGACCTCGAACGTGAACGCGGCATCACGATCATGGCAAAAGTGGCATCGATCCGGTACGAAGACACCAAGATCAACATCGTCGACACGCCGGGCCACGCCGACTTCGGCGGCGAAGTCGAACGCACGTTGAAGATGGTGGATGCTGCGATGCTCCTCGTCGATGCGAGCGAAGGACCGCTGCCTCAGACCCGTTTCGTGCTCCGCAAAGCTCTGGAACAGGGCCTCGCCATCCTCGTGTGTGTGAACAAGATCGACCGTCCTGACGCGCGCGTCCAGGAAGTGGTGAACGAGGTGTACGACCTGTTCATCGATCTGGGCGCCGACGAAAAGCAGATCGAGTTCCCGATCCTTTACGCCGTGGCCCGCGATGGGTGGTGTGTGAACACCTATGGCGACAAGGGCGACAACCTGAAGCCGATGTTCGATGCCATCATCAAGCATGTCCCTCCGCCGAAGGCTAGGCTTGAAGGCACGCTCCAGGCGATGGTCAACCAACTCGACTACGACAACTACGTCGGTCGGCTCGCGATCGTCCGGGTGGCGACCGGCTCCATCAAGGAGAAGACCGATGTGGCACTCGTCATGGAAGACGGCATTCCCAAGCGGGTGCGGGTCTCCACGATGTTCCAGTTCGAAGGCATGAAGCGCGTGCCGGCGACCGAGTTGTTCGCGGGCGATATCGGCGCGATCGCCGGCATCCCCGATGTGAACGTGGGCGATAGCTTCACCTCGATGGAGGATCCGCAGCCGCTGCCCCGCCTCCAGGTCGATGAGCCGACGATCGGCATGACCTTCTCCGCGAACTCGTCGCCGCAGGCTGGCCGCGAGGGCAAGTACGTCACCGCCCGCCAGATCCGGGATCGCCTCGACAAAGAGATCATGATGAACCCGGCGCTTCGCAAGGAAGACACGGGAACGGCAGAGTCGGTGCGCATCTTTGGGCGCGGCGAACTCCAACTTGGCATCCTCATCGAAACGATGCGTCGTGAGGGCTTTGAGCTCAGCGTGTCTCGCCCTGAAGTGCGCTTCGGCGAGAAAGACGGCAAGAAGACCGAGCCGTTCGAGATCGCGCAGCTCGACTTCCCCGAGGCCTTCATGGGTGTCGTCACCCAAAAGATGGCCACGCGGAAGGGTCGCATGACTGAGATGAAGACCGATGGAAGCGGCCGGGTGCGCCTGTGGTTCCGGGTCCCTTCGCGTGGGCTGATCGGCTTCCGTGGCGAATACCTCAACGACACCCGTGGTCAGGGCCTGCTGAACACGCTGTTCGACGAGTACGACGAGCACGCAGGCTTCATCCAGACCCGTTCGAACGGTTCGCTCATCGCCGATCGCCTCGGCGAAGCCACCACCTACGCGATCTTCCACTTGCAACCGCGTGGCCGCATGTTCGTCACCCCGCAAACGCTGGTGTACGAAGGCATGTTGGTGGGTGAAAACGCTCGTGACAACGATATCAACATCGACATCACGCGGGAAAAGCAGCTCAACAACATCCGCAGCGCAGGTGCCGACGAGAAGCAGATCCTGGTGCCGCCGATCCAGATGAACCTGGAGCGGGCGTTGGAATACATTCAGGACGATGAGCTGGTCGAGATCACCCCCTCGAGCATCCGCATGCGCAAGAAGGTTTTGGGGAAGAACGGGCGCAGTGTCGTGCGCCACGATCGCGACGACCATTAGGCGTTCATCGGGCCTCGAGGGGGCAGCGTGACCGACGGCGATGGGGGTGCGAACCCCTTCCAGGGGGATGCGGGGCTGTTTGAGCACCTCGTTCACGACCTTGCGCTGCACGGCGAGGCGCGACTCCTTGGCCTCACGACGGCTTGGGCGCTCGTGGAAACGCCCCGCGGATTGCTCGTCGTCGCGCGGGCGCATCCGAGCGTGCCGCCCGAGTTGGCAGAGATGATGAAGCAGCTGGCTGGCCAGGAGAGGGTCGCGCTTCTCGTGGGTGGTTGGGCGGAGGGAGGCCTTCCGGGATGGAACGAAACGGTCCCCTGTGTGCGTGTCTCGGAGGCCGGCGCGGTTCTGGCCCCGGTGGGGGATGAACGCGTGGCTTGGCTGGTTGGCTGGCTGGGGGGGCGCGAACCGCTTCCCTTGGACTGGGACCGGTTCTGGGCGGTTTGGAACGGCACCCGCCGCGACATCGCCCACGAAAGGAACGGCTTTCATCGTAGGCTCATGGCAAATACTCCTTGGGTCACCCGCGTGCTTGTCGGGGGGATGGGGGCCCTGTTCGCGCTGGAGTTGGTGCTGGGCGCCGATACCGACAGCGACATCCTCGTGGCGATGGGGGCGCTCAGCGGCGAGCATGTGGCCAACGGACAGGTGTGGAGGATGGTCAGCGCCACCCTGCTGCACGGAAGCGCGGTCCACGCCCTCATGAACCTGTTCGTGCTGTGGCGCCTGGGTGACCTGATGGAACGCATCCTCGGGAGCGGTCGCTTCCTGGTGCTCTACACGGTGTCCGCGCTCTGCGGCAGCGGGTTGAGCCTTGTGTTTCTCAACGGTGTCTCCATCGGGGCCTCCGGCGCGATCTGGGGGGTGATGGCGGCCCAGTTTGCACTGTCGGTGCGCGGCGGCGACATTCTTCCCGCGCCCCTGCGCAAGGCGATGCGGTCGGGTGCTGGCCAGAACCTTGGTCTGAACCTGCTGATCTCGTTTGTGCCAGGCATCGACTGGGCCGCGCATGTGGGCGGCGGTCTCGGCGGCGCGCTTGCCGCGTTGGGTTTGGCGCGTGGACTTCCCAAGTGGGCGGAGGTCACGGCGAAGGCGGGCGATCGCGCTCCGGCCTGGGTCCGGTGGCTCTCGGGGCTCTGTGGGGTCCTTCTCGCGGCGGGCGCGGTGGCCATTTTGCTCGGGGCGACGGAAGTCGGTTAGTTTCTGACTGACGATGTCGTCCGAACAGCCCCCCACACGCGCCGACCTGGCCAACTATTCCGTCGGGGCGCGCATCCTGGACTCGGCGGGCATCCTCGTGTTCTTCGCAGCCGTTGGCGCGAACGTGGCTCGGGTGGGCTGGGCTCCTGAGCTGTCCGTCGCGGTAGCGGCGCTCGCCGGCTATGTCGGTGCCGACTTGTTCTCTGGCTTGGTACATTGGTTTTTCGACACCTGGCTCACGACCCGCACCCCCATCCTCGGGTCCATGTTCGTGCGGCCCTTTCGCGAACATCATGTCGACCAGGAAGCCATCACCCGGCATGACTTTGTCGAGGTGAACGGCAGCAACTGTCTCGCCACCTCCCCCATTTTGCTGGCTGCGCTGACGCTCGACCCGGATGCGGGCGTGGCCTCGCGTGTGGCTGTGACGTTTCTGGTGGCCTTGTGCCTCGGGGTTTTCCTCACCAATCAATTTCACAAGTGGGCGCACATGCCCAGTCCTCCCGCCGCGATTCGGTGGTTGCAGGCCTCGCGCATCGCGCTCCACCCCGTTCACCACGCGGTTCACCACGCTTCCCCGCACGACAGCCACTACTGCATCACCACCGGCTGGCTAAACCGGCCTCTCGACCGGATCGGCTTCTTCCGCTCCCTTGAATGCGTCATTTCGGCGGGAACGGGTGCCGCGGCGAGGGCGGAGGATGGCGCGTTGAGCTAAGCCGCCTACTCGGCCCCCCCGAAGTTGCAGTTCAGCAGGTTGCAGCTCCTTGTGCAGGTGTGCACCTCGTACCTGCGCCGCATCGTGACCGCGCTGTTCCACACGTCCCGGATGGGCTTCGCGTCGTGGATGTTGCCGACCGGCTCCAGGAAGTAGCAGAGCCGCACGGTGCCGCCGGGATCGAAGGCGAGGTCGGAATGCCCTGCCTTGCACACCTGGCCGTTCTCCACGCTTGGGTCGCGAAAATAGGCGCGAAAGGCCTCCAGTTGCTCCACAGGGTTGCACACTTTGCCCGCACGCCGGCGCTCGTCCACTAAAACATCCAACGCGGCGTCGATGGCCCCGAGGTCGGTAGGCCACATGGGCGCGCGGCGCCACCATCCCGGGTCGTGGGCGTTCTCGCCGAAGTTCTGGTAGAGCGGCTGCACGACCAACTCCAGGCCACGACTCTGGCACCACGCCAGCAATAGCGGGATTTCCGCGGCGTTCCCGCCGTGGAGGATGGTGGTGATGATCACCCGTGGGTTGGGGAGGGCTCCCAGTCGATCGACTGCTTCCATCACCTTTTTCCACGTTCCTGAGCGCCCCCGGCTGCGGTCGACCGTTGCCTCGTGAAAGCCATCGAGAGAGAGGTAGGCCACCGACACCCCGGCGTCGCAAAGCGCCCGTGCCCGCTTGTCGTTCAACAGCCACGCGTTGGTGTTGAAGGTCACGGTGAACCCGCGCTCGGTAGCCCGCAGCATCAGCCGTTCCAGGTCGGTGCGCATCAGCGGTTCGCCACCCACAAAGTTCATGGAGGCGGGGCCCACCCAGACACTCAGTTCGTCGATCACGCGGGCCCAGGTGGCTTCTGGCAGGTCTTCGGCCTCGTTTTTGTAGATGTCACAGTGGGTGCAGGGGAGAAAGCACCTGCCCGTGACCTGCAGGTGGATCTGTCGCGGCGGCTCCACGGCGCGCCGCAGCCGCGCCTGGGCCAGCACGCGGTCGAGGATGGCTGGCGCGGTCAGGGCCACGTCGCGATCTCCGCTGCCCCGATGTCCGTGTAGTTGGCGGAGCGGGGGATGTAGCACTCGGCACAGGCTGGAAAGCCGGCGTAGGACCCGGCCGCCACGCCGCGCCGCGCCAGCCGCAGCCGTTCCCCGTACCAGATCGCGGACAACGGCGTGTCCTTCACGTTGCCAAGCAGGTTTTCAAAGCGGTTGTCCCGCACACAGGTGGTCACTCGGCCATCCCATCCCACAACGGGACTCTTCCAGAAGCTGCTGCAGACACCGGGATCGCCCGCAAGCTCCAACGGGGTCGCTCCCGGGCGGGGAAGGTCCAGCCCGAGCTTATGCATCGCGCCTCGAAAGGCGGTGTTCGCGCGGGTCTGGGCCGCTGGCGTGGGCGCGTCGAGCTGTCGGAAGAACACGATGGCATCTTCGCCTTCGGGCACGGTCTGCGCCGCCAGGCGAACCGGCATGCCCCGGGTGCGGCATGCCGCAGTCCAATGCTCGGCGAACGCCGCTACTTCGTCGGCATTGTTCTCGCCCACGATCATTTGGAAGACCGGGCGGGGCCAGCGCGCACCCGTTCGAGCGCGTTCGTCGAGGAATGCGTGAAGGTTGGCCGCCACCGCTACAAAGCTGTCTTTACCCTTGATCGAGCGGTACCGGTCCGCAGTGGCCGCGTCGATCGAGAAGTGCCACGTTTGCGGCACCGGCGAAGCGTTGAGCGCCACCCGCACGCGGTCGCGCCCGAGATGGGTGGCGTTGGTGTGGATCTCCACCCGTCGAAAGGTCCCGAACGTGGCCGCCGCCCGCAGGCCGGCCTGGTACAAAGACCCAAAGTCGCGATGGAGCAGCGGTTCGCCCAACCAGAAGGGGATGAGGGTGTCGAACTGGGCTCCCACCCGGGCGAGGTCGGCCAGGACCCCCTCGAAGAGGGTCGGGTCCATGAACCCCACCGCGGCGTGGTGGGGATGGGAGGTGCCCTCGGAAACGGTGCAATGAACGCACGCGAGGCTGCACTGATTGGTGGTTTCAAGCACCAGGTAGCTGCCCGCGAGGCGAGGGGGGGTCACCCCGCGGAGTGTAGCCTACTCGTAGTCGTGGAAAACGCTGTCTGGGGCGCTTGCCGGGGCGGGCGCGGGCGCGGACTCACGGTCGCGCCGGGCATCCGCGGAGTCGGCGGGCGACCAATAGCCGGGGATCCAGGTGCTATCCTCGCCGTAGTAGCCATCGGACCACACCTGTCCGGTGCGGGCCTCGTCTCGCCAGTAGCCATCGACGTACACAGTTCCGGTCCAGTAGCCGGCCACCCAGAGCCAGCCGAGGCGGGGAACAGAGGGAGCCCAGTAGCCGGGGCGCCAGCGCGGTCCCACATAGCCGCCCGCCACCCACAGCCAGCCCAGGCGCGGCGCGGGCGTATAGCTGACCGCCCACGGGTTGATCACGACATGCGCGCGCGGTCGGGCTCCGTGATGCGGCACCGGCCTGTGACGGGGCCGAGCCTCGGCGATGGAGGAGGAGAGCAGGAGGAGGAGCGGGAGGAGCATGCGGGTGGACAACATAGCCTTTCCGTGGACACGACCATGGTACGCACGACCCCCGTCTGTCCTTCGACGCGTCGTGAAGGTGGATAGGGGTTCGCATGCCGCTCGAATCCCACCGTGTCGATGCGCTGCTGCGCGCTCTCCCGAAGACAGACCTGCATGTGCACCTGGACGGGTCGCTGCGGGTGGAAACCCTGATCGAGCTCGCGCGCGAGCGCGGCGTCCGGCTGCCCTCCACCACGCCCGAGGGGCTGAACGAAACGGTATTCAAGCCGCACTATGCCGATCTTCCGGAGTACCTCGCGGGCTTTGCATGGACGGGCGCCGTGATGCAGGACGCGGAGGGGCTGTCCCGGGTCGCCTACGAGTTCGCCCTCGACAACTTCGCGGAGGGTGTTCGATACGTCGAGGTACGGTTCGCGCCGCAGCTTCACCAACACGATGAGCTCGATGGCCGCGCGGTGCTGCGTGCGGTGAACGACGGGCTCGCCCGCGCCCAGGCGGAACTCAACCGGGACCTTCCCGCGGGAGAGCCAGACTTTCGCTACGGCATCATCGTGTGTGCGCTCCGGATGTTCACGGAGCAGTTTTCAGCGTACTACCGCAATCTCATCCGCGCGCTCAGCAAGGCACCCAGGCGTGCCATGGCGGGCCTTGCGAGCCTGGAGCTTGCCCGGGAGGCGGTGTGGGCCAGGGACGAAGCCGGAATTCCGGTCGTGGGCTTTGACCTTGCGGGGCAGGAAGATGGCTACCCGGCCATCGACCACCAGGCTGCCTACGATTACGCCCACGCGAACTTTCTGCACAAGACGGTTCACGCGGGCGAGGCCTATGGCGCGGAGAGCATCTTTCAGGCCATCACTGCCCTTCACGCCGACCGGATCGGCCACGGCTACCTCCTGTTCTCGCCGGAGCAGATCCGGGATCCGAAAATCGAGGACAAGGTTGGGTTTGCGGACCGAATCTGTGAGTTCATCGCCGACCGCCGGGTGACCATCGAGGTGTGCATCACCTCCAACCTGCAAACGAATCCCTCCATCGGTTCGGTGGAGGACCACGCGCTTCGAAAAATGCTCGATAAGCGGATTTCGGTCGCGATCTGCACCGACAATCGGCTGATGTCGCACACCACCGTGACTCGAGAGCTGGGCCTCGCCGTGCGCCACGCGCGCCTCACGCCTCGCGAGCTGCGAGACATCGTGATCCACGGCTTCAAGAGAAGCTTCTACCCCGGAAGCTACGCCGAGAAGCGAAGGTACGTTCGAAGCGTGATCAACCATTGCGACCGCCAGTTCGCGGCGTTTGGGATCGACCCCGCCGGAGACGAAGGAGGGCTTCCGCTGCTGGCCGGGACCTGAGCCGAAGGCGCGATCCCGCCAATTTCTGGTACGGCGTCGACACGGTGGGTGATAGGGTCTCGCTCCCCTCCCCAGGTGCACCGTGGTCAACAAGGTCATTCTCATCGGCAATCTCGGACAAGATCCGGAGCTTCGCTCCACTTCCGGCGGTCAGCCCGTTGCTACGCTGCGTGTGGCCACGACGGATAAGTACAAGGACCGCGATGGCAATCTTCAGGAGCGCACCGAATGGCACACGGTGGTCGTGTGGGGTCGCCAAGCCGAAACCGTGAACCAGTACTGCAAGAAGGGCAAGCAGCTCTACATCGAAGGGCGCCTGCAAACCCGTAAGTGGCAGGACAAGGAGGGCAAGGACCGGTACAGCACCGAGATTGTCGCCGATCAGGTTCGGTTCCTGGGCGGCGCGGGCGGTTCCGGGTCGGGGGGCCCCGGCGCAGGTGAAGACTTCGGTGGTGGCGGTGGCCAGCGCGGCGGCGGCGGCGGGTATTCCGGCGGTGGCGGCGGTGGTCGCCCCAACAATCCGGGTCGCGGCGGCGATGCGCCCGGTCAGGATGACCCGGCGCCCCACCCCGGGGATGACGACATCCCGTTCTAAGGGTTCTAGGCCAAAAGGTCCTTTACGGTCTCCCGTTCCGACTCAAGCTCGCGAACGGTGGCCGCGATCTTGCCCTTGGCGAATTCGTCGAGGGTCAGGCCTTCCACGACGGTCCAGTTGCCGGCCTTCGCCGTGACTGGGAAGCTGAAGATGAGGCCCTCGGGAACCCCGTAGGCGCCGTTGGAGCACACCGCCATCGAGGTGAACTCGCCGGCCGGCGTGCCGTGCCAGAGGCTGGACATGTGGTCCACCGCGGCGGCGGCGGCGGAAGCGGCCGAAGAGGCTCCGCGCGCCTCGATGATCGCCTTGCCGCGGGTGGCCACGGTCTTCAGGAAATCGCCTTCCAGCCAGGTGCGGTCGCAGGCCTCGGTGGCGGGCCGGCCGTTCACCTTCGCATTGTTGAAGTCGGGGAACATGGTGTCGGAGTGGTTGCCCCAGATGCCCACGTTGGTGACGTTGCCGGCGATCGTGCCGGCCTGCTTCGCCAGTTGGGCCTTCGCCCGGTTTTCGTCGAGCCGGGTCATGGCGTGCCAGCGGTCACGCGGAAGTTCCCGACCCGCGTGCATGCCGATGAGCGCGTTGGTGTTGCACGGGTTGCCCACGACGAGCACCCGCAGGTCGCTCGCGCCCTGGGCGGCGAGGGCCTTGCCCTGGCCGACGAAGATCGGGCCGTTTGCCGTGATCAGGTCGGCGCGGTTCATGTCCTTGGTCCGCGGGCGGCTTCCCACCAAAAAGGCTTGGTTTGCGCCCTTGAACGCGACATTCGGGTCGTCGCTGACTTCGATGCCGTGCAGCAATGGGAAGGCGCTGTCCTGAAGCTCCATCACCACGCCCTCAAGCGCCTTCATGCCGGGCGTGATCTCCAGCAACTGCAGGATGATGGGCTGGTCCTTGCCGTAGCAAGAGCCCGAGGCCAAGCGGAAGAGGAGCGCGTAGCCGATGTTGCCGGCTGCGCCGGTGACCGTGACACGAAGGGGAGCGTTCATTTGGACCTCGGGGTTGGCGGCCGGGTTGGCGCGCCGGGTTGCTAACCGCACGGGAACCGCTTTGCCCGCGCAGCCGCTCCGATCGGATAACGGGACGCGCATCATGGACTGGAGCTCGCTCGGACAGTGGGGATTGCTCGCCTGCGGCATCGCCGCGTTGGGCCTGCCGTTGCAAATCTTGTTGGGCGTTGCCATCGCGGGTGGTCGCCGCATTCCGGTTGTGGCCACGATCTTCGCCCCGGTATCGGTGGTGATCCTCGGCCTTGTAGGCGTTTCAGCAAACTATGGGATCGTTCAGAGCACGCTCTCCGACGCGGCCGATCCGTCGTGGGCGCCCTGGTACATCTACGCCGACCGCGCTGTCGCTTCGGCCCCTGCCCCGATGGCCGGGATGCTCGCCTACGCGCTGGTGGTGCCCACCATGGTCGGTGCGGCGGTGGCGTCGCTGCGCCAGGAACGGCGTGGCAACGTCGGCCCGATGGTCGCGGCCGGCGGCGGCCTGGCCGCTGGCACGGGCCTGGTGGCCGTGGGGATGAGCCTGGGGCGGCCCTCGCTGGCGGCCGCAGGGCTGCTCATGGCGTGCCTTGCGCTGTTGGCGGCGGCCGGCCTCGTGGCGATTCGTCCGCGCTACCTCGCGCTTCCCGGCGTTGGTGTTGCAGGATTCCTTGTCGCTATGCTTGGCCTCGTGGTGACCACTCTCGCCGGCCTCGAGGTGGATGTCTCGGAGATCCTGAACGATCTCAACGTTGCGCATACTCGCGTCGGTGCGCTAGCCGCCCACGAATCCACGGCGCGGGCGGCGGCGCGGTGGATGCTCTGGTTGCCGGTGGGCGCGGTGGTCGCGCTGCTCCCTGGGCTCGGGCTCGTACGGGCCGGAGACCACGGCGCTAAGCAGGGGCTCGACATTGCCGCCAGCGGGGCGCTGCTCGCCGGAGGATTGATGGCGTTGGCGTCGGTTTTTGCCAAGCGCAGCATCCTCGGTCGGCTGGCGGGGGCCCATGCCGCTTGGGTGCTCGCGGCCTCTCCGGGCTACGACGTCCCCCGCCGTGACGTGCTGCCCCCGAGAGTGCTGGTGCCGGCCGACCCGGTCTCAACCTGGCTGGAGCTGCGCGATGGCGGCGGTGCTGGCCGGGAGAGTGTGCTCGGCACTATGGATCAGGTGGGGAGCACGCTTCGGCAGGGAGATGGTATCCTTTTGCCCGCCTCATGGACGGCGGAAGACCTGTACGCGCTGCTGGTGGATGCCAAGGCGGGGAGCGTTGCGTTTGTCGGCTGCGCGGACCTCCCTGGTGAAGTCGCCGCTCAGATCAAGGACGATCCGATGCTTGCCGTCGGTCGGTGTGGCTCTTTTCCTGTCAAGCTGCGGGTGGCAACGGCGATGCCCAACCCGCGCGAGCTGATCCTCGTGCCGGGCAAGCATGTGCAGGATGGCTACGATGTCATCGATCTCACCGAGCTCGTGGACATCGCCGGGCGGGACGTGGTCCTTCGCATGCAGGTGGACTGCACGTTCACCGACATCCTGGCCGCGCTGACAGTCCTGATGCCCGCGGCCACCGTGTACCTCGGCTGGGGGGTGACCCTCGAGGGCGATGACCTCGCGATCGGTGTGGAGCCGGGTTTGCGCGTTGTGGAGCGCTCTTCGAAGCCGCCGCCTTCGGTCGAGGCTCCGGCTCAGTAGCTCCGGAGGGTTCGGGCCCATGACGATCCCTTACATCGCCTCACGCCCCTCGCGGGTATGGATCCTGTTCGCTGAGGTCGCGAACGTGCTGTTGTTTCTTGCCGCCACCCTCGCGTCGGCCGCGCCCGATTCCGAGTGGATCGCGATGCGGGATGGGCTGGTGCGTGAGGCGAGCGAGGCCGATCTGGTCGCGCTCGAGGCCGCGGAGGATTGGGAGAAGAGACTGATCGCGATGGATGTACGGGCGTGGCAGTTCCATCGCGGGGTCGCGATGCTGGCGTGGTCCGCCGCGCCCGAACCCCACCGCTCGAGCCCGGCGCGCTTCGCCGATCCGCGGCTCCTCGTCGCGGAAGCCGCCGGGCCCTTGCTGTCGCGCCTGGTCTGGGGAGAGGAACCGCAGGAGATTCGCCTGGCGCTGGCCCAGGCCGTGGGGGCCACCGGCTCGGCGTGGGGGCCAGTCGCGGTCGCGCTTTTCCCCACCGAGGCAGACCCCTCCGTACGCGAGGTTCTGGTGGGGGTGGCGCGTGGTGCGGAGAAGGCGTCGGCACCGCGGTTGGTGCGCCTCGGCCTGGAGGATCATGTGCCCGCCGTGCGGGCGGCAGCGGCACGGGCGGCCGTCTGGGTTTCGCCGCCTTCGGCTGTCGGCGATGCGGTGCTGGCCGCGTTCCAAGACAGCGACCCCGTGGTGCGTTCCGAAGCGGCCCGTAGCGTCGGTTTCCTCGACCTCGCCGGGGCGTGGTCGCCGCTGGTCCAGCTCCTTGCGGATGGCGACGCCCGGGTGCGCCTACAGGCCCTGAAGTCGCTGCAACGCCTCGACTCCGTGAACGCCGCGGCACTTCAGCAACTTGACACGCTTCGGCGGGACACGGATGTGCGCGTGCAGAAGGCGGCCGCCGGCCCCTCGGCCGACTGACTCCCGGATGTCGATCCTCGACCAACCTAAGCCCCAGAACAGCGCTTTGACCGACCTCCGCGGCTCACCGAAGGATGTGGCGCGCTGGATGTTTTGGGTCCAACTTCGGAATCGCCTGAACCCGGGCGAGCCGGAATCGCTGGCTCGACTGCTCCCGCTTTGGCGTGTCCAGTACGCTCTGGCGGGCCGACAACGCGCCCTGATGGCCGACGAATACCAGCGTTGGTTGGGCAGGGTGGATGCATCCCTCGTGGAGGAGGCGTACCGCATCGCGTTCCGGGTGCATCTGGAGGAGCTGCTGCTCGGGAAGCTCACGCCCAACAACTGGCAGCAGTGGCTGACCATCGCGGGCCAGGAGCACCTCGACGCGGCGTTGGCGCGCGGCAAGGGTGCCATTTTGATCTTCCCACACGCTGGGAATTTCATGTTCATGCATGCTGTCATGGGGCTCGTCGGGTACCGCTACACCCAGTACGCGGCGCGGGGCATGGCCCCGCCCGAGGTGGCTCGGGCCCACGCTGGGGTGTTCGCCAACAACAAGTGGCGGCGCGAAGCTCGGGCTGCGCGAGAGGCCAACGAAGACCGCCTCCCCATCACTTTTATCTCCCTGGACACCTCCGTTCGTGAGCTGTACCGATGCCTCGGCCGCAACGAGCTGGTGGGCATCGCGTTTGATGGCCGAATCGGTCAGAAATGGACGAAAGTTCCCTATCTTGGGCGTACGGCGCTCTTGAATCCGGGCCCCTACCGTTTGGCCGCTTCCACGGGCGCTGCGCTGGTTCCCACCCTGATGGAGTGCCCGGACGGTGCGCCCAACCTCTGCAGGTTCGCCCCGCCCATTTGGGGGGATGACCCCACGGACCTCTGCCAGCGTGTCCTGGGCGGTGCGATCGAGCCCTGGCTGAACGCCAATCCCGCGCATTACGGGATTTGGCTCACCCATTGCCGCGAGCGCGCCGCGGTGGACGACCACCCCTTTTTTACCGACTATGCTCCGGACGATCGCTACCAGCGCTGGGATGGCCCCGGAGCAACTGAAGGCCGATCACGTCGTTGATCAGTCGCTGGTCGCCCTCGATTCCGTACAGCGCGGGGGGGGCCTGCTGGGTCACGTTGGAGCCGAACAGCACATCCCACACGGGGAGCGCGTTGGCGTAGTTGCCATCGCACAGCACACCGTCGCGGGTGTGGTGCCAGGCGTGGAACAACGGGTTGTTGAAGGTGTAGAGCCAGGTGCGAAACACTGGGTTGGTAAGGGGGAAAGCCACGTTCATGTGGCTCAGGCCATCGGCGACGATGCCGATGGAGAAGCAGACGGGCAGCACCCAGGCTTCGAACTGGGACACGTCGAGGAGCACGCCGAACAAGAGGATCGGCAAGGCCGTCAGCTGCAGGAAGTCGACGACATGCATCCGCAGGCCCGCGGTGGCGTCGATATTTTCGGTGCTGTGATGCACCCGGTGGAAGCGCCACAAAGCTGGAATTTGGTGGTCCGCCCGGTGAAGCCAGTATTTGGCGAGGTCCAGCAGCAGAAAGCAAAGCAGGAACTGGAGCCCGGGGTGAACGAAGGTGCCGAGGTGAACGAAGCCCTTCAGGCCCGGCACCGCTCCTTGCGCCAGCTTCACGCCGGCCAGGGTCAGCCCCAACCGCACCGGCCACAAGATTGCGCCGGTCGTCAGATTGATCAGGGCATCCTTGGTGAAGCTGACGCCACGCACCCGAGGGAACAGCAGTCCGAGCCCCAACCCGAGAACGATCACCACCCCCTGCACTGCTGTCGTCCACTGCATGATGCCCTTTATAGTCACCTCCGCCACATCCGGCGCTGCGGCCGGGCGGGATGGGGACAGCGCCACACCCCGCATGCGAATAACGTGCGGTGCGCCACAGGCCGGGACCGCAGGTTGGAGGCCTGAGGGAACGGCGCGATCGGGGAAGGGGCGGCAAGCCCCTTCCCCTTCGACATGATATCCGCCGCCCCCCCGCGGGTCGCCCATGATTGTCGTTGAAAATGTCTCCAAGGGCTTCGGTGGAAAGAAGCTGTTCGAAGAGGTGAATACCAGCTTCGGTCCCGGCAAGCGCTTCGGCCTCACTGGCCCCAACGGCGCGGGCAAGTCTACGTTCATGAAGATCCTGATCGGGGACCTGGACCCCGACTCGGGCCGCGTGCTGCGCCCGAAGCGTCTGGGCATTCTGAGGCAGGATCACACGATCTTCGACCATATGCGGGCGATCGACGTGGTCATCGCGGGCAATCCGCGTCTGTGGGAAGCGATGCAGCGCAAGGATGAGCTGCTCCTGAAGGACGACCACACCGAAGACGAGGGGATGGAGCTCGGGGAGCTGGAGTGCGTCGTGTCGGAGGAAGATGGGTACAGCGCCGAGTCCGATGCTGCCGTGCTTCTCGACGGTTTGGGCATCGAGCAGTCCAGCCACGATCGTCCGTTGTCCGAGCTCAAGGGCGGCTTCAAGCTCCGGGTGCTGCTGGCCCAGGCGTTGTTCGGCCGCCCTCAGGCGCTTTTGCTCGACGAACCCACCAATCACCTTGACCTCGAATCGATCGAATGGCTGGAGGACTTCCTCAACTCCTTCGATGGCGTTCTGGTGGTGATCAGCCACGATCGCCACTTTTTGAACTCGGTCTGCACGCACATCTCGGACATCGACTACGAGACGATCATTCAGTACACCGGCAACTACGACGACATGGTGAGGGCCAAGGCCCAGGTTCGCGGCCAGGTCGAGACCGGAAACGCCAAGAAGATGGAGAAGATCAAGCAACTGCAGGACTTCATTCAGCGCTTCGCGGCGGGAACGCGGTCTACGCAGGCGGCGAGCCGCAAAAAGGAGCTGGACCGCCTTCGTCCCGATGAGATCAAGCGCAGCAACATTCAGCGGCCGTTCATCAAGTTCGAGTTCGACAAACCGGGCGGGCGCGATGTGCTTGAAGTGCACAAGCTCGCTTGCGGTCACAACGGGGAAAAGCTGTTCTCAGGCCTGCACTTGAGCATCTCGCGTGGGGACAAGGTGGCGGTGATCGGACGCAACGGCGTGGGCAAGACCACCCTGATCGAGACACTGCTCGGAACCTTGGCTCCCATGGCCGGAAACATCAAGTGGGGCCACGAGGTGGATGTCGGCTACTTCCCGCAGGAGCACGAAGGCGTGATTCCGCCTGGCCACAAGATTTTCGATTGGATGTTTGAGCAGAAGCCCGTTGCCGGTAAAGAAGGCGTGCGCAGCGTGCTCGGCCGCATGCTCTTTTCGGGCGAAGATGGCGACAAGCCGACCGCCACGCTCTCCGGTGGGGAGCGGGTCCGGGGGCTTTTGGCCCGCCTGATGCTCCTGCGGCACAACACGCTGATCCTCGACGAGCCCACCAACCACATGGATCTCGAAGCGATCAGCTCCCTGCGGGATGGCATCCAGAGCTTCGCGGGAACCTGTATTTTCGTCACGCATGACCGCGATCTCATCGAGAGCGTGGCCAATCGGATCGTGGTTTTGGAGCCGGGTCGCATCGATGTGTACCCGGGCGGCTGGGTCGAGTACCGGCGAGCGAAACAGAAGGGCTGATCCTGCGACATTCGTGCCCCAGTGGGGCATGGGTTCCCCGGTGGCGGCGCGAAAATGATCTTCGACGGCGGCACACTCTCGCGGTATCATCGAATGCTCTCGGAGTTTGTGATGCGACTCTCTCTTCTTCTCCCCCTCGTGTTGGGCGGCTGCACCGGCGGGTCCAAACTTGGCGACGACGGTCCGAATCAGCTGGTCGCCTGGAAAGATGAGGATGGAGATACCATCCTCGACTTCGATGAAGGCTATGTCGATCCGCAGAACGACGACGATCTGGTGTCCACCGATTCGGATGTCGACGCCACTCCCGACTACCAGGACACCGATTCCGACGACGATGGCATCGACGACTCCATCGAAGCCGGCGACGAAGATGTGCTCACCCTGCCTTGGGACAGCGATTTCGACGGCGTGGCCGACTACCGCGACCTGGACTCCGACCAGAACTGCATTCCCGACGCCGCCGAGGGCGATTCCGACAAGGACAAAGACGGGATCCGCAACTTCGCCGACCTCGACGACGATGGCGATGGCATCCTCGACACCATCGAGATCGGCGCTGAATGCACCGTGGTCGATTCCGACGGGGATGGCACGGAGGACTACCGGGACCTCGACAGCGACGGCGATGGCGCGTCCGACGCCGTGGAATCCGGCACATCCGCCTGGGAAACCACCCCCCGCGACTTCGATGGGGATGGCATTCCCGACTACCTCGACGACGACAGCGATGGCGATGGCTTCTCCGACGCGACCGAGTCCGGCGGCGGCGAAGAAGCGCGGGACACCGACGGGGACGGCATGTGGGACGGCGCCGATCTCGACAGCGATGGCGATGGCGTGTCGGATGCCGGCGAGGTGCTGCTCGGCACCGACCCCCTCGACGAAGACAGCGACGACGACACCTTCACCGACGGCGCGGAGGTCTCGGCGGGCACCGACCCGATGAGCTCCACCAGCGTAATCGAGGGCATCTACGTCACGGTCGAAGAGCGCACCACGGTCGAAAAGGGCTTTGAGTTCACGCTCAACGTCAGCTCGGGAGACATCGGCTTCCTGTTGGACACCACCTGTTCCATGAGCAGCACGCTCAATTCCATGGCGTCGGAGTTCGGCCAGATCGTGACCCAAGTGAGCGCGCAGTTGCCCGATGCCCAGTACGGCGTCGCCACGTTCGACGACTACAATTACGGAACGATGGGCACCAGCATCGACAGGGTGTACGACTTGGTGCAGCCGATCACGACGAGCACCTCGTCCGTGCAGAGCTCCCTGTCGGGGCTGGGCATCCACAACGGCTACGACGGCCCCGAGGGGTCGATGGAAGCCCTTTACCAGGCGCTTGTGGGCGGCGGTTACGACATGAACTGCAACGGCAGCTTCGAATCCGCCAAGGACGTTCGTCCGTTTATCGCAAGCGGTGTCGACCCCTTCAACGGCGGCGGCGGGCAGAACTACAGCGCGGGCGTGCCCGGAATCGGCACGGGCGGCGGCATGGGCTTCCGCGACTACGCGTTGCCGATCATCGTCTACGTGACCGACAACTACATGCGCGACCCCGATGCCGCCTCCGGCAGCTACAACCAAACGCCGGGCGGTTGTCCGCTGGACGGGTCATCGAGCGATGTGGTTGCCGCCGCAAAGGCCATGAACGCTGCGCTCATCGGTATCTCCGTGTCCGGCTCGCTGCCCGTGCCCCAGATGAACGACCTGGCGGGAAAGACCGGCAGCTACGCCGATACCGACGGCGATGGCGCGGCGGACGACAAGCTCGTGTTCCAGTGGTCGGGCTCCTCCGCGACCCTCCGCAGCACCATCGTCACGGCGATCACGGAGCTGGCCGACAGCGTCCAGTTCTCGGAAGTGGTGCTGGAAGTCGAGAACGACGAACACGGGTTCGTGAAGTCCATCGACCCGGAAACCTACGCGCTCTCCTCCAGCGCGAACGGCCAGAAGTTGGAGTTTGACCTTACGTTCCGGGGTGCCGTCGCTGCCGGCGAGACCGACCAGACCTATTCGCTCACGCTAAACGTGCTCGGGGATGGCACGGTGCTGCTCGATACGCTCGACATCTACGTTCTCGTGCCAGGGAGGTCCTACTGATGCGCTACTTCCTCGTGTTTGCGCTCGTCGGCGCGGTGGCGTGCGAGCAGGAGAATACCCTCACTCACGTCAGCGACATCTACGGTCAGGGCGATGGCTCGGTCAGCGGTCGCGTGTGCGATCCCGAAACCCATCTGTGGCTTGAAGGCGCCTCGATCTACACCCACATCATCGACACGGCGGGGGAGCTGCGCGACGTGCGAGAAACCCTCTCCGATGCCGATGGGAACTGGAAGCTTGAGGGGCTCGCTGACGACGTGTACACCGTGTACATCCAGTATGGCTCCACCACGCTCGACATGTTCGATGCGACCGTCATCAATGGTCGCGACACGGAAGTGGAAAACGCCGGCTGCTCGGCCAGCTCCGATGTGGAAGTGGCCGTCGTGAGCGGCGACTTTGATGATTTCGATAAAGTACTTCAAGAGGCAGGAATCTCTGGCGCCTACGACGTCGATGGCCAAACCGGGGCAGAGCTCCTTCAGTTCCTCCAGAACCCCGACGAGATGGGCCGCTATGACGCCATCTTCTTCGCTGGCGGGCACCTCGAGGATGGCATCTTCTACAGCATCGACCGCAGCGACGACGCCGACGTGGCCATCGTGAAGACCAACCTCCAGGAGTATGTGTCGGCCGGAGGCATCGTGTTTGCCAGCGACTGGAGCTACGACGTCATCGAGGAAACCTGGCCGAGCCAGATCGATTTCCTTGGCGATGGCACGCCGGACAGCGCGCAGGTCGGCGAGCCTGGGCTCTACGAGTGCGACGTGAACAACACCGGCTTGAAGGAAGCGCTCGGCAAGGACACGGTGAAGATGGATCTGGATCTCGACGCCTGGCCCGTTGTCGATAGTGTGGCCGACGACGTGAAGGTGATGCTGAACGCCGACGCCACCTGGCGCCGCGGCATGGACACCGACGTCGAGAAGAACGCCCCGATGCTGGTGGAGTTCGAATCCGGCAAGGGCATCGTGGTCTTCACGCCGTTCAGAATGAGCGCCAATCTCGACGGCCCGCGGTTGCCGGTCGTACAGTGGCTGCTCGACCGCGAGCTGTCCGACTAGCTGCGGCTCGCCGTGCCGCTGCTGGAGCTTTTTTCGGGCCTGGGGGCTGCCGGCATGGCCTGGGGGGGGCCGGTCGCCGCCGCGGTCGATCAGAGCCCCTACGCGAACGAGGTCTACACGGCCAATCATGGGTGTTCGCCGAAGGCGTGGAATCTGGCTGGGGTTCGCCTTGGGCAGCTTTCGAGCTTCGCCGCGAATCGTTGGTGGCTTTCGCCGCCTTGCCAGCCGTTCACGCTGCGTGGTTTGCGTCGCGACCTCGAGGACCCCCGCGTGCGACCGCTCTTGCGGGTGCTTGAACACATCGTGGCGCTCCGCCCTGCCATCGTGGCGATGGAAAATGTGCCGGGCTTCGTGGTGTCCGCGACGCGTGCGCACGTTCGTACCGCCTTGGAGGGGGCTGGATATACGTTGAATGAACGTGTTCTATGCCCCACGACTCTGGGCGTGCCGATGCGAAGGCCGCGGTACTACCTGGTGGCCACGCAGGGCGGCAGCGGCGAACACACGGCGAACTTCGAGGCCGCACCTGCGGTTCCTCCCG
>CAMBIK010000018.1 GCA_945867435.1 Klebsiella pneumoniae
ACCGGACCTTCAACTGCGGTCTCGGCATGATTCTGGTCATCCGCCCTGAAAACGCCGAAGCCCTGGCGGCCGAAGCCGGAGGCTGGATCGTAGGCACGGTGGTGACCGACCCCGCGGGCGAATGCATCGTGCGGGGCGCATGAGCGCAACTGCGCGCGTCGCCGTGCTCGTGTCAGGAGGCGGCAGCAACCTTCAGGCCCTGCTGAACGCCTCGGCAGACCCCTGGTTTCCGGCCGAGATCGTGAAGGTTGTTTCAAACGTGCCGGGCGCGGGGGCGCTGGACCGCGCCGCTGCGGCCGGGGTCCCTACTGCCGTCGTGGACCACCGGGGGCGGACCCGCACGGAATTTGAAACGGCCCTGCTTGCGGAGCTGGGCGGTACGGATCTCATCTGCCTGGCCGGATTCATGCGCGTGCTCACCACGACGTTCTTGGATGCCTTTCCCGGTCGCGTCATGAACATTCATCCGGCCTTGCTCCCGGCCTTTCCGGGCACGCACGGTCCCGCGCAGGCGCTGGCCGCCGGGGTGGTTCAGGCCGGTGCCACCTGCCACCTGGTGGATGCCGGCGTGGATACCGGTCCCATTCTCGCCCAGGGTACGGTCCCTGTGATGCCGGGAGACGACGAGGCGACGCTTGCCGCGCGGATCCTCGCCGTCGAACATCGCCTCTACCCGATGTGTGTCCGATGGATGGCCGAAGGTCGCGTCATCGTGAACGGCCGCCGCGCGACGATTGCCATGCAACCCGGTGAATCCCGTTGGATCGTGGGGTAGTCCGCCTTCGCGGCGGCTGCTACGGCGCGAGCTCTGCCGGAGTGGTGCCGACCGCGAGCTCGGCTTCGCTGGCCATATCCGCATTGTCGTAGAGCACCGCGGCGAACTCGTACTCCTTCAAGTAGGCGAAGTCGGTGCCGGTCACGCCTGCGGAGAACTGCACGGTACCGCCGTCTCCCGCACACTCATCCACTGTGTTGCCATCGGAATCCTGGAGGGCGTTGTTGGCGAATCCCGTTTGCGGTTCGCCAGTCATGTCCACCGCGCCATCGACGACGTCGTCGTACCACATGTCGAGGCTGATCACATGGGCATCCCCATCCTCATCCTCGTACTCGATCGTGAACAAGATGGTGGGCTGGGGGACATCGCTGCCTTCGGGGGTGACCGGGTCGCCCTCGCTCACCTTGAAGTATTCGATCGTAGGCGCGGTGCCGCTGCAGTCGGTCGTGTCGACCGAGGCCCCCAGCGAGCCGTTGCTGGCGCTGTCGTCTTTGTCGGGGGCGCAGGCGCAGGCGAGGAGGATGGGCAGCGCAAGCAGTCGCATGGGGAGTTCCTTCGGGGAGGCTACCGTACCACGGCGGTGATAGTTCTGGAGCGTGATCAAACCCCCGAACCAGCCGCTCCGCGTATGGCGTGCCCTGCGCGACCAGTTGGGCAGCCTGCGCACGGTGTACGGGCGAAACAACTCCATCGTTCGGCGCGATGACTTTGCAAACTACGACGAGTCCGTGCTTTTGCTGCACGGCTTCTTCCAGACCCGCAACGTCTGGGAGGTGATGGAAGACCGGCTACGCTACGATGGTTTCGGCGTATTTTCCTTTGATCTCGGCGGTGTTTTCGGCCTTAACACCCGGCGGCCGAGCGACCTGTCCGAGATGGTCGCCGAGAAGATCGAACGGATATGCCAACGAACCGGCCTGAAGGCCTTTCACATCGTGGGCCACAGCAAGGGCGGCTTGATCGCCAGGGAGTATGTCCAGTACCTTGGGGGTGGTCCTCGCGTGAAGTCCGTGATCACCTTGGGCACTCCCCACCACGGAACGCCCACGGCCGCCCTGGGGCTCACGTTGATGGGCATGGGCATGCTCTCCCGGTCCCCGTGGGACCTTTTGCCGAACAGCGGCTACCTCAAGCGTCTGAAGGCCGATCTCTTCCCCAACGACGTGCCGCTGGTCAGCGTACACAGCCGGATGGACGTGGTTTGTCCTTGGTGGGCGAGTGTACTCGTTCCCAAACCTGGCGAAACGTCGATCAAGAATCGCCCGATTCAGGGCGTGGGGCACACCGCGCTCACCTACGATCCAGGGGTCTACGGGGTCATCCGCCAGGAGCTTCGTGAGGCGGCGGTGCTGTACCGTTCAAGACCGCCGGAGCGGCGCGGGAGCTAACCGGACCCGCGGCTATGGGGTAGCGGGGTTCGGGACGGCCGGGGGCGTTGGATTTGGGTCGGTGGGCACCTGCCCGTTGTCAGCCATGCAACATCGGAAACCGATCGCCTTATTAGCCGCTTCGGCGTTGGTGTCTTCGCTGAATGCGCAGCGCGATCCGCGTTGCGCATTTCCCAATTTACCACCCTTTACCGAGCCGAGCTTGGGCTGCGCGGGTACGGCTGTCGAGGTCCATTCTATGGCACCACCCGACATGTCGAAGACGTTCCAGCCCGACTTGCACGCCTCCTGGGAGCCCGAGGCGCGGTCAAGCCGCGAATCGTTGTTCCGATCGCCGCCTGGGCCAGCGCAGGTTTCCGCCACGAAATCATTGCCATAGCCATATACTTGCTGCTCGGGGCCCTTGCAGGCTCGTTCCCATTCCATGTTTGAGCACAGCCGCTTCCCACGGGTGGCGCAAGCGGCTTCGGCCTGCGCTCGCGTCTTGTTGACGATGGGAAAGCCGTTCATTTCGTTCGGGAACTCGAAGGTATCGATGTAGTAGGCCTCGACCTTTTCCTCCGTGGCCAACTTTTCGGTGGCCGCTGGCACGTCCGCCGGCTCGGAGCGCATTCGACCACTGATGAAATTGCCGCCCGGGATGTAGACCATATTGGGGTGGCCGACCGCCTTCTGTTCCTGAACGGCCTGGTCGTAGGGGTTCTCGTTGATGACTTTGGCTCGCGCCGCTTCATCCTTCGTTCGGTTGTCGGCAACAGGGTCCTGAAGGAAGGAATACCCGACGATGGAACCGAGGACAAGTACGCAGCCACCCACAATCCCCGCTATGGTGCGAGTGGACGTGACCAGCGCCGGCTTGTCATCGACCGTAAAGGCCCGTTGGATGTCGTTGATCATGTCTCGCGCAGAGGGGTAGCGATCCTCTGCGCTGCCGGCGATGGCAACGTCAACGATGTCATCTACATGTTTCGGCAGGTCATCCCGCACCTGGGTTGGCGAAAGGTAGGTGCCCATGGGGGTCTGCCCCGTGAGCAGCTCGTACAAGATCACGCCGACCGAGTAGATATCGGTTTGCACGGTACCGCCTGCCGATGGCGAGGCCAGTTCGGGAGCCATGTACCGACCATCCGGCCGCTCGGCGATGTTCTCCGCGAGCGTGCCGGGTGCGAGCAGCTCGCACATCCCCAACCCGTTCAGCTTGATGCTTCGCACGGACTTGCCGGCGCCAGGGCCGACAAGTCGGGTGTGCACTATCACATTTGCCGGTTTCACATGGCGGTGTACCAGCCCATTCTGGTGGGCCGCATCCACCGCTTCAAGGACGCGCACCACGATCTGGCAGGCTTCCTGCAGGCTGAAGGGGCGTCGTTCACCGGCGTAGGTGTCCATCAAGCGGCGCAGCGATTCGCCCTCGAAGAACTCGGTAGCCACATAAAGTGCGCCTGCATGTTCACCCATGTCAAGCACCGGCACGAGAGCATCGCTCCGGGCCGCCTGCACCCGGGTAATGACGGGCTGGGCTGCTTCGGTGCCAATCGAATCACCGGCCATCATCTTGATGCAGACCCGCTTCCCAGCGCCTAACGAGCGGGCGGCGTAGCTAGCCCCCATGGGGCCTTCGCCCACCAGGGACTCGATCTCATACTTCTTTGCGACGACGTCGCCTGCGCGGAGGGTAGCGTTCGACACGTCCGGGCTCCCGGGACTATTGACGAAGACGGTACCACGCTGCGGTCGCGGCGTACAGGCGGCACACGTTCACGGGCGCAGGAAGTTGTCGGCCGGCCCCCTTAGCCGGGGCGTTCGTTCATGAAAAAGCGAAAGAACGTAATCATGCGCCGATACCAGCGACGTGGCTGGATTCGCCATGCGAAAAGCCAGTGCATCACGAGCGCGCAGAAGGTCCCGAGCGCGGCCATCCCGACCCCGATACCGACGATGGCCACCACGGGCACGCCTCCCGGTGTCGGCGCCCATGTCGCGAGGAGGATCGCTCCGCTTACGGCAAGGGCGAGCGCGCACACCGCCAAGGATAGCCGAATGGCGGCATGCCGCAGCTCCAGCCGCATCGCCGCTGAGTCCGGGTCACGCGCGGTGATCGTGACGCGGCCGCGCTCCAGGTCGCCCAGAAACTGGTTGGCTTGGGTCGGCAAGTCCCGGAACGCCGCTTGAGCGCGCTGCAGGGCGCGGAGCGTGTCGGCGGTGATCCGCTCGGGACCGAACCGACGTTGAACGAGGCGCTGCGCCCACGGGCGCACTTCCTCAACGATGTCGGCATCCGGCAAAAGCCGCTTGGCAATTCCATCCACCAGGGTTCCGGCGCGGGCGATGATGGCGAACTCTCTTGGAAGTTGGATCCGAAACCGCAAGGCCACGTCGAGGAACTCTGTGAGGGATCCACGACTGCCAATGTCGTTCCAGGAGGAGCCATGATACTTCGCCATCAATCTATCGATTTCGTTCTTGAAGGCCTTGAGATCCACCCGTTCGCTCGTGGCTCCTGCTCGATAGATTGCCATGGCAACCGTTTCAGCGTCTCGAAACACCAGGCCCGCAAAGATGTCGGTCATGACATCCTGCATCTCGCCGGTCAGGGTGCCGGTGAGCCCGAAATCGAGGAAGCAGAGCGTGCCGTCGTCGAGTACGAACAAGTTGCCGGGATGCGGGTCACCATGAAAAAAGCCGTGTTCAAAGAGTTGATAGTACCAACTTTCTATGAACTTCCGCATCGCCACCCGGCCGATGTCGCTTCCTCCCTCTACTGCATTCAACTTTTGCCCTCGGATGCGCTCCATCACGAGGACACGCCGGGTGCAATGGTCACGGTACACCAGGGGTACAGAGACGCCTGAGATGTCCTTGTGATTGGTGCGAAAACGCTCGGCCGCGCGGGCCTCCTGGAGAAAGTCGAGCTCGCTTTGGATGGCTAGCTCGAACTCTTGAACGATCTCCACCGGCCTATGGAGCCCCGGAAGCTGGAGGTGACCTTCCAGCAGGCGCGCCAGGGTGTAGAGGATGGGCACGTCGCTCCGAAGCACCTCGGCGATCCCCGGTCGTTGCACCTTGACAGCGACCTCTCGGCCGTCGTGCAGGGTGGCAGCGTGAACTTGCGCGATGCTCGCGCTGGCGAGAGGCACTTCATCGAACGTTGCGAACACGCTTTCGAGCGAACCCCCGAGCTCTTCCTCGACGACGGCCCGCACCGCGTGAAACGGTACGAGCGGCGCGTTGTCCTGAAGCTCGCAAAGCTCTGCGATGACCGCGGCGGGCAAGAGGTCCGCGCGCACCGAAAGCACTTGCCCCAGCTTGATGAAGGTGGTGCCCAGCTCCGCGAGCGCGAGCCGGACCCGCCGACCGACCGGGACCGAGCTTTCGCCTAAGCCGGCCTCGATGCCCATGATGCGGGCGAGCTCTCCGAATCCGTGCGAGGCGAGGGTAAGCGCGATGTCGCGGATACGCGGCAGGTCATGTACGGAGATTGGCGCGGCCATGGCCACCCGCTGTAGCCTGTCTGGAAGGGGTCGATCAGTAGGCGCGAGCGAACAGCGCGACGTGGGTGGCCGCCCGCCCGCTGAAGAAGCAGGGCCCATCCGGCGATTGGCCATCGAGGGGGAAGCAGCGAATGGTCGCCTTGGTTTCCTCCTTGATGGTGGCCTCATTTGCGACATCGTCGCACCAGTTGACGAGGAAGAACCCGCCGCCCTCGATACGCTCCTTGAACTCCGCGTAGGTGGCCACGCGGAAGGTACGCGCGGCCAGTCGATCCGCAGCCCGTTGGTACAGCAGCGCCTGGATCTCGGCGAGCTTCGCCTCGACGGTGGCCTTGAACGCATCGTCGACCGGAATTCCGAACTTGCCACCGCCTGTCCGTGGCGCGGCGAAGACGCTGTTCTGGGCCAGGTCCCGCGGTCCGATCTCCAGCCGCAAAGGCACGCCCTTGCGTTCCCACTCAAAGTACTTCGCCCCCGGCTTCATCTGGTCCCGCGTATCCACCTTGACGCGGAGCCCCTTGAGGGCCGCCGCAGCCTTCATCGCAAAGGCCACCATGCCGGCTTTTTCGTCGTCTCCCTTCCAGATCGGCGTGATCACCACCTGAATGGGAGCGAGGGCCGGCGGAAGCACCAGCCCCGTGTCGTCGGAGTGCGTCATGATCGCCGCCCCGACGAGTCGGGTGGAAACGCCCCAACTGGTGGCCCAAACGTGCTCCCTCGTGCCGGATTCTCCGGTGAAGGTCACATCGAAGGCCTTGGCAAAGTTCTGGCCGAGAAAGTGGCTGGTTCCTGCCTGGAGGGCCCATCCGTTCTGCATCATCGCCTCGATGCACATCGTTTCAACCGCACCGGCGAAGCGCTCGGACGCGCTCTTCACGCCGGGAATGACGGGGGTGGCCATCACGTTGACCGCGAAATCCTCGTAGACGCGCAGCATCTTCAACGTTTCTTCCTCGGCTTCGGCGCGGGTCGCGTGTGCGGTGTGCCCTTCCTGCCACAGGAACTCGGCGGTACGCAGGAAGGGGCGGGTCTTCATCTCCCACCGAACCACGTTGGCCCACTGGTTGATGAGGATCGGCAGGTCGCGGTGCGACTGGATCCACTTGCCGTACATGTGCCAGATGATCGTTTCGCTGGTCGGGCGAATGACCAGGGGTTCTTCTAGCTTCGCGGCTGGGTCGGGCTCAACCCCCACTCCACCCGGAACCGCACGCAGGCGATGGTGGGTCACCACCGCACACTCCTTGGCGAAGCCTTCAACGTGCTCGGCTTCCTTGGACAGGAACGAAACCGGGATCAGCAGGGGGAAGTAGGCATTGACGTGGCCGGTCTCGCGAAAGCGCTCATCGAGCTCGCCGCGCATCAGGTCCCAGACCGCATAGCCGTGGGGCCTGAGCACCAAGCATCCCTTGACGGGGGAGTAGTCGGAGAGCTCGGCGGCAGCGATCACATCGAGGTACCACTGGGAGTAGTCCTTCTCGCGGGGGGTGATGGTGGTCTCGGCCATGGCGACTCCTTCGGGGCGGGCGCATAGCCCGCGGGAGGGAACGGCGCGTCACGGAGGGGGGGAGCCGACCGGTTTTCGAAGGTTCGGGCCGCGGACGCTGGCGAGATCGACCTCGAAACGCGCCCGGAAGTCGTCGATATGTGCCGGTGGCGGCCGATCGGGAAGCACCCACAGGTCGCCGCAGTCGCCGTGAAGGGAGGGACCGAGCACGGCGGTGAGGCGTTCCTCCGTGGCCAGATCCCGCGGGCTGCCGCAGGCGCGCGTGATCAGGACGGAGCCGAAGCCGCGTTCGCGCATCAGGAAGACGCTCGCCTCCAGATCCTCTGCCCGCATCGGCGTGTCTGCGAGGCTGCGGGCGAGCGGGGTGGCGGCGGTCCACACGATTCCATCGAAGGCCCAGTGGTCCACGCGTTCGATCGCGACGGTCTGGAAGGGTCGGTCGAGGAGGATCTGCGCGGCGAGGCTCCGAACCCGGTGGCTGGCGTCGAACAGGCTGACCGGATCGTGGGGCTGGAGAACAACGTCCTGACCCGTGGCCCATGTCAGCTCCGCTACCGCTCCCGGCGGGGCTTCGATGTCGGCCACGCCCTCCAACGGGAAGGTGGAGCGGGGGAAGGGGACGGCGTCGTTCATGGTCACGTCCATGAGCACGAGGGGCACAAGCAGCAGCGCGGGGCGCCAGCGGGCAGCGGCACCGCCGAGCACGGCCAGAGCCGTGACCGAGATCGCGAGGTAGCGAACTGGAAAATTCAGGGGCTCGGCGACGTAGGCCAGCACTTTGTTCAACACGGCGAGCGGCAAGATCACGGTGGGCTGTACCAGATGCCCCGCGACCCACAGGGTGTTGCCAAGGGCAAGCGCCATTCCTGTCACGACGACAACGGCCCACGGCCAGACCCGCCGCGGCGCGGACGCCACCCCCACGGCGGCCAGCGCGAGCGCCAGCACACCGACGTACCTTCCACCCAGGTAGGCCTCGAAGGGACGACCGAAGTCGGTCGCGAGGCTGCGGTCGGGAAGGATCAACTCATGAGGTTGTAAGGAGGTGACCTGAAAACTATCGGTAGGCAGCGCGGAACGCAGCCACTCCACAAAGCCCATGGCCTGCTCGGGCCCTTCCTTGCCGTAGCTAGTCGCGAAGAGTGCCACGACCGGTCCGGCGATCAAGAGCGCGGCACCCGCAGCTGCCGCCCATCCTAACCACAGCGCACGGCTGCGGGCGGGGGTACACAGGGCGTAGACCGCCACCGCCGTGGCCAGAAAGAAGCCATGGTAGAAGCAAGCGAGTGTCGCTGCCGCAACGGTCAGCCCCACGCACACGAAATCCCGAAGCCGCAAGCTGTCGCGGGCCGCGACGGCGGCAGCGAGGCCCAGCGGGATCCACCACGCCTGCCGCAACTCGCCCACACCCGCATGTAGGGTAAACGCCGTGAAGGCGCTGCCCTGTGCCAAAGCGCCGGCCACATGCGCTCCGAGCCGACTTTGGGACACGCGCCAGGACAGCCACGCAGTGCAAACGCCCGTGAGCGCGACGTGGAGCACAGCAAGGAGGTTGGAAGCTGCGACCGGGGAAATCGGCCACCAGGAGCTCAGCAGCCCGTTGGCGATTTCGATCGGGTAGAGGTCCATGCCGTTCGGGAAGTTGATTGATCCCGTGTGGAGGCCCCAGTCACCGCTCCAGAGCTCGTTTCGCATCCACCACAAATTCCAGACATGCTTCGCCGCATCTCCCTTCGGCGAGCCGAGAATGTCGGCTGCCGGGTGCAGCAGCGCAGGCCAGGTGAACAGCACGGCCAGCAACAGCGATTGAACGGCGATCCACCGGAAAGGCACGGGTATCGCTATCCTGTAGGGGGGGAAAGGGCCGCGCGGGCGGGGGGACCGGGTGTTCGCGACAGTCCGGGGGACTGTCGGCTGCGATGGTTCTTGGACTTGCGCACGTAGCTCATGCCGGCAGGCCAACCTACCGCTCCCTTCACTCTGGGTTTCCATCTGCGGGCAAGTCGCGGTATACCGTGGGCATGTCTTCACTACTGTGGCTAATTGCCGTTACCTCTTCAGCGAACGCCGGCAGCGTGTTTGCGACTTCCCAGGGGCCGATCACGCTGGATTTGAGCGGGAATTGGCCGCGGGCCTACCCTGAAGCCACCGGCGGATGGGTGATGTTCCGCGCGGGCGGGGGAGAGTTTCACGTGTCGCGCGCCTTCGACGACCTTTCGCCCAACCACAGCCGCGACAAGCGGCTCACCGGGCGCACCGACCTCAAGGACCACGACATCCGTCCCTGCCCCGACGGTTCCTGGCTTCAGGTGTCCACGGCCGACACCACCGGGGAGCAGGCCCACGACTCGGCCTATTCCTGGAGATACGACGCCGACTTCAACGTGATCGCCAGCGGTGTCATCGCAGAGGGTGACCTCTCCGGGCCCACCTATGTGGACCTTCCGGTCGCGTGCGGAACCAACTTCCAGGGCACCTCTTTCCCCGACGATCTCGTGGGCACACAGGCCCGTTTCGCCAGCGTAGAGGCCGATGGTTCGGCCCCAAAGCAGAACGACCTCCCGGGAGCGCCGCGGGCGACCGGCGCCTCCATGATGGAAGACACCGACGGCACCCTCTATATGGTGGGCTTCCTGTCCGAGTACAGCTTGCGTGAGATCGTCATCTCGCACTACGACACCGAATTTCGCAACTTGAACACACGCTTTGTGCAGGTCGCCGAGGAAGGATTCACGCCGTATTGGGCCCAGACACTCATCCGGGTGGGGGATTTCTACATCGTCTCCCACATGATGCGGAACAACACGCTGCAATGGACACAGCAGGAGGGAGATCTGTATTTGACCGCGTTCGACCTCAACTGGGAAAAGGTGGATCAGCTTCAGTTGAGCCGGAACACGGCGCCCCTCGGCGGCATGCAGCCCTATGTGGTCGACAAGGGCGATGGCACCCTGCTGGCCCTCTATTCCAAGGAACTGTACAACTACGCATTCATCGTGGATTTACAGCCGGGCGTCGAGATCAGTGACCCGGGCACCGACACGGGCACCGACACGGCGACCGATAGCGGCGCTGGCGATGACGGGTCGGGCGACGTTGAAACCGGGGAGACTCCCGAACCGGTGGACTGCGAGTGCGCCGCGACGCCCGGCGCAAGCGGCCTGTTGGCCCTGGTGGTTGCGGGGGCCGCTCTGACCCGGCGGCGGGGCGGTAGGGTCAAGTAGGGCGGGGGCCTCTCCAGGACGGTCCCAAAGTCGCGCTCCCGGGGACCCCGCGACCGCCCGGGTAGGGCAAGCCCCTTCCCCCTCGACATGATAATCGCGGCACCCTTCCGGGAGCCCACCATGCCTGCCGATTCCGTCCGCGCCGCACACATCGTTCGCGGCCTTGCCATCGACGCCGTGCAGAAGGCCAACTCGGGTCACCCCGGCATGCCGATGGGCATGGCCGATGTGGCCACCGTGCTGTGGTCGCGCTTCGTGAAGTACGCTCCCAGGGATCCCTTGTGGGCCGACCGTGACCGTGTCGTGCTCTCCGGCGGACACGGCAGCTCTTTGCTTTACGCGATGATGGTGCTCACCGGGCAGGGAGCAGAGGGGCATCGTCATCTTTCGCCGATGACCCTCGACGACCTTCGGCAGTTTCGCCAATGGGGAAGCCGCACGCCGGGCCACCCCGAGCTGGGTGAGGCTCCGGGCGTGGAATGCACCACCGGTCCGCTCGGCCAGGGCATCGCGATGGCCGTGGGCATGGCTGTCGCCGAAGCCCACCTTCGTGCACGATTTGGCAGCGCGCTTGTCGACCACCGCACATGGGTGATGTGCGGCGATGGCGACCTCATGGAGGGCATCTCCACCGAAGCCGCCTCCTTGGCGGGCCACCTCGGGCTCGACCGGATCACGCTGTTGTACGACGACAACAAGATCACCATCGACGGCAGCACCGAGATGGCGTTCACGGAGGACACAAGCCTAAAGTTTGAAGCGCTCGGCTGGCACGTCCTTGACGTGGATGGGCACGACCACCTCGCAGTGGCCGACGCACTTGCCGCGGCGAGGGAGGAAAAGCATCGTCCAACCCTCATCCGTTGCCGCACCACCATCGGCTTCGGCTCCCCCAACAAGGCCGGGAAGTCGGCCGCGCACGGCGCCCCGCTCGGCCCTGACGAAGTCAAGCTCGCCAAGCTGCAGCTGGGGCTCGACCCGGAGCTCTCGTTCCAGACCGATGACGCCGCGTTCAGCTTCTTTCGCAGCAGGGATAGCGAGCGCGGCGATCTGCATGCCGCGTGGTCCGCTCGCGTCAAGGCTTCGGCTGAAAGCGGCGCGTTCCTCGAGGCGATGGCGGGGCGCATCGACACGGCGGCCGTGGCATGGCCGGCGTACGCAGCGGGAAGTCGGCTGGCTACCCGCAAGGCATCCCAGGCCGCAATTCAGGCCATCGCAGCTGCAGTTCCTTCGTTCCTCGGCGGAAGCGCGGACCTGGCGGAATCCAACCTGACGCACATCAAGGGTTCGGCGGAGATCCAGAAGGGCAAGTATGAAGGTCGTAACATTGCATTCGGCATTCGAGAGCACGCCATGGCCGGCATCTCGAACGGCCTCTCGTTGCACGGCGGCTTGCGCCCGTTCTGCGCGACGTTCCTGATCTTCCACGACTACCATCGGCCCAGCTTCCGCCTCAGCGCCCTCATGAGCCAGCCGGTCGTCTATGTGTACACTCACGACAGCGTTTGGGTCGGGGAAGATGGGCCCACCCACCAGCCCACGGAGACCCTTGCAAGCATCCGCCTCGTGCCGAACTCCTGGTTGATCCGTCCGGCCGATGCTGCGGAGGCCAACGTGGCGTGGGCGATGGCGCTGGAGAGGACGGATGGCCCGGTCGCCCTGGCGTTCACGCGGCAGGATCTGCTGACCCTAGATCGCGCTGTTTTCCCCCCGGCCGACTCCATCCGGAAGGGCGGCTATGTGCTGCGCGAAGCGGCGGCCGCGAACGTTACCTTCGTGGCCACGGGTTCCGAGGTCGGGTTGGCCATGGAGGCTGCGGAAGTCCTCGCCGCCGAGGGGATTTCGGCCCGCGTGGTGAACCTCGCGTGCACCGCAGTCTTTGATGCACAACCTTCCGAATACCGGCGCGCGGTTTTGGGGACCGCCCCTCGCGTAAGCGTTGAGGCCGGTGCCACCGTGGGGTGGGAACGCTACGTGGGCGAGGGCGGCAGGTGCATCGGCATCGACCGCTTCGGGGCGAGCGCGCCTGGAAAAACAGTGTCGGAGAAGCTTGGGTTGAACGTTGATAACCTCGCGCAAACCGCGAGAGATCTGGTCGCTACCAGCCGCTGATCCCGGTCACGCCCCACGCCCCGGCCGAGCGACACGGCGTCTCATCCGCCGGGCCCACGCCTCCTAACGCCAGCACCGGAACGCGAACGGCGCGACACACGGCCGCCAGTCCCTCCAAGCCCAGGGTCGGGCGCGTGTCGCCCGGCTTCGAGCCGGGGGCAAAGATCGGGGAGATCATGAGGTAGTCGCAACCTTCCGCTTCCGCTTGCTTCGCTGCGGCAATCGAATGGACACTTTGCCCTAAAAGGCCCCGCACTCGGCTCCGAAAGGCAGAGGGCGCCTCGCTCGCGGGGAGGTGCAGGCCCACGACCCCGTGAGTTGCGATCAGCGCTTCCGCCCGCGGGCAGCGCCAGTGGATGATCACGGGCACACCCGACTCGATCAGGAGGTTCATCCAGTTCTCAGCGTCGCCTGCCATTCGCAACAAAGCGGCGTCGGCACTTGAGGAGGGGATGCGCTCGGACCATGCGGTGAGGCGGTCCGTAGCATCCGGCGAGATGGCGAGCTGCCGGGGCACCTCGATCGCCAGCGGCTTGCGTAGTCCGCTCATTTCACCCGCTTGCTATCACAACCCAGTGGCCTCTGGCCTCCGGAGCGCGTGCTATGGGGGGCTTCCGAAGCTGAGCGACCCGGAGCCGCACTTGCCCCAAACGACGAAAGCCTACAAGAACCTAAGTTTCCTCAACGGTCCGGCCGCCCGCCACATCCGCATTCTGTGCGAGTACGAAGAACCGCGGGAGCGGTTCCGCGACCAGGGCGTGAAGGACACCATCGTCGTGTTCGGCTCGGCGCGGATCAAGGAACCCGCGGTGGCACGCGTGCTGCTTGCGGAAGCGATGGCTTCGGGAGACCCGCGTGCAGTCGAACGAGCCGAACAGGCCCTGAAGCTCTCCAGGTATTACGAGGACACGCGTGAGCTGTCACGCCGACTCACTGAATGGAGCATGCAACGCCCGGAAAACTACCGGCGCATGCTCATATCGACCGGCGGAGGGCCAGGCATCATGGAAGCGGCGAACCGCGGAGCGTCAGAGGCGCCGGGCGGCCGCAGCGTCGGACTCGGCATCTCGTTGCCCTTCGAGGAAAAAGTGAACGCCTGGGTCGATCCCGACCTCGCGTTCGAGTTCCACTATTTCTTTATGCGGAAGTACTGGTTTGCCTACCTTGCCAAGGCGATGGTGGTCATGCCTGGCGGCTACGGCACGCTCGATGAGATGTGTGAGATCCTCACCTTGCGCCAGACCAAGCGGATCACCAAGCCGCTGCCCATGGTCCTGTACGGCTCCGAGTATTGGAACGACGTGATCAACATCGAGAATCTCATCAAGTGGGGCACCATCTCGGAACACGACCGTGAGCTGCTTCACCACAGCGATACCGTGGACGACGCGTTCACGTTTCTGACCACCGCCCTCGACAGCACTGAGCAGGAGGCACGAAAATGACCCCATGGGGCATCCGGAACAAGATCAAGAACGCGCTTGGGCAAGGAACAACCGTTCGGGCAGAGCGTTATTCCCTCACGATGCTGCTGCCGGATGGCACCGCTCACGAGGTGAAGGCGGAGGCGCGCTACACCCTGGTCATGGCCTCTCAATCGTTGGAGACACCCATCGCGACCGGGTGCCCCGACGGCCATTGCGGCGAATGCGCGGTCGATGTGTTGGACGAACGCGGATTGGCGGCGCCCACCGATGCCGAGGCCAAGCTGATTCGTGAGAAGGCCAAGCCGGGACAGCGCCTCGCGTGCCACGCCCGCGTGGAAGGCAATGGTGCCCGTGTCCGGATCACGTCGGTCTGGTCCATCGAACAGACGCTCGGGACGACCTGAGCGCCATGCCCGGAATGTCCGCAGCGACCATGGCCGGGTGGGGGCTCCTGGCGCTGGGTTTGGTGTTTCTTATTCTCGCATGGCTAATGGCGAGGGTCTCGAGATGGGGTTCCCTTCAGGCGGCGTATCCGTCGCTGGCGGGTCCCCCGCCTTCGGCCCACCGCGCCTCGAACCAGACGCTATGGGTGGGGCGTTCGCTGTTTCCGGGTTTGGTGCATGTGGCGGTCAGCGACGACAGCCTCTGGTTGGGCTTCCACTGGCCGTTACGAAGCTTTCAGAAAACGATCTGCGTGCCCCTCTCCGAGGTCACCCTCTACACCGGGGAAGACTGGGCTTCGGGCGGAGCGAGAATGCGCTTGGCGGCGTTCCCCGATCTGATTCTGACGCTTGGGGGGGATGGCGCACAGATGGTGATTGCGCGGGTGGGTTAGCCCCACGAATGCTCATCACCCGCGTGTACACCCGAACGGGAGACAAAGGACAAACGAGGCTTTGTGGTGGGCAACCGGTGCCCAAAGATCACGTCCGCATCGCCTCGTTCGGCACGACAGACGAGCTGAACAGCATCCTGGGCATCGTGAGATGGCACAACGGCAGTGCTGCTGGCTCCCCAGACTCGACTGCGCGGATCGATGCAATGCTGCACCGCATTCAGAACGACCTGTTCAATGTGGGAAGCGACCTTGCCACCCTCCCGGGGGATCGTTGGCCCGGCATGATCCGCGTGGCTGAGGCCGACATCGTGCGGCTGGAGGAATGGATCGACGAGCTCAACGCCGACGTCGGTCCCTTGACCGAGTTCATCCTCCCCGGCGGGGGCCCGGTCGGCGCTTTCCTGCATCAGGCGCGCACCGTGTGTCGCCGCGCCGAGCGCGAGGTCGTGGCGTTGCTCCGCGAAGAGCCTGAAACCGACCCGATGCCGATGAAGTATTTGAACCGTCTTAGCGACTTCTTGTTCGTGCTCGGTCGCTGGGCCGCGAAGCAGCTCGGCGAGCCGGAATTCCTTTGGGAGCGCCCAAAGGGCTGACTGGCGTTGCCCCTGTGCTGTTTCGACTTCCGGAAGGAACTCTGACCCTTTCCGCACATAGAAGTCCCTCCGGTTAGGCAGTGGCGGGTTAGTGCCGCGCTTCCTTCGGAGGTAGAAGTGTCGGGTGCAGTGCAGAAGGCAAGCGTAGACAACCTACGGCAAAGTGATGCCGTCACGGTGCAGGTGCTGGTCGCCGACCTCCTCCGCCTTCATATCGAGCGGATTGAGATTTCGGTGGTGGCCGACCTGTTCGCGCTGTCCGAAGTCGAGCTGCCCGTCGTGGTAGCCGCCGACCTGGCTGCCTGGGCGGGCAAGGCAACCCGCGAGGTTTGCGACCTGCCAGATGGAGAGATCCGTAGGGCGTTCTTGGCAGAACTTGCCGCATTGCCGCCAGCCTCTGTGCCAGCCCGCTTCCGGGCCGCAGCGGCCGCGATGGCCGTATCGAGCAGCGCCGAAACGCTGGCCGTTCTGGACTCCCTGGCCAAGGGCTGGGAAGACATTGCGCCTACGCCGGTGGTGATCCCCGTGAAGAAGGGTCGCGTGGCCTCCAAGGCGGCGGCTACCAAGAAGGTGGCAGCCCCTCGCAAGGTGGCGGTGCCCAAGACGCCCCCGGCAGAGGTGGATCCTCGTCGCTCGGCCTACGTTCGCGCCGACGTCACGGGAACGCTTCAGTACCTGGAGCGTGGCATCAAGGAAAGCGTGCTGCTCGCCGGAATTCGCGCGCGCAGCCCGTTCAAGGATATGCTGGAAGCCGAAGTGAAGGCCGAACTTCGCAAGCTCGAGCGGGAGCGCAAGCTAAAGAAGACCGGCGAACGCTGGATGATTCGTTAGCCCACGACGCTGGCCACGCCGGTAGTCCACGCCGGTAGTCCACGCCGGTAGTCCACCCCGATAGCCCCTGAGGAAGCATGCCGATCTACGAATACCGGTGCGAATGCGGGGAAGTCGTGGATGCGTTGGTGCGCAACGGCCGGGAACCGGCCTTTGGCCCCGACGCCGGCCACTTCTGCGATACCGACGGGGCCCTCCAGAAGCTGATCTCGGCCCACAATGTTGGGCATGGGGGCGGCGCGTTCCGGGGTCCGGCTTCGCCGTCGCCGGCACCCGCGGAGTCGGGCTGTGGCCACTGCAATACCCCGACGGCGTGCGCGTACGACTGAGGGAAGGCCGGCACCATGATCCCTGACCTTCTCCGCCCGCTCTGCGCCGAGGCCGCCTCGGGCATCGATCCCGAAGCTGCGGTCGATGCCCTCGTGCCCACCAACAACGCGGCCCATGGGGATTACCAGTGGAACTTCGCGTTCCGGATCGCAAAGCAGCGTAAGGAGAACCCCCGCGCTCTGGCGGACCGCCTCGTTGCCGCGTTCCGAGGCCAGGCTGGCATCGCTTCCGCCGACGTCGCGGGGCCTGGCTTCATCAACCTGAAACTGGATGATCTGTGGCTGGCAGACCGGCTCCGCGATCAGGTGCAGTCTCTTGCACGCGGAGTGGCCCCGTCGGGCGCCGGCAAGACCCTGATCCTTGACTTCAGCTCGCCGAACGTGGCCAAGCGCATGCACGTCGGGCACATGCGCAGCACCCACATCGGGCATGTCATCGAGCTTCTGCACCGCGCCGCGGGCTGGACCGTGGTGGGGGACAACCATATCGGCGACTGGGGCACGCCCTTCGGGAAGCTGATCGTCGCGTGGGACGAATGGCGAGATGAAGCCTCGTACGCCGCTGACCCCGTGGCCGAACTGGAACGCATCTATGTGAAGTTTGGCGAGGAAGCTACGTCCGCCCCGCTGCTGAACGACCGCGCCCGCGAGGAAACCGCGAAACTCCAGCGGGGCGATGCGCGCAACCGAGCCCTCTGGGATGATTTTCGGGCTCGCTCGCTTGCTGAATACGACACGATCTACGCGCGCATGGGCGTGGCCTTCGAGGAAGTGCTCGGCGAATCGGCCTACGGGCCCATGACCGATGCGGTCGTGCTTGACTTGTTGGCGGCGGGGGTGGCCGAACGCAGCGAAGGGGCGGTCATCGTGCGCCTCGGGGACCAGGTCAGCGTGGTGCAGAAGAAGGATGGTGCGGCCACCTACACCGCGACCGACCTGGCCTGCGTGCGGTACCGCATGGACCGGTGGAATCCGGCGAAGGTGGTCTATGTGACCGATGCGAGGCAAAACCAGCACTTCGCGGGCGTGTTTGCGGTTGCGGAGAAGTGGAAGGTGAACGCCGAGTTGGTCCACATGGGCTTCGGAATGCTCAAGCTGCCGGAAGGCGCGATGAGCACGCGGAAGGGGAACGTGATCCGTTTGGCGGATTTGCTCGACGAGGCGGTGGCGCGGGCCCGCCTGCTCGTAGACGAGAAATCGCCTTCGCTGCCGGAAGCGGAGCGGGCCGCCATCGCCGAGGCAGTGGGCGTCGGGGCCGTCCGCTACCAGGACCTCGCGCAATCCCCGGCCACGGACATCACCTTCGACTGGGACCGGATGCTGGCGATGGATGGCAACAGCGCGCCCTACCTGCTCTACAGTCGAGCCCGGGCCGCCACCCTCAAGCGCCGCGCCGCCGCAGAGGGGGTCCCGCCAGCCAACCTGGCGGATCTGAAGCTGGTGCATCCTCTGGAACGGGAACTGTCGCTGGTGCTCCTAAGGTTTCCTGAGGCCGTTGAGGCCGCGCTGCGCGCCTCCGCACCGAACATCATCGCAGAGGCCACCTACCGCATGTGTGAGGCCTTCAACCGGTTTTTTCACGAGCTGCCCGTTATCAAGGGCGGCGACGACCGTGCGTCGCGCCTGGCGCTGGTCGAAGCCTCCGACCGCATGATGGTCTTCGCGCTCGGCCTGCTCGGCTTGCCCACCCTTGATCGAATGTAGGCGCGCAAATACCTATTTGGGCAGGATGATCGTGGGGCTCTTGTTGCGGCGCCTGTAGAGTACCAGCACGTGCCCGATGCGCTGGGCGACCGCCGATTGCGTGCGCGTCGCCAGGTCTACGGCGAGGGTCTTGATGTCGGCTTCCGCGCCTTCGCCGATGCGAACCTTGATGAGCTCATGAGCCATCAGCTCCAGATGGGCCTTCCGGACCACCGCCTCAGAGGGACCCTCCTTGCCGATGAGCACAACGGGGTGAAGGTCGTGGGCCAGGCCGCGCAGGTAGGCCTTCTGTTTGCCGGTGAGTTCCATGGGCCGCGGAGCTAATTCGGCATAAGCGCCGCGACATGCGTATTCTCGTGTCTGGGGGGGCTGGGTTCGTTCCAAGTCACCTGTGTGACCTCCTCCTGAGCCAGGGTCACGAGGTCGTAGCGCTCGACAACTTCATCACCGGCCACCGCCGGAACCTCGCCACGCTCTCACAAAATTCGGCCTTTGAACTGGTAGAGGCGGATGTGAGTGTGGGCGTGCCCGTCGCCGGACGATTCGATCGGATCTACCATCTGGCCTCGCCCGCCAGCCCCATCGACTATGTCGAGCTGCCCTTCGAGACCCTCTACGCGGGAAGCGATGGCACCCGAAATCTTTTGGAGCGTGCGCGCCTGGACGGTGCGCGATTTCTGCTCGCCAGCACGTCAGAGGTCTACGGAGACCCCGCGGTGCATCCCCAGGTCGAAAGCTATTGGGGCAACGTAAACCCGATCGGCGTTCGCAGTGTGTACGACGAGGCGAAGCGGTACGCCGAGGCTCTGACCATGGCCTACCTGCGCTATCATAAGGTGGAAACTAGGATTGTTCGAATCTTCAACACCTACGGTCCGCGCATGCGCCCTCACGATGGCCGCGTGATGCCCGCGTTTTGCAGCCAGGCGCTCCGGGGGGAACCGTTGACCGTGTTCGGCGATGGGCTTCAGACCCGCAGCTTCTGCTATGTGACCGATCTGGTGCGCGGCCTTCACGGGTTGATGGAGAGCAGCCTCACCGAGCCGTGCAACGTCGGGAATCCTCACGAGATGACCATGCTGGAACTCGCCCAGTACATCAACCGCTTCACTGGAAATACGGCCGGAATCCTACATAGGCCGCTTCCAAGTGATGATCCGACACGGCGAAAGCCCGACATCGCCCGTGCGCGGGCAAACTTCGGATGGGAACCGGTGGTGGGCTTCGACGAAGGGGTTGAGCGCACCGTCGCCTACTTCCGGGCGTTGATGGAACGAGGCGAGCTCTGAGCCGGGATCGGGCGGGTTAGCTTGCGAACTCGTGCCGCCCTCCCCATCCCAACTGCGCCCGACCACGGCCCATGTGAACCTCGCGGCGCTGCAAGGCAACTTTCGTGTGCTCCGGGATCGTGTCGGCCCCAACGTGCGCGTGCTCGCCGCGGTGAAGGGGGATGCCTACGGTCATGGCGCGGTCGCGTGCGCCCGTGCGATTCAAGCTGTTGGCGGCGATGCGTTTGGCGTGGCTCTGGTGGAAGAAGGCGCGCAGCTTCGCGAGGCCGGGGTCACGGGCCTGGTCTTGTGCATGGGGGGGGTGGGTCGTTTCGGCGCGGAGGAGGCGGTCGCGCGGTCGCTGACCCCAGTGGTGTACGACGAGGGCGATGCGGAACGGTTGGATACGGCAGCGCACGCCGCCGGTCGCCGCCTTTCCGTGCATCTGAAGATCGATACCGGCATGGGTCGGCTCGGCGTTCCGATCCCGCTCTGGGAACGCTTCCTCGACCGTTTTGCGCGCTTCGCCAACCTCGACATCGAGGCGATGATGACGCACTTCGCCGAATCGGAGGAAACCGACGACACCTACACGCGCGAACAGATCCGGCGCTTCCATCAGGCCGTAGCGGTTGCGCGGTCGCGTGGGTTCGGGCCTCGCCTCCTTCATGCCGCTAACAGCGCTGCGCTGCTTCGTTATCCGGATTCCTGGTTCGACCTCGTGCGTCCCGGGATCGCCCTTTACGGGCAGCCGCCCGTGCCGACCGATGGGATTGAACCCGTGATGAGCGTGACCACCCAGGTGCTGTTCGTGAAGGACCTCCCGCGCGGCGTTTCGATTAGCTACGGGCGGCGTTGGGTCACCTCGCGGCCTTCCCGTATCGCCACGCTGCCGGTCGGGTACGCGGATGGCTACCCGCGCTCGTGGGGCCAAGCGGGGGTGGCCCAGGTGGCGGTCCGGGGGCAGCTCTGCCCTGTCGTGGGCACGGTTTGCATGGACCTGTGCATGGTGGATGTGACCGACCTGAGCCAGCCGGTCGAGAGCGGCGACGAGGTCGTGCTTTTGGGGGGGGAGGGGAGCGCCCGCATCACGGCGGCCGACCTGGCCACCTGGGCCGGCACGATCCCGTACGAGATCCTCTGCGGCTTCTCGGAGCGGATCCCTCGCCACCACGCGAGTTCATCGTGAGCAAACCTGTGCGTCTCAACCTCCTGGAGGCCCTTGGCGCCTTTGTCCTGGAGGGTATCCGCGACTTTGGCGGGTATGTAAGGTTTACCTGGGCCGCGGTCCTTGGCATCGTTCGGCCCCCCTTTCGGATGCGGCTGCTTGTGAAGCAGATGGAATTCGTGGGGAACCAGTCCCTGTCCATCGTGATCATCACGGGAGCGTTCACCGGGATGGTCTTCGCGGTGCAGAGCGATTTCGCCTTCGGCAAGTTCGGGGCCCGCGGATTGATTGGCAGCACCGTGGTCTTGGCGCTCACCCGCGAGCTGGCTCCAGTCCTCACCAGCCTGATGGTGAATGGCCGCGTGGGTTCGGCCTTCGCGGCCGAGGTGGGAACGATGCGTGTCACCGAGCAGGTGGATGCCCTGGAATCGATGGCGGTGGACCCGATCCAGTACCTGGCCAGCCCTCGAATCGCCGCGGCGTTCCTGATGATGCCGATCCTCTGTGCGGTTTTCGACTTGGTGGGTGCGGTCGGCGTTTCGTATGTGGCTACCGAGGTGCTCGCGGTGAACCCGGGCCCGTTCTACTCCCGCATGGAATGGTACGTCGACCCCGACGACATCTGGGGGGGAATGCTCAAGTCTGCGATCTTCGGCTTCATCCTCGCTTCCGTGGGCTGCTACCGCGGCTTCACGGCCAAAGGCGGCGCCGAGGGTGTCGGGCAGGCCACCACCCGTGCCGTCGTCGCCAGCGGCGTGGCCATCCTCGTCGTCGACTATTTCATCACCCTCATCCTGGCGCCGATGAGCGTCAATCGGGCGTAGAGATGGGCGAGAACATCCAACTGTCCGGGATCACCAAGTCATTCGGCACCCAGGAGGTGCTGCGTGGCATCGATCTCGAGGTGCCATCTGGGCAAATAACCTGCGTGATCGGGCGATCTGGCACCGGGAAATCGGTGCTGCTGAAGATCCTGATGGGCCTTTTGCGCGCGGATAGCGGTTCGATTCACATCGACGGTTCAGACATCAGCAAGCTGGGGGATCGTGAACTGCTGCGCGTCCGCAATCGCTTTGGCATGGTTTTCCAGCACTCGGCGCTGTTCGATTCGATGAGCGTGTTCGAAAATATTGCCTTCCCCCTTCGGGAACACGAGCGCCTTAGGGGCAAGGAACTCAAGGCTCGGGTGGATGCCGCGCTGGCGTCGGTCGGGCTCCTCGAACACGGGCACAAGGAGCCCCATCAGCTCTCGGGCGGCATGCGGAAGCGCGCCGCCGTAGCCCGGGCGCTGGTTCGCAAGCCGGAGTTCCTCCTCTACGATGAGCCCACGACCGGGCTCGACCCGATCATGACAGCCCATGTGGATGAGCTGATCCGCACGACTCAGGATCACACGCCGGGGCTGACCAGCCTCGTGATCTCCCACGACATGCAGGCCACGTTGCAGATTGCCGACAAGATCGCGATGTTGTTCGAGGGTCGTGTGATCTTCGAGGGTACGCCGGATGACGTTCGCGCCACGCAGCACCCCGTGGTCCGCCAGTTCGTCGAAGGCCGCCTTGAGGGGCCGATCAAGCTGTAGGTGCGGCGTTGCGCCGCCGCCACGCCAACCCCAGCGCAGCGAGCCCCCACGGTTTCACCGGTCCGCCGGAGCCGCAGCCGCATTCGTCGCAAACCAGCGACTCGGTCGCCGCGCACGGCAGCTCGTGCAGCTCGAACGTTTTGCCCTCCGACGACGAATAGAGAGTGCCATCCTCCGCAATGGCCACGCCTTCGCCCTGCTGCTCGCCCACGAAGAGGAGCGGCTCCGGCGAGGCTGACCAATCCAGCACGCACCCGCGCCAGGCCCACCCGATCGTGAGGCCCCGCAGCACCACCAGCGAGCCATCGGCCGAGACCGCTCCGCCGGTCACCGGTTCGTCCAGAGTCAAGTCCGCCTCTTCGATCAGCGACTGCACGCTGCCATCGCACGCAAGAGTGGGGGCGTAGAATACCTTGGTGGTTCCAGATGACTTCGTGACAATCCGCACGGATTCGTCGGGAAATAGCAGCAGGCTCTCCGCATCGCGGGCCACGCCATCCTCGAAGGCGAGGTCGCAGGCCACCGCGGTCGCGCTGGTGGTTCCGGTCAGGGGAGCTCGCCAGATCGTGACATGGTCTCGCGATTCGCCGTTATCGCCAATATCGGCGATGAACGCGCATTCGCCTTCCTCACAAGGGGCCACCGCGAGGTCTTCCCAGTCTGTGTTCGTGGCACCTTCCACGACGAGGGTGCGCAGGAAGTTGCCGTCCAGGTCGAACGCATACAGCTCGGCGGCGCCCCCCGAATCGTCCAAAGTGAGAAAGCCGTCGGAAAACACCGCGAGCGCGGAAGACTCGGCGCTCGGCATCCGGTCTACCTCCGCTACGCGCTCGGACGCGGTCCAACTGGAGCAGATGTCGTCGGCGGCATAGGCAACGGGGAACCAAAACATGGGACTGCTTCAGCTTATCGCATGTCGGGTGGAAGAACTCGGGATTGAACTGCCATCCGGGGGGGTGTCTGCCGTATCTCACGAGGATCTGCGCCGGGATACCCGGTTGTTGGCGGGCGCCGATCCTGGGGCTGTGTGGGGTGAACGGCTCGGCCAGATGGGGATGACCGCCACCCCGGCACCGCCCCCGCTCGCAGAGTCTGCGTCCTGCTTCGCACGCGGCGACGGCGTTCCGCCGGTCGGCAAGGCGCGACTCCTCGTGGCGGCCTGGCCCGGAAACCCGGACGAGGCGACCGCGGCCGCTGCGTTGATCTCGATTGCGAAGGCGTGGGATCTCGCGGAAGGTCCGGAAGGAAGGGCAACGCTCTGTCTGTTGGCGCGGGGGGCTGCGTTCCCTGACCGCCTGGCGGCCGGGCTGGCCGTTGGCCCGTTGGCGGCGGGAAGCCTCGTGTGGGGGGAAGGGAGCCTGCGCGCGGAACCGGCCGACCCCACCCGAACCGCGGAACGCATCAACTATACCGACCTGCAGGCTCGAACTCAGGCCATCGTAGCTCGTCTGTAGCCGCAGCCGCTCACCCCTACGTGAACGGAATCCAGAACGAAAAGCGCGACCCGGCGCCATCTACAGAATCGAGACGCAGCCGCCCACGGTGCGCCGTTACGATGCCTGCCACGATGGAAAGCCCCAGTCCGCTGCCCTCGGTTCGCCGACTCAAAAGGCCGTCAGACCGGTAGAACTTCTCGAAAACTCGGCGCTGCTCTAGCAGAGGGATTCCGGGTCCGTTGTCCTCCACGCTCATCAGCACCCCCGCCTTTTCCGCCACGACGCTGAGCCGGATCTCGACACCCGGCCCCCCATACTTCCGGGCGTTGCCCATCAGGTTCAGCAGCGCCTCCACCAAGGCATCGACATCTGCGGTCACGTTGGGGATGTGGGGAGCGATCGTGACGTTCAACGTGGTCTGACCCTCTAGGTCGTACGCACGGAAGGCGGCGAGCGCGCGCACGGCGATCTCCTTCGGGTCCACCGATTCCATCTCGTACACGCGGCGCCCGGCCTCCATGCGCGCCCAGGTGAGCACGCGCTCAATCTTTCGCGTGAGACGCTCGGTCTCCACCGAAACGATGGACAGACATTCCTGGACCCGTTCGGGATCCGTTACCCGGCCGCTCTGGAGCGTTTCCACGAACAGGCGGATGGAGGTGAGAGGCGTGCGCAACTCGTGGCTCACGCTGCTCACAAAGTCGGTTTGAAGGTTGCTCAGCCGCGCCTGTTGCACAGCAGCCCGACCGATCAGCACCACGCCGACGACCGTAAGCGCGAAGAGGCCGATCATCGTCGCGCCCAAGCCGGCCCCTGTCGAACCCCCGACGATGGGCTCCGTGACTTCGATGCGCCAGTGCGCGAAGGGCGACCCCAGCGGACGGGTCACGAAAGGTTCGTCCTCGGGGAGGGTCAGCGACATGCGCCGCCGCAGCCCATCGAAGGACATGGGTGAACCTGCGGGATCGTTGGGCACTGCTCGCAAGTGGTAGACCGCATGCTCGCTGGGAAACAAGCGGCCGACGATCTCAGGCAGCGCCACCGCATCCACGACCCGCGCATCGATGCGGTAGGCGATTACCCGGCCAGGCATGACCCAAGACACCGCGAGATCGCCCTCCAGCGGCGTGCCGACCAGGATCGCCAGTCGCGAGGTCCGGCCGAGAAGTGCGCTGGCCTCGCTCACTGCGGGAGGAAGCTCCGGGTCGGTCGCCACGCGGATCCCGGTGACCACGCCCCCGCGACCCTCGGTACGCTCCAGCGCCGCCAGCAACGCCTCGTCGCTGACAGTGGCGAGCTCGGTGCGCAGCCGCTCGTCTTCCTTCCCAAGCCGGGCGAGCACCGCGCTTTCGATCTCGCGGGCTTGCAGGGTGTACCGGTCACGAAGCCGCCCTTCTTGCGCGCCGGCGCGGTCCTTCAGCCCCGCCAGACCGTAGCCAAAAAGTAGGATCGTCGGGACCACGACAAGCCCCACCAAGGTCCAGAAAACCCGACGACGGGCGATGCTTTCGCCGAGCGTGGGCATGCCCGCGGCTATCACGAAATCAACAAGAGGCGTCGCACGGCAGCCTCCCGTGCAATAGCGCGCCGCGCATGAACCTCTCCCACATCCTTTCCGCTGACATCCTGGCGCGAGTCGAACGTCCCAGTCGCTACCTCGGCTCCGAGCTCAACAGCGTTCACAAGCCGGGGGCCCGGGTTCGCCTTGCGCTGGCCTTTCCCGATTTGTACGACCTGGGCCTCGGCAATCTAGGCCTCCACATCCTGTACGCGATCTTGAATCGCCAGCCCGACGTTTGGGCGGAGCGGGTGTACGCACCCGCCAAAGACATGGAGGCCGCGCTGCGTGCCGGGGGGCACCGACTCTTCGCCGTTGAAAGCAAGGATGAACTCTGTGACTTCGACGGGATCGGCTTCACGCTTCAGTCGGAGCTGACGTTCACCAACATCCTGAACATGATCGATCTGGCCGGGTTGCCGTTGCGCACTGCGGATCGCGATGAGTCCCACGCGATCACCTTCGCGGGGGGCCCCGCGGTGTTCAATCCCGAGCCGCTCGCGCCGTTCATGGACTTCTTCGTGATCGGGGATGGCGAAGACATCGTCGTCGAGATCGCCGAGGTTTTTCGCACCGTCTCGGGCCGCACCGCCCGCCTCGATGCGCTCGCCCGTGTCGATGGGGTGTACGTGCCCGCGCTCTACCCGATGGACACGCTGCCAGACGGCCAGATTCTCCCCCCGGTAGACGCTCCAAAAATCCGAAAGCGCACGGCCAAGGCCTTGATCGCGGAACAATTTCCGGTCGATTATCTGGTGCCCTACACCGAGCAGGTCCACGACCGCATCTCGTTGGAGGTGTTGCGTGGCTGCACACAGGGCTGTCGTTTCTGCCAGGCCGGCATGACCACGCGGCCGGTCCGCGAACGGTCGGTCGACGACGTGGAAACCCTGATGCGACGCACGCTCAAGGCCACCGGCTACGAGGAGGTGTCGCTGGTTTCCCTGTCCACCTGCGACCATTCGCATGTGCGCAGCCTCGTTGCCCGCACGGCCCAGGTCGCCGCCGAAACGAGGGTGACTGTCTCCTTACCAAGCTTGCGCCTGGACAGCTTCTCCGTAGACCTCGCGGACATGGCGGCCACCACGCGCCGCACGGGCCTTACCTTCGCTCCGGAGGCGGCGAGCCCTCGGTTGCGCGCCGTGATCAACAAGTGGATTCCCGATGAGGAGCTGATCGAGATGGCCACGGCCGCCTACGACAAGGGCTGGGAACACATCAAGACCTACTTCATGATCGGGCTACCCACCGAGCGCGACGAAGACATCGAGGCCATCGTCGATCTGTGTCGCCGCACGCTCCAGGCAGGCAAGAAGAAGAACTCCCGCGCCATGGTGCACACCGGGGTCAGCACCTTTGTGCCGAAGCCCTTCACGCCCTTTCAGTGGGCGGCCCAAATCGACATCGGGGAGACCCAGCGGAAGCAGTGGATGCTCCTGGAACGTTTCCGCACCATGAAGGGCATCAAATTTGGCCGGCACCATCCGGAGGAGACCTTCATCGAAGGATTGCTTTCCAGAAGCGACCGCCGCGCTGGCGATCTGTTGGAGGCCGCATGGCGGCAAGGTGCCCGGTTCGACGCCTGGAGCGAACACCTGGATTTCGGCGCGTGGACCCGCGCCATCGAAGCCGTGGGGTTCGATACGGCGTTTGCCCTTCGGGAACGACGGCTCGACGAGCGGTTGCCCTGGGACCACATCGACATCCACATGCCCAAGCAATGGTTTGTCGAGGATTACGAGCGAGCGCTGCTGCTGCAGCACGCGCCCGACTGCCGCCAGAAGAAGTGCCACAAGTGCGGCGTGATTGATGTGGAACGCGAGCTGTGCGCTCACATGCTGCGGGGTGCCATCGACGGAAGAAAGGCGGAACGAGACTGGGTGCGCCCCGCGATCGGCGTCGCCAAGGAGCCAGATGCCGTGCAACGGCTGCGCTTCCGGTTGGGCCGTATCGGGGATGCTCGCTTCCTGGGTCATTTGGAGTGGCAAAACGTGTGGGTTCGGGCCCTTCGCCGCGTAGACACCCCGTTGTCCTACAGTCAGGGCTTTCACCCTCTCCCGCGGATGGACTTTTCGAGCGCGCTTCCCAGCGGCGAAGAGAGCCTTGCCGAGTACATGGACGTGCGTGTGGTCCGCACCGTGGACATCGCGGCGATCACCGAAGCCCTTCGGGCCACGGCCCCCCCGGGCTTCCTCGTGCTCGGCGGCGTGGTGGTGCCGATGCGCACGCCCGCTCTGATGGGGGAGGTCATCGGTTGGGAGTACGAACTCATTTCCGGTGTGGATGCGGATGTGCTGCGGTCCGCGGTGTGGTCGCTGATGCAAGCCCCGACGATCGAGATCACCCGCAAGTCGAAGGCGGGGATGATCACGCTGGATGTACGCCCAATGATACGCTCGATGCGCGTGCGCGAAGACGGCGTGGTGGAGGCCAGCTTGGGCGTACACGAAGGCCGGCCCGGGAAGGCGCGGGAGCTGGTGAAGCTCCTTGGGCTGCCCACGAGTACTCGCGTCGTGCGCACCGAGATTTGGGTCGGTGCCGGAGAGGATCGCGTGTCTCCGGGGTTGGGGTGGTCGGCGGCTTCGCCGGGCGAAAAGAATCTGGGTGCGGGCGCGTAGCGGACATCCTGCCAAAACGATTAGCGTCACCGACTGCCAAGATGCGGTGGCCAGCACCTACCCGGGCGCCGCCGCATCCATCAAGACCATCCCCGAGCTTAGCGCCACCACCACGAACACCTTCGCTGCCGTGCTGTTCAGCGGATGCTCTACGAAATCTTCGAAGCCAGCGACAACGATCTCGACAACCGCGTGGTCCGCCTTTGTCCGTACGTGGATGGCGTCACGGACCTCTGCGAGGAGTAGGCGCCGCGTTAGGCCGCCCGCCCCGGAGCCGCCCATGATCCCCCGTTACTCGACCCCCGAGATGGTTGCCGTTTGGACGCCCGAGCGGCGCCTGCAGCTGATGCTCGAGGTCGAGCTGTTGGCGTGCGAGGCCATGGAGGCGAGGGGAGAGGTGCCTGCGGGCACGGCGGCGGTTTGCCGGGAGCGCGCTCGCTTCGACATCGACCGGATCGACGAGATCGAGAAAACGGTCAAACACGATGTCATCGCTTTTTTAACCAATGTGAATGAGCACATCGGTGAGCCTGGTCGTCATCTCCACAAGGGCATGACCTCCTCTGACGTGCTCGACACGGCCTTCGGTGTACAGCTCCGGGAAGCGGGCCTGTTGCTGCGAAGCGAGCTGACCGGCGTCCTCGATGCCCTGCGTGCTCGTGCCGAAGAACACGTGGACACGATCTGCATCGGTCGCAGCCACGGTATTCATGCCGAGCCCGTAACGTTCGGTTGGAAGCTGGCGATCCTGTGGGACGAGCTTCGCCGCGGCCGGGCACGGCTTGACCACGCGATCGAAGACATCTCGGTGGGGAAGGTGAGCGGCGCCGTGGGCACGTTCGCGCACGTCGATCCTGCGGTCGAAGCCTATGTGTGCGAGAAGTTGGGCCTGACTCCCGCGCCCGCCAGCAACCAGATCGTGCAGCGGGACCGCCACGCCTATTTCTTCAATGTTCTCGCGCTACTGGCCTCCAGTATCGAGAAACTCGCTGTGGAAGTAAGGCACCTCCAGCGCACCGAGGTGGCGGAGGCGGAAGAGCCCTTCACGGCGGGCCAGAAGGGGTCGAGCGCGATGCCCCACAAGCGCAATCCGATCCTGAGCGAAAACCTCACCGGCCTCGCCCGACTGGTGCGCGGCTACGCGCAGGCGGCCATGGAAGATGTGCCGCTGTGGCACGAGCGGGACATCAGCCACAGTTCGGTCGAACGCGTGATCGGTCCCGACGCCACGGTGACCCTGCACTTCATGCTGCGCCGCCTTCGCACACTGGTGGCCGGGCTGGTGGTCTACCCCGAGAATATGAAGCGCAACCTGCAACGCAGCGGTGGCATCTACTTCTCCCAGAAGGTGCTGCTCGCGTTGGTGGAAGCGGGTCTCAGTCGAGAGGATGCCTACGCGAGGGTGCAGCGGAACGCCATGTTGGTGTGGGAGGAAGGAGGCTGGCTCCCAGACCGCCTCGCTGCCGACCCCGAGGTCGGTGGACTGCTCGGGCCCGGACGCGTCCACGAGCTCTGCGATCTGGGGTGGTATGTTCGGCATGCGCGCACGGTGCAGCGGAGGGTTTTTGGTGCAGATTGAGGCGAGGTGATGGTTCTGTGCCTACACTGCACGAGCATGCTGCTGTTCGCCATCGCCGGCTGTGTTCACCATGTGTCGTGGGTGGTGGATCGTTCGCCGGCGTACCCACAGCCCACCACGCGCGTGGCCGTGGTCGCGATGGAACGCGCGTGCCGCCCCCTCGCGGATGCCCTTCTGAAGGAGCTTGATTCACGCCCTGGAGTGGAGGTGCGTCCCGACGCCGACCAGCGCATCTTCGTCAAGAAGTGCGATGATCGGGTCACGACGGCCGTAGATGTCGAAAGCACCTACCCGGGCATCGACTACGCCAGCGATGTTTACTTTGAACGCAGGCGCTACGTCTTGCATGGATGGGCGCGCGGGGAGATGGAGGTGCAGGCGAACGGCGTAGAGCCGCTCTCCTTCAACGTGGAGGTCGAACGCGACACGCGCAGCTCCTGGGTGTCCAGCCGCGACCTCGACATTCCGGCCAACCCTGAAATGCAGTCGCGCCTCAGTCGCGAGCTGGCCGTTCGGCTCGCCGACAAGCTCGCTCCTCTGCCTGAGACCATCCGCCGTACGGTGTTTCCCGATCCTGAGCCAGGCACGGCCCGCCAGCTTCACAACGAAGCCGTGGCCGCCGAACGCGCGGGCAACCTC
>CAMBIK010000019.1 GCA_945867435.1 Klebsiella pneumoniae
AACGGGTGTCCGCGATCGCTACACAAAGGTTGCGTACCGCGCGAACAGCGTCTATGCTCTAAACAGCTTTTCGGTCTTGGTCCCCCCCGACCCCGTCTCGAACCGGTACGTAAGCGTCTCCTCCATTCTCTTGCGGTCAGGGCCAGGCGGGGGGGACTCTCCGAGAATCACGGACCCGAGGCGGGCCGCGATGGCGGAGCTCCGGCAGGGGGGCGACCCCGAGGCGTGTCACCTTGAAGGTGAGGCCGGGCCTGGCGCATGACGCACTTCGTCTTGAAGCTTTCTTCCTTGATCTTCTGACAATACGAGCCATCGTTCGGGTACACGGTCGCCCCGACCTTGAAGTACACGGCATCGCGTTGCAGGGGATCGGTGAGCTCCGTTTCCAGGAACGCCTCCCCCGCCTGCGGGTCGGCCTTGAAGGTGACGATCGCGACCTGGACAAGGCAATCCTGCTTGCGGTTCGGGTCGAGCACCCGCGCACAGTCCCCAACCCTCTGAGGGTTCTCCGGCGCACAGCCCGACGAGAACAGCACCAAGGCGAGGACAGAGCGCATCATCCCGCGCATGTATCGCGCCTTGCCTGAGCTACGCTCCACCGATGCCGCTCCCCCATCCCGCCGTGTTGGCGCGGCTCGCCGCCATTCGAGACGCCCCGACGGCGGTTGATGCGCTACTCGCCGCATGGCGAAAGCGATTTCTCTCCGTCTCTGACCTCGCGTTGCGCCGCACGGTCTTGATCGAAGGCCTCCAAAGCCTCGACGACGCCTCGCTGATCGGCGTGCTGGACCGCCTCGACGGGCAAGCACGCGGTGGGGACGGAGACGCACGGTGGATGATCGCCGAGCTGGCGTTGAACCCATCGGTGATCCAAGAGCTGCCCTACACGCGGGTCGCGGAGCTGTACAGCGCGGCCCGCGATGCGGGCTACCGTGAGGTAGCCGATCGCTTCCTCGGCGATCGCCGCCCAAAGGCAACAGGTAAGCTCGAAGCCAACCCTCACCTGGACCTGGCGCCAGGGACCCGCACGAGCGCCGCTCGCGCCCGGGATCGCCTGCTCATCGACCGCCTCTTGCACGACCGCGACCCGCGCGTAATCCGCGCCCTCCTCGACAACCCACGCTTGGTCGAGCGGGACGCCATCAAGATCGCTGCGTTGCGCCCCACCGCGCCGGAGGTGCTCGAAGCGGTGGCCGCCCATCCAAAGTGGGGCCGAAACTACCGGGTGAAGACGGCACTCGCATTCAACCCATACACCGCCAGTTCCTTGGCTCGACAACTGGTGCGTACGCTGCTGAGGCAGGAGCTGTTGACCCTGCGCGACACGGGTTCGGTAGCGGCTGAGCTACGGGCGGAAGCCAAACTCCTCCTCGTCGAGGGGCCCGGCTGATCAGCCGTCGTTGTGCTTCTTCGCCGAAGTGGCTTTGGCTTCGACAGGATCGTCATCGAGATCGTCGTTCTCGGTGAGCGTTTTTGGCTTGGACTTTCGCTTCTCCGAGACGTCATCGTCTTCATCTATGCCGGCAGACGCGTCCTTGAAGGCCTTGATGCCCTTCCCGGCCTGGCGGAACACGTCGGGCAACTTGCCAGCCCCGAAGAAGATGAACACGATCACCAGGATGACTAGCCACTCCGTTCCACTAGGCATACCGCCCTCTCGACAGAGCCCTGAATATCCGATGCGACTCCCACGTGCCCGTCAGGGGTCGTCCTGAACGACTCCTCCCGAACATTCGTGACGCAGCAGGTCGGAGGATGGGAGGTCAGGCCCGACTACGCCGCCTCTCGGAGGACCTGCCTGAGGGTCGAGGACCCGGACCTCGGCGGGAACGGCGCCGGCCGCGCGATGGGTGAGCTCAGCGCCTACGCCGAGCCATCCAGGCACCCGCGAGGAGCACTCCGAACGGCGAAACGGCGGGGGGAATCGAGGCGCACCCGCAGCCTACCGGTGGCCCCTCGTCGGCGCTATCTTCGCCCCCTTCGGCACCGGCACCCGAGTCAGCACCGGTGTCGGCAGCGCCGGTATCGTCGGGGGGGAACCAGGGATTTGGGCACGCCCGCGGCGCGGGTTCGCCAAGGCGTACATCGGAGATGGCCACGCCAATGGCTTTCTTTCCCGTGGCCTCGTCGGTTCGGCTGTACCACAAGGCGTGCCCCGCACCGGACCGAAGCACGTCCCAGTGGTTCAACTGCGTGGCGTCGAGAGTGCCCCCGGACAAAGGGCTTTCGTCCGCGGTCGCCCAAGCCGCCCCGTCGACGGAGGTGGCCCAACCGAGGCTGCGGACAAAGGTGCCCTCCGTGTCACCTCCGAACAAACTTGAGAGCGGGACATCGGAGTCTTCATCGCAGACAAGCGAAGGCCCATGCACCCAGTAGGTCGACCAGCGGCCAACCTCGGCGTGGTCCAAAACCCGTACTGGCGGGGTCCAGTCTCCGCCTGCGATCACGCGCGAAGTCTGGAAAACATCAGGGAATTCGGCATAGTGAAGATATATCGTTCCGTAGAGTGCCGCTGCCGAGGGCAGCCCGATCGAAGCGGAAGTGAACGGGACGAGCACCTCCTGCTCCACGGTCCAGGCCACGCCATCGGCGCTGGTGGCCCAGCCGATGCCGCTCGGGGTGTTGGCGGCACCCTCCTCGAAGGGCTGGGTCGAAGCCGAATAGAACAGATTCCAGCGCGCTCCGTCGAAGAGAATCGCCGGCTGAGCCACGGAACACGACCGAGGGTCGGCTCCCGAGCCGGCCGACGCCAATGCGGGGCTGGCATCGACTGTCCACGCCACCCCATCGGGAGATGTGGCACGTCCAATCACGAAGCTGCTGGCGCACCCCTCGGGCACCTGGTCCGAAGCCGCAGGCGATTCGAAGTACATGACGTACTCCTGGGTATCGCCGCGCCATTCAACCGTTGGCGCCCCGACCCCGCTGGCGAACACGCCTTCCCCCGAGAGGACCAAGCCGAGGTCAAAGAAAAATCCCGTCACGGACGCCCCCATCCATCCCCACCATGCGTTGGGATGTGCTGTTTTGCAACCCCCATCAGCATGGGCGAGTGACGCCGTAGAGCATGCCGTGCCGCGACCAAAGGTGGGCCATGAGGTCTTCGACCGCATCGCGATTACCAGCCACCTGCCTAAATAGATCTGGGGCATCCTTGGTGGAACCGCTGGCGTGAACCCTTGTACGCATCCAGTTGAGGATGGGCGCGAAGTCTCCACGCTCGACGTGGTCCCAGAGGTCCGGAATGTCGGCCTGCAGGCATTGAGCGAAGCTGGCGGCGTAGAGGTTCCCGATGGTGTAGCTGGGGAAGTAGCCGAAGAGTCCGCTCGACCAATGGACATCCTGGAGCACACCTTGCTTCGCGCTCGGGGCCACGACGCCGACCACGCGGCCATAGGCGGCATCCCAGGCCTCCGGCAGGTCCGCGGCCTGCAACTTCCCTTCGAGGATGTCGATCTCCAGGCCGAACCGAACGATAATATGCAGGTTGTAGGTCGCTTCATCGGCCTCCACCCGGATCAACGAACGCTGGACGCGGTTGGCTGCCCCGAACATGACTTCGGGCGCAAAGGTGTGGGTGGGCCAGATCGCCCCCATCCGCGGGGCGAGGTAGCGGAAGAAGGGAAGAGAGCGGCCGATAAAGTTCTCCCAGAACCGGGACTGGGACTCGTGAAGCCCCATGCCGGCCGCCTGGTTCAGGCCGGTACCGGCGAGCGAGGCGGGGAGCCCCTGTTCGTACATCCCGTGCCCGCATTCGTGGACGGTGCTTCCCAGGCCGCTGATGAAGTTGTCCTCCATAAACCGGGTGGTCAGCCGCACATCTCCGGTGCCAAGCCCCATCGTGAACGGGTGGGCGCTGCTGTCGAGGCGGCCGCCCTCCATGTCAAAGCCAAGGTCGCGCAAGACACGCTCAGAGAGCCGTTTCTGGCCATCGATGTCGAGGCGAGGGTCGAAGGAAGCGGGATGGGGCAGCCCTTCCAAGGTCTCCAGGAAGACACCGAGCTCCCGCCCAAGACGCTCGAACATCGGACGAAGTTCGCCCACCGTGGACCCGGGATCGTACTCTTCCAGCAGCGCATCGTAGGGGTGGGCACACTGAGCGGAGCCCAACGCCGCGGCCTGTTCCCGCGTAAGGTCCAAGAGGCGTTGCAACTTCGGCGCGAACGACGTGAAATCATCGGCCTGCTTCGCGGCCACCCAAGAGTGAAACCCCTCGGTGCGCGCCACGGACAGTGCTTCGACCAAAGTGGCCGGTACGTTCACCGCTCGGTCGTAGCGGCGCCGAAGCAGGCGAACCGACGCCGCCTGGGTTCCATCCAGGTCGGTGCCTTGCAGGTCGGACAGCCAGCCGCCAACCTCGGAGGCGGTGAACCGCTCGTGGTAGATACGCTGGAGCAACGCAGTTTGTTCCCCGCGCACCGCGGCCGATTTGGGCGGGGCCTGCGTTTGCTGGTCCCATTCCAGTACGGCGGCGGCGCCCGCGAGAGCATCCAGTTCACGAATCCGCGCAGAGAGCAGGGGCCAAGCGGTCAAGGGTCACCCGAAGGGGGCGACATGTAACCCAGTCACCACGCGCCAACCTCGCTCCAGTTCGCCAACATCGAGCCCGCGCCCGATGACCACAAGCCCACTCACGGCGGGAGGCAACATGGAGTCCGGACCGAGCTCCAACCACTGGTAGACTCCGTTGGCCACCACGGCACTCGCAACGCCCGGGCAGCGAAAAATCCCCTTCATGCGGATGACTTCCCAACCGCGCCGCGACGACACGAACTGGAGAAACATCTTGAGGCGCGGCAGGTCGATGTCGGCCTCCGACGTGAAGCTGCGGGTGACAATGCCCGAGGAATGGGCCACCACATCGGGGAACGTCCAGCGTTCCGGCGAGGCGGAGCCAATGTTGCGGAGCGCGGCCAGCGGAACCTCCGCGTAGGTGCCCTGAAAGAAGTCGGCCAGCGGGGCGACACCACGCACCGCAGCCTCCGCCGCAGGGAGGTTGTCCGCGTGGTCCAGATGATTCATCACCACGCGATCCGCCGCAGCGATCTGGGCCCCGGCCTCGGGGTGGCTGGCCAACTGCTCCACGATCTTTCCGCTGTGAACCAACGTAACAACGCCATCCACGCGCGCGAGCCTTGCGAGATCGGAGTCGAGAAGGAAGGTCTGCAGCAGCGGTCCGGGCGCGGCGAGCCCCGAGGCCTCCACCACGATCGCGTCGAAGCGGAGCGGACGGAACGAACGCAAACGCCGCTCAAGCATGTCGAGCGCTGTTCGGCGAAGGTCCTCGCGAATCTCACAGCAGATGCAGCCGTTACGAAGCTCCACCACCTCGTCCGAGGCGCCCACCACGAGCCTTCCATCGACCCCGAGGGCCCCGAACTCGTTGACGATCACGGCCGTGGGGGGGGACGCCGGATCGGCCAAGAGCCGGTTCAGAAGTGTCGTTTTCCCGGCACCTAAAAACCCGGCAAGCAGCGTGACCGGGACCTGCACCGCTCCCTACAGGTAACCGAGGGCCTTCAGCCGCTCGACCTCTGCCGAATCGACCGACGACTTCATCTCCTCGATCTTCGCTTGGAACGCCTTTTCTTCGGGGAACTTCTTCAAGCCGGCATCGAGCAGATTGGCACACCCCGCCCCATCTCCCGCCGCTCGCACCTTGTCGGCCAGAGACAGGTAGAGCGAAGCGGTCACCTGCGCCGCATACGCGCCGCTGAGCTGCTCCAGGTTGGCCAGCACTTCGCCCCCCTTCCCTCCCGCCGCCAGCGCGTTGACCCGAGCCGAGGCGAAACGCCACGCCCGAGCCGGCTCGGCTGTGACCTCCGGAAGTTTCAAAGCCGCCTCAGCCTGACTAACGGCAGAACCGTAATCCTTGGCCGCGATCGCAGCATCTACCCCAGCCTGGAGGGCCGCGACATCGGGCCCGGAAGCGCAGCCGCCGAGGAGGTGCAGAACGATAGGGATGAGCGACATGAACGACTCCGAGAACGACGATTCGTGGGGGGTAGCCCGCCGCGCCGCCGTTGACTATACACGCGCCCCGTCATGGCACTGCGTCTCCGGAACCTGAGCCCCGCCGTCTTTGCGCTCTCCGCGCTGCTGTTTCCCGGTGTCGTGCACGCCTACATCGGTCCGGGGGCAGGCTTCGCGTTCGCCGGCTCGCTCGCGGTCATGATTGCGGCCTTTGCCCTTGCGATCGGCACGATTCTGCTGTGGCCCTTCGTGTTCATCGTTCGGCTCATCCGCGTGGGCAACCCCTACAAGCGCGCCCTGACACGCCGGGTCATCGTGATTGGCCTCGATGGGATGGACCCGGGCATCACCACCCGGTACCTGCGCGAGGGCCGACTGCCGAATCTGCAGAAACTTGCCGATAAGGGCGTTTTTCGCGCACTCGACACCAGCAACCCCTCGATGTCTCCCGTGGCCTGGTCAACGTTTGCAACCGGTGTGGACCCTTCCCGCCACGGCATCTTCGACTTCATCACCCGCGACCCGTGCACCTACGCCCCGATCCTGTCGAGCACGGACATCCAGAGCGCCAAGCGCGTGCTGAACATCGGCAAGTACGTGATTCCGCTGGAAAGACCGAAGTTCAAGCTCCTTCAAAAGAGTCAGACCTTCTGGCGCATGCTCGGGGAAAAGCACATCCCCTCGATCATCCAGCGCGTGCCGATCACCTTTCCGCCCGTTCCCTTCCGCGGCCTCCTGCTGTCCGGCATGTGCGTTCCCGACCTTCGCGGAAGCCAAGGAACGTTCAGCTTCTTCTCCACCTCGAACAACGAGGGAAAAGCTGCATTTACCGGTGGTGAGCAGACCGTGCTGCGCCGAAAGGGGAATGTCATCCGCTCGCGCATCGTCGGGCCCGACAACGGCATGGTGAAGGGCGGCGGCCGGATGACCCTCCCGTTCACGGTGACCGTGGCCGCGGATAGCGTAAACATCACCTTGGATGGCGGAGAATCGTTCACTCTGCCGCTGCGGGTCTATTCCGACTGGGTTCACCTGAACTTTAATGGCGGTCCTGGCATCAACGTCGCCGGCATCGCCAAGTTCTACCTGCTTTCGGTGGAACCGGAGGTCAGCCTGTACATGACCCCGATCCACATCGACCCAGAAAGCCCGGCGATGCCGATCAGCCACCCCGAAGTGTACTCGGTCTACCTAGCGAAGAAGTTCGGTCCGTTCGCGACGCTGGGCCTCGCGGAAGACACCTGGGCCCTGAACGAGCGCGTGATTGACGAGGGTGCCTTCTTTGACCAGGCGATGGCCTTCTGCCACGAGCGCGAGCAGATGTTCTTCGATGCCATCGAACACACGCGCGAAGGACTGGTCACGACCGTCTTCGACACGACCGACCGCGTACAGCACATGTTTTATCGCTACCTCGACCCCACCCACCCCGCGAACCGCGACAAGGAATCGACCGCCCACGCCGACGCCATCCAACGCGTGTACACCCACATGGACGGCGTGATCGGCAAGGTGTTGGAACGCGTCGGAGACGACGCTGTGGTCATCGTGATGAGCGATCACGGCTTCACCAACTTTCGTCGCGGCGTGAACCTCAACACGTGGCTGCGCAACGAAGGCTACCTCGTGCTTCACGACGGGCACGAGCTGTCGGGGGAATGGTTCGAGCACATCGACTGGTCCCGAACGCGGGCGTTCTCGCTCGGGCTCACCGGCCTGTTCATCAACCGGAAAGGTCGAGAAAAATCCGGCATCGTCGCCGAGGGCGAGGAGTATCGCGCCCTGGTGCTGCAGCTGTGTCGCAAGCTTGAGGCGCTGGTCGATCCCGAAACGTCCACGCGTGCCGTGAGGCGGGCGCAGGCGGCCTTTGAGTGTTTCGACGGCCCCTATCGCTTGGACGCTCCCGACATTCTCGTGGGGTACGAGGGGGGCTACCGCAACTCCTGGGCGTGCGCCACCGGCTCCGTGACGGCGACGGTGTTTGAGGACAACACCAAGAGCTGGTCGGGCGACCACTGTGTGGACCCCTCGATCGTTCCGGGCGTATTTTTCTGCAACCAGGCGATCACGCAGGAAAATCCCCACATCGCAGACATCCCCTTCTCGATCCTTTCGCTGTTCGGGCAGACGCCCCCCCGCCACATGCAGGGGCGGATGCTGTTCGCAGGAAAGGGGGAATCCGCGACTGTGAGCGGTCCGCTGGACCCCCACTCCCTGCCGCAATCGGGGTCGGCCCCGGGGGCGCGGATCTTCCCGGAGGTCGCGGGTGCGTAGGGCCATGGTCGCGCTCGCGCTGGTCTCCGCGTGCGGGGGCGAGACCCCTTCGCCTGATCGTCCCGGCGTGTTCGTCCTCGGGGTGGATGGCATGGACCCGACGATCCTTCGGCGCCTGATCGCGGAAGGGCAAACCCCCAACCTCGCAAAACTGGCTGCCGACGGGTCATTCCAGGACCTGCAAACCTCGAATCCGCCGCAGAGTCCGGTGGCCTGGTCGAACTTCGTCACCGGGCTCGATCCGGGGGGCCACGGCATCTACGACTTCGTGCATCGGGACCCCCTCACCTACCTTCCCATCAGCTCCGCGACGCCGCCGCCGGGCGACCCGGGCACCAGCGTGGAATTCCTGGGGTACACCCTTCCGGTCATCCCCGGCGACCCGATCCTGAACAACCGAAGCGGAACGGCGTGGTGGGACATCGTTCACGCGGCGGGTGTCGATGTGGAGGTGTACCGAATCCCCGGAAACTACCCGGTGCCCACGTCGGAGTCCAAGACGCTCAGCGGCATGGGAACGGTAGACATGCGCGGCGGATACGGCCAATACACCTGGATTACCGACCAATCACCCACCGCCGTGGCTGGGCATGACCTCAAGGCCGACGTGCAGCTCGTCACGGTGGAAGACTTCGATCTCGACGGCCGAGGTGACACGGTGAACGCCGTGCTCAAGGGTCCACCGGACCTCTTTCACCTCAAACCAGGCCAGATTCCCGGCGAATCCGACTACCTGACCGTTCCTTTGACCGTTTCCATCGACGCGGAGGCGCCTGTCGCCCTGCTGAAGGTCGGCGAAGGCACCGCGGTCGTTCGCGAAGGAGAATGGACCGACTGGATGGAGGTGAGCTTCGACGCGCTGCCGGCCGGTGCCATGCCCCTGGCCGGTGCGGTCCGCTTCTATGCCAAGGAGCTAAGGCCCAACTTCAAGCTCTATGCTTCGCCCGTAAACCTCGCCGCGGACGCGCCCCCGCAGCCGATCTCCACGCCCGACACCTTCGCCACCGACCTTGCGGACGTCCTCGGCGGCCAGTTCTACACGCAAGGCATGCCCGAGGAGACCAACGCCCTCAAAGACGGCACGTTCGATGACGACGACTACGAGCGCCAGGTGGCCCTGGTCGCGGCAGACGCTGCCGCCATGCTGGACGTAGCCCTCGCGCGCTTCGCCCGTGGAGACGCCACGTTTTTCTACCTCTCCGACATCGATCTCCAATGCCACATGCTTTGGCGTCACGGAGACCCCAAATCGCTTGAGGCTCCCCGCCATCCCGCCTGGGAGGAGGAATCCGCCCTTCGGCACGCAGACGACATCGAGGGCTACTACCGCCATGTCGACGGCCTGGTGGGCCGAGTGCGCCAGGAGCTTCCCCCCGAGACCTTGCTGATCGTCATGAGCGACCATGGTTTTCAGCCGTTCACCCGCAAGGTTCACCTGAACGCGTGGCTGCGGGACCGGGGCTTCCTCGCGCTGAAACCGGGCCTCACGAGCGGAAAGCTGACCGCAGGCGACGTGGACTGGTCCAAGACCCGCGCCTACGCGCTCGGCTTCAACTCCTTGTTCCTGAACGTGCGCGGGCGTGAAGCCCAAGGCATCGTGGACCCCGCGGACAAGACAGCCCTGGAGGCCGACTTGATGCGCGACCTGCTGGCATTTACCGACCCTCAGGGCTCCAAAAAGGTTGTCCTTCGGGTGGACCGGGGTGCGGAGGTGTACCACGGTCCCCGCCTGGCCGAAGCGCCCGACCTGGTGGTGGGGTACAACGCAGGCTACGGGCATTCCGATGAGTCCACGCTCGGCGAGATCGTGGCCGCACAACTGGAAGACAACACCTCGAGGTGGTCGGGCAATCACCTGATGGCACCGGAAGTGGTGCCCGGCGTGGTGTTGACCAGCCGGCCTATCGAAGGGGCCGGTCACGACCTCACGGACGTTACGGCGACCCTTCTGGCGTGGTACGGCCTCGAACGGCTTCCCGAGATGCGCGGAACTCCCTTCCTCAACCCCTGAGAGAGACCATGTTTGGCTTCGGCAAGAACATCAACGTCAAGATCGACCGTGACCTGCATGCCCGCCTCGCCAAGGTCGCGGACGTTGCGGGGTACGCCACCACGGAGGAATTCGTCCAGCACATCCTCGAAAAGGAGATGCTGCACTTCGAGGACACCAAGAACGACGCCGACGTTCGCGCGAAGCTCAAGGGCCTCGGCTACATCTCGTAGGCGGTCGGAATGGGCACTTTCAACGCGATCTTCACGGCCCTGTTCAACGTGCTGCTGGCCCCCTTCGGTCACGCCGCGCCGTGGTTCGATCTCGTGCTGTGGCCGATCCTGGGCGGCATTCTAGCGCTGTTCGTGATCCGCGCCGTAAGCAACCAGGTGGGCATCACCCGCGCCAAGCGGCTGATCCAGGTGAACCTCCTGGAGATCGTTTTGTTCCGCGACGACCTGCGGGTGGTGCTTCCGGCGACCGGCAAGGCGCTCGGACACAACCTCGCGTACCTGGCCTACAACCTCGTGCCGATGCTGGTCATGTTCGTTCCCATGACCGCAATCCTGGTGCAGTTGGTATCGCACTACGCGTACGCCCCGCTCGCCGTGGATGACACAGCCGTCCTCATGGTGAAGTTGGACAGCCATGTGGGGCAAGTGTCGGCCCAGGACGTGACTTTGGAGCTGCCGCCCGGCGTGCGGCTCGACGCCCCCCCCGTGCGCACGGTGGATGGAGAGGTGGCGTGGCGGCTCCGGCTGGACGAACCCGGAGATCACGTTCTCAAGATAAAGGCTGGCGGCGTGGTGGAGGAAAAGACCCTCGCGGTGGGAGGCGAGCCCCGCAAGGTGTCGGTGCTCAGGACCAAGTCCTGGGAAGCCCTTCTCTATCCTACTGAAGCCGTCCCGGCGGCAAGCTCGCCCGTGGCCAGCATCTCCATCCTCGACCGAAACGACCAGCCCCTGCGGGGCCTCCCCGACGGTGAGGGCGGCGTGCTCGGCTGGTTCTTCGCCCTGTCCTTGGTTTCGGGATTCCTCCTGAAGGGCTACTTCGGCGTCACCCTCTGATTCGGAAGGCTCATGGCCAGTTTCTTCTCTCGTCTGTTTAAGCCGGACCTGGGTGAGCCCATCGTGATCGTGTCCGGCCTGCCCCGGTCGGGCACCTCGATGATGATGAAGATGCTGGATGCCGCCGGGGTGCCCATCATGACCGACGCCGTTCGCACCGCCGACATCGACAACCCCAAGGGGTACTACGAATACGAGCGGGTGAAGGAACTGGAGAAGGAGGCGGATAAAAGCTATGTGCGCGAGGGGCGCGGCAAGGCCCTGAAGGTCATTTCATGGCTGCTCAAGGACCTGCCGGACGACAACCGCTACCGCATCATCTTCATGCGCCGCGACCTCGGTGAAGTGATCGCCTCGCAGAACAAGATGTTGAAGCACAGGGGCGAGGAGGACAAGAGCGACGACGCGAGCATGATCGACGCGTACATGAACCACCTTGCCAGCGTGCGGATCCTGGCCCGAAAGCGCGACAACTTCGAGATGATCGAGGTTCGGTACGACACCGCTGTGAAACAGCCAGCTGAAGCTGCAAAGCTAGTGAACGCTTTCCTGGGCGGCAAGTACGACGAAGGCAAAATGCGCGAAGTGGTCGACGCGGAGCTCTACCGAAACCGCAAAGCGTAGCGGCCTTTCAGCGGACTGGGGGACCTACCGGAGTTCCCGGAAGGCTGGCCCGAGGAGCCGGTTTATGGATGCGGAGGATGTCCCGCGTGGCGCGGGAGCGTAGGCGCCATTCGTCGCAAAATCCTTCTTTAGCGGCGGCATCCACCTGCGCACGGGCGCAGTGATCCCCATAGGCGCGGGGGCATCCGCTCGAAGGCTCGCCGCAAAAGAGCTGGTGACCGAGCGCGGCGTCGAGGCGAGTGGGGAAGGGGGAATCGGCCGCACGGACCCGTTCAACCTCGTCGGCAGCCGGCTGGAGCACCGCCCACCGAGCGTAGGCGTGGGTCGCGCAATCGGGCCCAAGCGCGCCGGTGTGAGCCGTACAAAGGGCGATGCAATCCAGGATATCGTTGGGGGGATCGGCGTCGATGGCCCGGAATCGACAAGCGTCCGTCGAACAGAAGGCCAAGACTTCGGGCAACGTGGGGGGTTGCGCCAGGGTCCAGGCCTTTTCTACCCACGCCTGCCGGCATTCGCCCTCCGCAACCCCACACTGCCGCGCAAGGACTTCGGCTACCGCGAGGGTGGTCGCGGCCGCCACCCGGTCCACCTGGCAGGCAGTCCAAACCACGTCGTTGCCGAGATGCGTGTCACACGGACCCGCGGAGGGGGAAGTACCGAGGTGCCCCGCCTGGAGTTCGTAGCGGCACTTCCCCTCGTCTTGCCCTGCGAAACGACACACGCGAGCCGCATCCTCCGAGCTGACGCGGCCCCGATTGACCTTCGCCCACGCCACCATGGACACGCTGCGCACGAAAGGGTCCTGGATGGCCGCAGCGAGAGCCTCCACCGCCGGCAAATCGTCGCCGCGCTGCGCCACGAGCCGCGCGCTGTGACAATCGTCACGTTCGCCGGCATCCCCGGAGCACGGTCCCGCCCCACTTATGGCCCACAGGCCCACGGCGAGGAGGGCCGCGACCAGCACCACGGCTGGCCACCAACGGCGGCTGCGGGGGCGGGGGCGATTTCGAAAGGACCGAGCCACGCGCTTAGGTAACCGAGCGCCGCATCGGCTTAGTGTAAAAATAGTGATCTAACGGTCCTCATTGCGAAGTCCAGTTGTAAATGAACCGCAAAGGTTCCCACCCGGCCGTCACACCGGCGGCGCGGCGAGCAGCGCAATCGTCGCCCATTGCGCGTTTCGGCCCAATGGGTGACCCCGCCGTGGTCCGCTCTGCGGCTGGGCGGAAAGGGGGAGAGCGCCGCGTCCGGAGAGTTACTAACGCACCGGGCGGCGGAGGCCGGAAAGCGAAGCTTGGAGGCCGGAGGGAATGGTGCGGTAGGGGGAGAGGGCGGCGAGCCCTTTCCCCCGTTTCTGGTTAGACTGCCGCAATGTCCTACCGCCAAGCGGCATGACCCTCGACCCCGCCGCCGCGGTGGCCCTCTCGGTCGCGGTCGGGGCCGCCTCGACTGCGCTGGCGCTCGTTCCCGCCACGGGCATCGCCTGGGTGCTCGCACGCCGGAAATTCAGGGGCAAGACCGCCCTTTCCGCGCTGGTCATGGCACCGCTCGTTCTCCCCCCGGTGGTGACGGGCGTTCTGATGCTGAAGCTCCTGGGGCGGAGCTCCCCGGTGGGCGGCGCGTTGGCCTCGATGGGCCTGCCGGTCACCTATTCAACCTTCGGCGCCATCCTTGCGGCAGCGGTGGTCGGATTTCCGCTCTTCGTAATCACGCTGCGCAACGCGTTCGAGGCCGTGGATCGTCGCCTGGAGGAGGTATCGCTTTCCCTCGGCGTTTCCCCCGCCGCAACCTTTCGCCGCATCACCCTACCGCTGGCGCTCCCCGGACTGGCCGCGGGCATGGTCCTGGCGTTTGCCCGCGGGCTTGGCGAGTTCGGGGCCACGACCATGCTCGCGGGTAATATCGAAGGAGAAACGAGGACAATCGCGCTCGCGGTGTACACCGTACTCGATGCCCCCGACGGCGAAACGACCGCGTGGAAGCTCATCGGCGCGAGCCTGTTCCTGTCTTTGGGCGCGCTCGCCGCCTTTGAAGTGCTGAACCGCTGGCAGCGACGCAGGTTGGAGTTGGACGATGACGCTCGACCTTGACCTCCAGCTCTGCGTAGGCGCACAACTGCGCGGCGTCCGCATCGCCTCCGACGCCGCTGTGATCGGCCTCTTCGGTGCATCGGGCATCGGGAAGAGCACGTTGCTCAGGGTGCTTGCGGGGCTCGACAGGCGCGCTCACGGCCGCGTTCATGCCGGCGGCGAGCTCTGGCAGGATGCGGCTACCTTCCGCGAACCCTGGGCGCGGAAGGTCGGTTGGGTGCCGCAGGATTCGGTGCTTTTCCCCCACCTCACCGTGCGCGACAACCTCGCCTACGGGGCCAATGCGACCGTGGCCGATGTTGCCGACCTACTGGGCTTGGGCACCCTCCTCGACCGCATGCCGCGCGGGCTTTCAGGAGGCGAACGCCAGCGGGTGGCGCTGGGGCGGGCACTGGCCCGACAACCACGACTCTTGCTGCTCGACGAACCGTTTTCCGCGCTGGACCGCGGACTCCGTGGGCGCATTCGACTGGAAGTGGCGAGCTGGTGCCGTGACCGTAGCGTTCCTGCCCTGATCGTGAGCCACGACGAGGCCGACCTCGACGCGTTCGGGGCCGAGGTCTGGATCATGGACAGCGAGGGCGTCGGGCGGCGCTGACGCAAGCGGACTGGGGCAAGCGTGCCCCACCCGGGGAGAGCATGCCCCACTCCGCTGCACCCCACATGCCCCACCGATGCCGAAGAGTAGGGAGGGAGCGTCCTTTCTGCGCTGGCGCACTTCTTGCTTGAGCCGGGTTCCCCACGGACCCCACCCGATGCTCCTCGCCTCCTTCCTCGCCTGTGCCCTCGATGCCCCGGGACCCGCTAACGCCTTCGTGGCGGCGGAAGCCGCGACCGGCGTGCCCATGGAGATCCTCCTCGCCATCTCCAAAGTTGAGACCGGAGTGCAACTCGTGGAGGGGCAGGAGGAGTTTCCGGGCCAGGACGTGACGTGGGGGGTGATGGGGCTGCGCGACAGTCGGCTGGAGCAGGCGGCGAAGCTGTCCGGCTACGAGATCGAGACCATCAAGAAGGGTGCGGAGGCCAACGTCATGGCGGCGGCAACGCTGATGGCGGCCTGGGCCAGCGACGCGGGCATCGACACCAACAACATCAGCTCCTGGGCGCCGGTCGTTGCACAATACTCGGGGATCGAGGACGAGGAAGCTCGACGGGAGTATGTGTGGTACGAGGTCTACGCCGCCCTTGCCGTGGGCGTTCGCGTGGAGGGATTCGAGAGTGACCCGCGCTCCGACACGCCGGACTATGCCCCGCCCGCGCGAACGGCCTCCAAAACGGGGGATGCCACGAGCGTGTGGAGCGCTTCGCCGAACTACAACAGCCGAAGCGGCGCTGGCGTGGACTACGTGATCGTGCACGCCTGCGAGGGAAGCTATTCGGGTTGTTGGAGCTGGCTTACCAACGCGAGCTCGGGCGTCAGCGCCCACTACGTCGTAAACACCGACGGAAGTGAGGTGCGACAGCTCGTAGACGAGGGGAACCGCGCCTGGCACATCTCGGCGACCTACGACTGCAAGAACAACGGAAACGAGTCCTGCGCCAGCAACGGCACCAGCATGAACACCGTTTCCGTGGGCATCGAGCACGCCGGGTACACCGCGCAGACCTCCTGGGATTCGGGGCTAGTTTCTCGCTCGGCCGAGATCGCCTGCGGTGTGACCCAACGGCACGGCGTTCCGATCGACGGGTACCACATCGTTGGGCACGGGCAGTTGCAGCCGTACAACCGTAGTGACCCGGGAACCGGGTGGCCATGGACGCGCTACCTCGACGAGGTGAGGGCCGCGTGCGGCTCTTCCGGATCTTCAAGCTCTTCGGGTTCGTCCGGCTCCTCTAGTTCCTCGACCGAGCCTGCAACGGCCAGCAGCTTCGTGATCGACAGCAACAACGCGGCGAACGACACGTCTGCCTACTCGATCGACATCTCGGCAGACTGGACCTCGTCGGCCAACGTGAGTGGCTACTACAACACCGGCTATTGGGTTGCACCCACAAAAGGGGTCTCCGATCCAGCGCACTTCCGCTTCACCACGGATGCCAGTCGCTGCTACACCGTAGAGGCGTGGTGGACCTCCGGTGCCGACCGCGCACCCTCGATCACCTGGATCGGCTGGGATGAGCGCGACCAGGAAGTGGGCCGCGCCGCCGTGAACCAGCAAACAAACGGTAGTCGATGGAACAAACTTGGCTCCTGGACCTTCCCCGCAGGAGAGAATCAAGTGATGCTTTCACGATGGAACACAGCCGGGTTCAACGCCGTGGCCGACGCCGTGCGATTGACTCCCTGCTGATGTCGTTTACCCTCTCCCTGGCCGGACTCGGGACCTTCGGGTGTTCCGAGCCGCCCCCGCCGGCTCCAGGGCATATCGTCTACGTTTCCGGAGATGGAGCGAACGCGACGACCTGGGCGCTGGACCTGACCGGGGGTGCCCCCCAGCGCCTCGCCGCCTCGCCGGCCGGAGCCATGCCCGGGCCGGCAGCCGCGCCCCCCGCCGAAGGGTGGTTCGCGCAAATTGTGGTGGAGAACGGGCCGGACGGCCATCGCGAGTCCCTGCAGATCGTCGACGCCCGCAACGACCGAGCGCTGCCGCTCGGGGTTTCCGCAGAATTCGTGCGAAACCCGGTGTGGTTGCCCCGGGGCGACGGCCTGATCGTGGAATCGAGCGCCAACAGCTTCCGCGACCTGTACTCGGTCAGGCTCCCCTCCCCGCTCCCCGCCGCGGCGTTCCCAGCGCCGGAGGCTCTTCGCCTGACCGACGCGCAGCACGGGAGCTTCGACCCTGCAATCTCCCCAGATTCGACCCGGCTCGCATTCGGTTCGAGTCGTGATGGAAACGCGGAGGTGTATGTTCAGCCGCTTGCCGGCGGGGCTGCGTTGCGCCTGACCGACAACCCAGCGGACGACCGTTCGCCGGCCTGGCGCCCAGACGGCGCACGCATCGCGTGGATCGCCACTCGCGATGGTCACCCCCGGGTGTGGACGATGTCCGCTGAAGGAGGAGACGCTGCACCGCTGCGCAGGGGCACCACCGACGACCTCCACTTCGCTTGGTCGCCAGACGGCCGATTCATCGCAGTAGCGACCCTCAAGCCCCCGGACGAAGTCGACCTGTACGTCTACGATGCAGCACGTGGCGTAGAGATCGGGGCATTCGCTGACCCCGGCGCCGAAGAACACCCCGCTTGGAGCCCCACCTCGGACCGCTTGGTGTTTGCGGCGAGCCGCGAAGGCAACGTTGACCTGTATGTAGGCGGAGCCGACGGTCGCAACGTGCGGCGCCTGACGACGAGTCCACTCCCCGATTGGCTGCCTCGCTGGGTGTGGTAGACTGAGCCGCATGATGCTCACGCTACTTGCCCTCCTCTCCGCATGTGACACCGGATCCACTGTCGACCTCGCCAAGGATGCCGACGAGGACCGCTACCCCGCGAGCGAAGACTGCGACGACAAAAACGCCACGGTGTTCCCCGGTGCTTCCGAGATCTGCGATGGCTTGGACAACGACTGCAACGACGAGATCGACGAGGGCGTAACGGAGGAGCAGTACACCGATGCCGACGCCGACAACTATGGCGATCCGAGCTCCCCTATCGCGACGTGTGGCGAGACCATCGCCGGGGTCGTCCATAACAACTCCGACTGCGACGATGCGAACGCCGCAGTCAACCCGATGGGCGACGAGTCGTTGGTCGTGTGCGACGACCTCGACAACGACTGCGACGGCGAAACGGATGGAGGTCTGCGCGTGCCGGCCGACTACGCCCTTCCTTCCCACGCCGTCGGCGCAGGCCAGGATGGCGATGTGGTGTGCGTGGCGCCCGGAACCTACATCGACAACATCGACTTCGGCGGCGACGATGTCTGGCTTGTTGGTGTTGGCGGTCCTGAAGTGACCATTCTCCAGGGCGCAGGCGATGAGGGGCCGGTGGTCAGCTTCGACACCCGCGAGACCGCAGCCGCGATGGTCTCCGGGTTCACCATCACCGGGGGCGACGACCCGGTGGGTTCAGGCGTGTACATCCGCGGGGCGCACCCCACGCTTGTGAACCTCATCATCACCGGGAACACCTGCACCAATTCGGTAGGCTCCTGCTGGGGAACCGGCATCTACGCGGAAGATAGCGACTTCACCATGTCCAACGTCACAGTTTCGGGCAACGCCCAGCTGTCCACCTACAGCTACTACCCCTACAACTACGGGGCCGGCGTGGCACTTCTGCGCTCCTCCCCCACCTTCCGCGACGTCGTAATCGCTGACAACGACGTGGACTTCCCAGCCAACGCCTACTATGGCGTGGGGTACGGGGCCGGGCTGTATGTGAACAGCGGCGACCCGGACCTCGCACGCGTCACGATCTCAGGCAACGTCATCCACAAAAATGGCGCGACCTACGCCTATGGAGCGGGACTGTATCTCTACGCATCGAAGGGCTGGTACGAGAACGTCGCGATCGTGGACAACAGCTCCAACGCCTACGCCGTCAACGGTGCCGGCGCGTTCATCGGCGACTACTCGTCACCCGTCTTCCAGAACTCGGTGATCGCGAACAACGTTTCCGGCGGTGTGGAAACGGTCGCGGCCTACGGGGGCGGCGTTTTCCTGAGCTACACCTCGGCGTGGTTCGAGTCGGTCGACCTCGTGGGCAATCGTACCGTCGCGACCACCGCAGGCGGAGGCGGTGCGATCTATGGGTACTACTATGCCGCGCCAATCCTCACGAACACGAGCGTCTGGGGCAACGACGCGCTCACGGCCGGGGTGCCCATGGGGGGCGCGATCATGTTCGACCCGACCTACCCCGCAAGCTCCACGACCTTCAACTACTCGAGCCTGTCGAACAACGGCACCCAGCCGTTCCAGGGCACGACTTCTCCGGTGGGAGCGCGTGACAACATTGAGGGAACGCCCAACTATGTGGACGTGACCGCGCCCTCCGCGCTGGACTGGGATCTCGCGATTGGTGCCGGCTCCGACCTCCGCGATGCCGGTGACCCCGACATTGACGACCCCGACGGCACGCGCAGCGACATCGGATCCCGCGGCGGCGTAAGCGGAGACGGCTGGTAGTTCGTTTTCAGCTGGGCGGCTGGGCGGCAAAGAACGCGGCGAGATCCTCCCAAGGTTTGCTCGTGGCGGCGGGTGCCCATGCCGCCGGAAGGTACTGCTGAAGCTCGGTTTGGAGGAAGCGACGGCACACAAGCACGACCGCCCCGCGCTCGTTCGGCGTGCGCACCACGCGACCCGCCGCCTGCACCACCCTGGTCATCCCAGGTTGAACCGAGGCAAGCCCGAAGCCATTGTCGTAGCGACGTTCAGTCCAGTCGGTCAAGAGCGCCGTTTGAAGGTCAGGGGGGGGAAACGCGGGCCCCACGATGATGGCGGCCGAGAGCGCTCCTGGCGGCAGATCGACCGACTCGCCAAAAACCCCTCCGAGCACGGCGCAGAGCACCTTTCCGGGCTCCGCCATCGCTTCGGCGGCCTGCGCCCGGGCGGCATGGGGCATGCCCGGCCGTTGCAAAACCCGTTCGCGGTCCGGCAGGTCCATCAACCCCAACAGGTCGTGCATCTGCTCGAAGCTGCCAAAGAACAAGGCCACGTTGCCCGGAACGGCGGCCACGCAACGCTCCACCAGCTCGGCGATCCGCGTTCGTTCCCGGGCGCGGTCCTTGAAGGCCGTGGAAACGCCCCTCGCAACGAGTACACATAGATTTTCCGCTGGGAAGTTGGAGGGCACTTCCAGCTCGTCGAAGCGGGTCGCCGGCACCCCCATGCGATCCCTCCAGAACCACGTCGGAGCGAGCGTGGCGCTCGTGGCCACGAGCGATGCGCAGGCGGCGACTCGATCTCGCAGCAAAAAAGCTGCATCGCGGCAGATGAGCTGCAACGAGGCACCATCGGTGAAAGAGACCACTTCCTCCCCGTCGTGGTCGGCGTACGCCGCGAACCGAAAGAGCCCCTGGCCGAGCACGCGCCACGGATCTTCCGGCAACCCCAGCGGAGCGAGCTCGCGGAGGCGAGCATGCTCGTACGCGAGCCCGTCGAAACGGGCAAGAACGTCGTCCAGCGCACCCGGTTCAGACACCCAAAGCCGAGGCTCGCCCGAGGCCGCCTCGGCCTGGATCCAACCCCCAACCTCGTCCGCAAGGTCCCGGAAAGGGGCGCCGAACGGCCCCGGAAAGGTGGTGGTCACGCGGTCCAGCAGCACGGCATCGATCCGTGCCGAGGCCCAGCCACGGGCCCGGTCCGGAAGCTGATGGGCCTCATCCACCACCACCGCGAAGCGGCGGGCCGCCCCGGTGCCCAGCAGCGAACGCAGGTAAACATCGGGGTCGAAGGCATAGTTCAAGTCTGCGACCACGACATCCGCGAGGTGGGCGGCGAATTCCACGGCCATTGCCCAGGCGCACGCCCCCTGCCGGTCCGCGTGCGCACGAACCTCATCGGGCGACACGATCCCCAGGGCGGCGAGAGGCTCCAGGTCGGCCAGCTCCGCCGTGCCGACACAATCGCCTCTGGCGCACCCTTCGCACGCCTCGGCCCGCGCGGGCACCACCACGACGCGCAGGCGCAGCCCCGCCTCCTGCAACCGCCGCGCAGCATCCAGAACGATCCAGCGCTGGGTGCCGCGAGCCGTGGCCCACAAGACCCCTAGATCCTGTCGAAAGGCCTCGCGCAGGACGCCCGTGAGCACCGGAGCCGTCTTCCCCAACCCCGTGGGCGCCGAGACCGCCAGGACCCGCTCCTGCGCCACGGCGTTGACCGCACCGTCCAGGATGGCGGCCTGCCCCACACGCAGCTCGGGAAAGGGGAAAGGCACCGAGCAAAGCCGTCGTTCCTCGCGCCACGCCAGCCAGAGCTCGTGGGTGCGCACACGGGCGTGCAGCCAGGCGCGCAGCCACACACCCGTCGCGGGCTCCGGGCGCTCCTCCACGACCCGCATGCTTCCATCCACCAGCGAAACCAATCGCAGCCGCCCCACCGGATGGGGGCGCTTAGCGGCAACGGCCATGTGCAGGTACACATGCAGCTGACGACGCCAAGCCTCGGGAACCGCGGCCACATCCAGCGCAGCCTGCCCAATCCCGACGCTCTTGATCTCATCGATGAGCGTGACCCCATCGACGTCTTCGACGAGTCCATCCAGGCGTGCGTGGAGTACGCAGCGCCAGCCTCCCACCTCCTCAACGTGAACCCAGCTCACCTCCGCCTCGCCTTCGTCCTCCTCCTGCACGCGGCGATGAAGCTCCCCCCCCGCCCGAGACCGCGCACGGGCTGACATGGCCAGGCCCCCGAGATCGGACTTTCCGCCAACCAAATCGCGCACGGCGAGGTGCAGCGTGTTCGTTTCGTCGTCCCAGCGCAGCATCCGGCTGTTCGTTATCCGATCCGGGCACCCCTCACACCAAGCCGGCCTCCTCCAATCGGGCGCGCAGCGGCTCCAGAACCTCCGCGTACCGCCGCCATCGGCCCACGCTGCCCGCATGCACCGGCTGCCGCACCTGGAGGATGGACGCGGTGCGGACTGTGCGTTGAACGCGCTCCGGCGCGAGCACCCCCGCATCCCATTCCAACCCACAGAACGAAAGGATCCTCCTCATCTCCCTTTCAGGTTGCGCGACATAGTCCTCGTAGCGGATGGCCAAGATCGGCATGGGTGCTTCCGCCAGCCAGCGCTGAGCCACGCGTTCCGAGGCCACAGCCATCGCGGCCAAGCCGGCCCACGTTGAGGTCCAGGCATGAACCGGGCCAAACCCCTGCTGCCAGCAGGACAGCAGCGTGTCCATCGGGTCGCGGCGCATCAGGATCGCCCGCCCATCCGGGAACAACTGTGCCGCAAGGCCGAGGCGAAAGAGGTTGTCGGGCAGCTTGTCGGTGACCACCGCCGCAGTCGAAGCTCCCGCGACCGCGGTCCGCCACATGCTGGCCGCCTGCACGGCTCCCCGGTGTACGCGTGCGGCGCAACCAGGCCAGGGCTCGCCCAGGGCTTCGCCGAACCGCAGCGTGAGGCGCCGCAGTTCGTCTCGCTCGCCCGCCGCAAGGACGAGGGGGTGCGCCGCGAGCGCTTGTTCGCAAAGGCTCGTCCCCGACCGGGGAAGACCGACAATAAACAAGGGTTGCGGACCCGATGCCGCAGGCGCGGCCGGGAAGGGTGAGGCTACCGGGTAGGCCGCGATCACCGCATCCGCCATGGCGAGGATCGCTTCGGGGGCCACCTGGACGCCGCGTGCGACGTGCATCGCCGCAAAGGCCGCCGCTGCCGCCGGGACATCGTCCAACTGATCCAGCACCAACGCTCGCGCATGGTGAAGTTGCGCGGTTTGGGCCGGAGCGGCCACCAAAAGCGCGGCATCGAGGGGGGCCAAAGCCTCGGCCGGCCTGCGAAGCGCGAGGAGAGCGCGGGCCCACGCCAACGCCACCGGCGGATTCGGCGCACCGCGCCACCGCGCCAACCCCTCCAGGGCCTCCTCTGCGCGTCCCGACTGCGTGCGAACCGACGCCAGAGAGGCCACGACCTGCGCATCGTTCGCGCCGCCCGCCCTCGCAGCAGCCCGAAGCTCGGTCTCTGCCTCCTCCAGGCGACTCTGGTTGAGGAGAAAGGTGCCGAACAGGGCGCGCCCTCGCGACGAGTCGCGTGCAGCGTTAGCCGCGCGGAAACAGGCCTCCGCATGGTCGATTCGACCCGTGGCCCCGGCAGCGGCGCCGCGGAGCAGCTCGATCGTGGCGATGGCCTGTTTGGCCCGCACCAGCGCCAAAGCGCGTGTGAGCGAGTCCCAGGCCTCAGCCGGCCGACCGGCCGCAAGCAGAGACTGGCCACGCCCTGCCCACGCATCCGCGTCGCTGGGCTGCGCGGCGCATCGGTCCGCAAAAGCCGCGGCGGCCTCGCCGAACCGACCCAACGCGTAGAGTGCTGCGGCGTCCACCATACGGCCACGCCTACCCCGAAGTTGCGTCTGACGACAGCCCGAATTAGTCCGGCACCCTTCTGAGGTCCCTCATGCGCTCCTTCTTGATCCTGACCGTGCTGGCCGCCACCGTGGCTCCTTCTGTCGCGCTGGCCTGTGCCGATGGCAAGTGCGATGACAAGCACTGCGACATGCCCGCGGCCGGTGCCGCGCCCGCCGCGGCTGCGGTGGTTCCCGCCGGAAGCACCTCCGCGAAGCTCAAGATCTCAGGAATGACGTGCGGCTCCTGCAGCAGCAAGGTCTCTACCCTGCTGCTCGCCGTTCCCGGGGTCACTGTCGCCACGGTAGACGTTGCTTCCGGCATCGCCGACGTGGGCTTCGATGCCACCAAGACCAACGCTGACGCCCTCGTGGCCGCCGTGAACGCGGGCGGGCACTTCAAGGCCGCGAAGAACTGATCACTCGAAAGCTGCGCTCTACCCGGGCGCCATCCACATCGACCAACGTCAGGCGATGGTGGCCAGGCTGGGGTGCCAGCGCAAGCTGATGGGGAGCCGTCGTCACGCCGACGAAGGCGTCGTCGAGGTGCCAGAACAGCTCGGCGCGAGGGTCGCGGTGGCTTGCCTCGAACACCACTCGCCCGCGTTGCCCGCTCAGTTCGATGGGAACCAAGACTTCGGCCGACGGGGCGGGACTCAGAATGGCCATGGGGGCGGCCTCCGTAGCCCCGCCGCGGCAGTCTTCACGCAGCGGAGGTAGCGGCCGATACTCAGGGTTCTGACGAGCGTAATACCACTCGGCCGCGGGGTGGAGGCTGAACCAACTACGGGTCTCCATCGCGGCAATGTCGGAGCATTCACTGGTCACGCGATGCGCGCAGCCGGCATCGCAGTGGATGACCTTGCAGGAGGTACAGGACGGGCCGCGCTGGCCAGCGCGCGGGACCTCCTCGATGGCGGTGTCTGCGCAATCCGGACCGGCCAACGCCCCGCTGTGGGCACAGACGCGCACGGGCACGAGCGCACCGACGGGGGGCTTGAACGCCCCGCGGCTGGACACCAGGTCGAACAGGTCGAACAGCACCGGGGCGGCCAGCGTGAAGCCCGTGAGCTGGGGGCGACCTTCGCCATCCGCATTGCCGATCCAGACCCCGATGGCGTGGGTGGGGGTGACGCCGATCGCCCAGGCATCGCGAAACCCCTGACTCGTCCCCGTTTTCCAGGCCACCGCCTCTGCACCCCGAAAGTGGCGCCACTCGCTCTCGACACCCGGACGGTTCACCTCGACCAGCGCTTGCAGGGTGAGCCACGCCGCTCCCGAGTCCAGCGTTGCTCGGCGCTCTTCGCCAGGGGGCCCCCGCCTCCACCGCATCGCCGGCGGCAGCGTGCCGTCCGCGTGGGTCACGGTCAGCGCGAGGTCCCGATACAGCCCCACCATCTCCCACAAGGAGCCCTCCCCGCCGCCAATGATCAACGACAGCCCATATTGGTCGGCGTTTCGGACCAGGGTCGTCATCCCAAGACGGCGTAAAAGCACGGTGAAGCGCTCGACGCCATAGTCCCGCAACATCGTGACCGCAGGAACGTTTCGACTCCGCGCCAGCGCCGACGCGGCCGGGAGGGCACCGGCGAACTTGTGGTCGAAGTTCGCAGGAGTGAAGGCACCAAATCGGGAGGGAACGTCGGTGACCAACTGGCGAGGCAGCAGTTGGCCTTCCCCGAGCATCGCGGCGTAGAGAAAGGGCTTGAGCAAGCTGCCTGTGCTGCGAGGCGCGGTCACCACGTCGACGTGACTGCCGGGCGAGTGAGAAAGCGCGACGTTCCCGATGTAGGCCACCGTATATCCTTTTTCAAGCTCCACGATCACCGCGGCACCGTTGTGGACCCCCAGGCCCACGTTGACCTGACGATGCCGCTCTAGAACGGCGGCAGCCCGGCGCTGGAGGTCGCCATCGAGCGTCGTGTCAATGCGGGTCCCCGCCGCGTGCGCGAGCAGATGGGGGGCATCGTGGGGCACGTCCTGGAGCACCTCCGGGAGCGATTCGGCCTTGGCGGAACGCAGCTCCGCCTCCGAAACAACGCCTTCGATCGAGAGAGAATCGAGGAGCGTGTCCCGTTTCGCCCGCAGCCGGTCGCGGTTCCGTCCCGGGTGGATGAGGCCCGGACTGTTGGGGAGCACGGCCAGGGTGGCCGCCTCAGCCCAGGTCAGGTCGGCAGGGCTGCGACCAAAGTAGCGATACGCGGCTGCGCCCAGCCCCACCGTGTTCCCGCCGAAGGGGGCGTTATCCGCGTAGAGGGCGAGGATCTCGGCCTTGCTCCTGGCGGCCTCCAAGCGCAGGGCGAGCAGGGCCTCCCAGCCCTTTTCAGCGAGCGTGCGGGGCGGATTGCCCCTCGAGAGCCTCACCACCTGCATGGTGATCGTACTTGCGCCGCTCACGACGCGCCCGCGACGCACGTTCAGGCCGATCGCACGAACCACCGCGATGGGATCCACGCCCGGATGGCTGTGGAAGCGACGGTCTTCGTAGTGGCACACGGCGATGGCGTACCGTTCCGGAACGCTCCCTGTGCCGGAGAATCGCCACTGCTCATCGGCCGCCACCGTGGCACCCAACACCTCGCCCGCCGAGTCCATGATCAAGCTGGAATGCGGAGAATCGAAGCTTACCACGGGGAGCAGGAAGAACGCGCCCCCCAAGAGAACCCCGATGATCAGGCAGCGCCGAAGGATGCGTCGCATGAGCCCCTCCTTCGGTCTCACCCTTCAGGCATCGCGGACACGGTGATCCACTGCCCTGGAACCCGGGCGACGATGTCGCTGGCGTACATCGCCCCCACGGTGACCGCCGGGAGGTAGTACCGACCCGCATAACTGGCGTTCACCGGCACCTTGAACTCGGCGGTCGCCCCGGGCAACAGGTCGAAATAGGTGTAGACACGGTCGTCGCGAACGTCGCGATACTCGTAGCCCTCGCCGCGACCCGGCTCAGCGCCGTGAATCTGCCACCCGCTCGGGAAGACCTCCGCGAGCGCCAGCTCGTCCAACCGCATGCCCGACGTGTTGGTAACGGTCACATGGGCGACCAGGTCGACCCCATGCTCGGTCCCGCGCACGTCGACCGGCGCACCCGCCGCGCTCAGGTAGTCCACAGCCAAGGAAAGCCCCTTCGCCACGGACGATTCACCGCCGATCGACGGGATCCCCCGCGTGACCACCCGTGCAAACAGAGCCTTCGACCCCCGGTTCGTAACCGAGACCTTGGGCTTTCCTGTCTGTTTGATCGCCAGCGGCTGCACCACGACGGGCTTCGTTCCGGCCACTTGGGTCACGCTTCCCGCATCGAGCGACCAGGACGCGGCGATCGAGTCCGACACGCCGCCAACGCCGGCAAATCGCGCCATCGCGACGAGCGCGTAGGCGGTCTCCTGCGTGTTGAGCCCTTCATCCGCAGTGAGCCCTGCCGAGACGACGCCCGCCAGGCGGCCCGCCTTGTCGAAGTCTCCCAAAAGGACTGTCGCTTCGAGGATCATCGCCTGGTCCCGAAGCTGACTGCCAAACGTTCCCGTGAGCTCCTGGTACACACCGACCTCCACGCCCGCCTTGGCGATCACTTCCTTCGCCGAGACGTTCTGGGCGGCCAAGAGGTAGCCGGCAGCGAGTCTCCATCGCGCCGCCGCGGACAGGTTCAACTCGCGCAGGCGATTCATCGCGCCGACATCGGGCTGGCCGGCCAGAGCGGTGGTGTAGAGCCGGTAGGCTTGGTCGAGATCCGAACGGTCATCTTCCTTGACCCAACGGTTTCCACGGGCCCGCTGGTACTTCAGCCACGACGAGCGCACCCCGGCGGGGATCGTGTATCCGGCACGTTCGGCCTCCACGATGAAGTGCCCGGCGTAGGAGGACGGCCACGGCTCGCTCGGGCCACCCGGCCAGTAGGCAAAGCCGCCATCGGTGTTCTGGAACGAGCGCAGGCGGACCAGAGCCTCCTTCACATGCGTCTCCACCTGCTTGGCACGGGCCGGCGACAGCTCGGTCAGCTGGCTCAGGTACACCTGGGGGAAGGCAGCCGAGGTGGTCTGCTCCAGGCAACCGTGGGGGTAGGCGATCAGTTCGCCGAGGCGACGATCGAGGTCCAACGGCGGCACACGCGAGAGCTCGAGCGTGCTGGAGTTGGTTCCAGGAAGGCCGGGAAGGGCCACATCGACGGTCCAGGTGGCACCCGGCTGCACCGCCTGCGACAGCACATGGGTCTCGGGACTGCCGGGATGGCGAACGTCCAGCTCGAGGTCCTGCTTCGCAGTCTCGCCGCCGCCGGTCGCCGTGACGTGTACCCGAACAATGCCGGTCTGATCGCCGACCACCAGCTTGAACAGGCCCAACTTGTCGCCAAGGGTCGAGAACTTCAACGTGCGCCTGCTCTCCCCGTCCACGGAGATCGGACCTTCCACCGTGACCGCGACCGTGACCTCCTTCACCTTGGCATCCAGCGCAAATACCGACACGGGCAGCGACACCTCTTCGCGAGGGCCGAGGACGCGGGGCAGGCTAGCAAGTACCATGAGCGGCTTTTTGACCGGCACGGACTGCTCCGCAGACCCGTAGGCGCCATCGTGGCCTGCGACGACCATCACGCGTACCTCCCCCACATACTGAGGAATGGGAACCTCGTGCTTTCGCACTTCCCCCGCCTTGAGAGCGAACGGCCCGAAGTAGGCCACCATCGGCTTGAACCGCTGCGCCTGCGGCTGTTTCCCGGCAAGGCCTTCGCCATCGCCACCGATGCCGAGCGTGGCATCCAACGCGCCGCCGTAGGCGCCTGCGACCAGATCGAACAGATCCCAGGTTCGCACGCCCAGCGCCTTTCGCTTGTAGAACGTGGACCATGCGTCGGGAGTCTGGAAACGGGTGAGACCCAGCAGGCCTTCATCCACCACCGCCAGCGTGTAGGTCATGGGGCGACCTGCCCCTTCCGACACGCTCACGAACGCCGTGGACTCGGGGGCGAACACCGACGCCGTGGCGATCTTAGGCGCCAGCTTCGTGGAGGGATCAAAGACTTCAATCGGGACAATACCGTAGAGGCGGATCGGGGCGTCGTTGGACTTGCCGCCGTACGGCTGCACCACGGTCACGTTCGCGTATACGCCGGGCGCCATCTCCGGCGTGGCCGTGAAGGCAAACGTCGTGACCTCCCCAGAATCCGCGGGTTCGACCCAGGTCATGTCGAGCACCTCGGACCCCGTTTCAAGGCTCACGAGGGCACGACTTCCCCTCGCCATTGGAAACGAGAGGGTGACTGGCTTCCCAACCTCGACCTTCGTCGCATCGCTGGTGAGCGACAGGACGCTGGCTCCGCCCGGTTGATCCGCCCGCGCACGGCCCGCCCAACCCGGCCAGTCCATGTAGAACACCTTGCCCGAGCGATGGGTGCCAGCGCTATCGGTTACGACGACGAGGTAGCGGCCCCAGTCCGGGTACTTCACTTCGAAGTCCCAGGTAGCCACCCCGTTCTTCACGGCCACCTTGCCGGTCTGCAAGGGCTGGAGGTTTCGGGCCTCAGCATACTCTGCAAGGTTGTCAGGGCCCTTCACCCACCACCAACGCCAATCGATTTTGTAGAGGCTCGCGCTGACCTCCCCATCCGGGACGGGCTTCCCGGCCTCGTCCAACAGAACGATTCGCGCCGGGTGCTTCACGTCGGTGAGCAGCATGCCGCGGGCCGCATCCCCTCGTTCAAGCTGCAGGCCCACATACCGCTGGTGCGGGGACACGGTCACCGTGGCTTCGTCCACGCTGAACGCACCGGAAGGCTCAAACACGCGGGTGACCATGGTGCCGGTGAGGTGCCCAGGCGCACCGACCGGAGCCGGAATCGGAGCGCTCACCTTGGCCTTCCCGGTCTCGTCGAGCTCGCCCTGCCAGAGGGTCGCGGGCTCGTAGTGAAACACCGCCAAGGGGTCATCGAAGGTGTAGTCCGGATACTGGGGAAAGGTCGTAGCCTTGGGGGTGAGGTTCATGACGATATCCGCCCGGAATCCGGGGGCGGGAGCGCCGTGAAGCCATCGTGCTTCCAGGGTGGAGGTGAACTGCAGATTCGCAGCTTTCACCGTTTCCTTCACGTCCAGCACGATCTTGAGGCGATTGGGCACGACGGTCTCCACGCGCAGCACCCGTTCGAAGGTGGCTCCGCCGATGCGAACCCTCGCGGTGTAGTTGCCCGTGGGGGCATCGCTGGCGGTCCTCGTGGTGATTCCATACATGCCATCAATGGAATCTGTGATCGTGCGGCGCTCCACCACCTGACCGCGAGAGTTCTCAAGCTCAAACTCGGCAGGGTGGCGGTCGGGCACGCGACCGCTGGAGTCTCGAAGCATGAAGGTGAGGAAAATATCGTCGCCCGGCCGCCAAATGCCCCGCTCCCCGTACAGGTAGCCTTCCAGCCCACGGGTGAGTGCGGCACCGCCAACGTCGAAATGGGAGGTTGCGAGGGCACTACCCTTGTCGAGCCTCAGCCACCCGACCTGGCCGCCGGCCCTCGCCTGGACCGCGAACGGCCGCCCCTCCGGAACCGCAAGTCGCGCCACGCCATCGGGGCCAGCCACCCCGGTCGCCACGGTCTGAAGCTGGAAGTCCAGCAACTGCAAGGTCGCGCCCGCCAGCGGGGTCGCCTTCACCAGATCGGTCGCGACGACGACAAGCTCGCCATCCGCGCCTTCCTTGGCGATCAAGCCCACATTGGAGAGGAGCACGTTTTTGGTGGCGGTGAGGTCGTGGTCGCCGGAAGGCAGGTAG
>CAMBIK010000020.1 GCA_945867435.1 Klebsiella pneumoniae
GGACCACCGCCGAGATGGGCCAACTCGCCGCCTTCCTGGACCAGACCGCGAAGTTCTCGGCTGTGGACTATGGGCGCGAGTGGGTGGAGAAGGCCGCAGGGTTCGTGAAAACGCTCACGCTGCTCGGCTTCATGCTGGGAGCGATCCTCGCTGGCGCCGCGCTCTTCCTGGTCGGCAACACCATCCACCTCGTCGTGTACGCTCGGCGGGACGAACTGGAGATCCTCCGGCTGGTGGGAGCGACCGACGGCTACATCGTGGCTCCGTTCCTCATCGAAGGCGCACTCCAGGGCATCGTCGGAAGCGGACTGGCGTTCCTCATGGTGGATCTCGTCCATCGAGGCATCAGCAGCACCCTGGTCGACGCCGCTCCGCTCCTCTTCGGGAATGGGGGCGTACAGTTCCTGCCCAGCAGCCTGCTTCTGGCCCTGGGCGGCGCAGCGGTGGTCACCGGCGTCCTCGCGGCCTGGGTGGCCGTTCGCCGGTTCCTCGCGGCGCTCCCTTGAGGCCCACCAGCCGGTGGGCAAAGGTCCTGCTCGCCTTGGGATTCCTCCTCTCCATCGCACCCGTTCACGCGCAGCCCGTTCCCGACACGCGAGAGCTGCTGGGCGAAATTGAACGTTTCGAAACACAAATTCTCGCGCTCGACGCCCGACTGACCACCTTGGCCGCTTCGTTGGCCAGCGCCGACACCGAGAGGCTGCTGCGGCGGAGCGAGGCTGAGTCCGCCCAGGCGCGAATCGACCAGAGGGCGGTAGGGGTGGGAAGTCTGCTCCGCTCCTTGTACCGCATCCAGCGATTCGGCGTCCTTCGACTGTTGTTCGACGCCGGGGACCCGATCGACCTGCGGCGGCGGGCCAACTACCTGCGTTCCATTCTCGCGGTCGAGGCGGTGAGGACCGCCGACTTTGCCGCGCTCGCCACGGAGAAGGCCAAGGCGACTGTCGCCGCCGAGGCCGCCGACACGGAGGCGCGGCGACTCCAGGCCGAGCTCACGACCCAACGCGACAGCCTCGATGCGGAGCGAAAACGTCGGGTAGCCCTGGTCCGCGAAATCCGCAGCCAACCCCAACTCTCCGGACGAGTCGTGGTCGAGACCACCACCGCCCGCGCGGCGATGGACAACTCGATCCGTGCAAGGGAAGGCAGCATGACCCCCTTGCCGTTGCCCTCAAAGGTGGACTTTCGCAGCCTGCGCGGAAAGATGCCCAGACCGGTGGCGGGGCACCTGCTCCGTTCCTTCGGCCCCAACCTGGACGCTGCGACCGGTGCCAGGAGCAACAACGCGGGCATCGATTGGAGGGCCGAGCCAGGCACCCCGTTTCGCTGCGTTGCCTCGGGCGAAGTGACCCGCGCCGGCTACGTCCGCGGCTACGGACAGATGGTGATGGTGCAGCATGGGAGCTTCTCCACGCTTTACGCACATGCCAACGGCATCCGGGCCTTTGTCGGGCAGGCCGTGAGCGCAGGCGACACCCTGGGCACCGTAGGGACCACCGGGCTCGCAGACGACCGCGACCCGCAGCTGCACTTCGAGATCCGCTACAACGGAACGCCCCAGGACCCCACGGAGTGGTTGGCTCGATGAGCCGCACCGCGCCCTCGTTTCGTACATTTTCAAAGTATCTCGCAGCTTTCTCGGCCGGTGTCCTCGCGACAGTGCTGGTGGGAGCAGCCGACCCCTACGCCGGGCTGGACCTCTTCGCGCGCGTGCTCACGGACATCGACACGAAGTACGAACGCCCCATCCCCCTGGAGAACGTCGTGCATGCCGCGCTCGGCGGGGTCGCAAAGGTTTTGGACGAGCACTCCGAGTTTTACCCGCCAGACGCCTGGGCCGCGATCGGCCGTCGAGAGGACACCGCCCCGCTCGGCATCGGTGCCACCCTGGTCTCCGACACCTGTGGCCTGCGGATCGAGAGGCTCGAGCCGTGGGGTCCGGCCGAGGACAACGGGCTGTTGCCAGGGGACTGCATCCTCGCGATGGACGGGCTCCCGCTCCCCTCCCCCGCGCTCACCACCGCGCTGGACGCGCCACCCCACACAGTCGCTCGGCTGCGTGTGCGCCGCGGCGACACCGAGCGTGAGGTGGTCATCATGCGGGCACGCCCGAAGGAGCCCGCCTTGCGCGTGGAAGACCTGCCCCGGGGCACCGTCTACGCCCGAGTGGCCCATTTTGGCGACCGCGTGGCGGCACCTCTCGCGGCCGCAGTCGCCACACGCGGTGGGGTGCGCGGAATGGTGCTGGACCTTCGCGCCAATCCGGGGGGTCAGGTGGAGGAGGCGGCCGCGCTATGCGACCTCTTCGTTTCCCGGGGCACCCTGGTCACGACGCGCACGCGGGTGGCCGGCGAGACCGTGCTTGTCGCCACGCCAAGCCGCGCGGACTGGACCTTCCCGCTCGCGATTCTGGTGGATGAGGAAACGGCGAGCGCCGCGGAGATCGTCGCTGGCGCGCTGCATGATCTCGGACGCGCCACCCTGGTCGGCACGCGCACCTATGGCAAGGGCACCGTGCAACGGCTGTTCCAGTACGAAGATGGATCCGCCCTGAAGCTCACCGTGGGCCGCTACTTTCTCCCGCTCGGGCAACCCATTCAGGACCATCAGGGCATCGAACCGGAGGTTCGAGTGACGCGCCCCCTTGGGGCCGACGGCCACCCCTCCCTGTTGGACTTCCACACCCCGGCCTCCAAGCGCACGGACCCGGAGCTAGCGGCCGCGCTTCTCGCGCTCGGCACGCCGCCCCGCTGAACTACGCGGGCAGGTCCCAACCGCTGCGGTACCCGCCCTGCGCCACGATGGTGTCCACCAGCTTGCGAATGGCTGGACTTGCGCTGAGGGTGGCGGTGTCGCCGACGCAAATCAAGCGATCTCGTGCGCGGGTCACCGTCACGTTGAGGCGACGGGCGTCGGCCACAAAGCCAAGCTCCTGCGAATCGTTGCTGCGCACGAAGCTCACGAGGATGACAGACTTCTCACGCCCCTGGAATGCGTTGACGGTTCCCGACTCCAACTCCGGAAAAGCAGCGCGAAGGCGGAGTAACTGCGCCCGGTACGGGGTAACCACCGCCACATCCTCCGCCCGCACCCCCTCGGCACGAAGCTCGGCCCAGACTTCACCCACAAGGCGGACTTCTCCAGGATTGTGGAGTGACGAAACGGCGTCCGGCTCATCGTCGTACCCCATGCCCGCCGTATCGACCCACACGGCGGCCGGGAGGCTTCGAGGCGTGGCCACAGACGGATGAGCGCTCAGTTGCCCCCCGTACGTCGCAGCACTCAATTGGAGAAGCACGTCGTTGAAGCGGTATTCCTCGGTGAGCATGGGAAAGGCAAAGCCCTGTTCTACCAATCGCTGCAGCAACGACCGCTCGAGGGTCGTATCCCTCGACTTGACCACCGGTCCCAACTGATGAGGGTCACCAGCCAGAATAAGCCTCTTCACCCGCCCAATGAGCGGCCAAATCGCAGGTTCAGCAACTTGCGACGCTTCGTCGATCACAGCCGTCCTCGTCGGTGCCAGCGCACGGCCGCGGCTGGCGAGCGTGCCGAGCGTCATGGCGATCACGTCAGCCCCGGCGAGCACCTCCCGCTTGGCCGAAGCCCACTCCGCCCGGATGGCCTCTCGCACCTCGACGCCTCCGGCACCACTGAGGCGACTGGCCTGCCTCATGAGGGTGCGAATCACCTCGGCGCGCGACCCGTGGAGAATGCGGTATTCCAAGGTCAGCGGCTGCACTGCGGAAGCGATGCGGGCGCTGACCCCCAACCTCACGACGTTGAGTCCAGCGGAGCGGGCGCGGAGCGCGAGGTGGTCGACAGCCGCGTTGCTCTCCGCGAGGGCCCACGGACGCTCACCCAAGTCGCGCATCGCCACCAATACCGCTACGAGCGTCTCGGTCTTGCCGGTGCCGGGGGGGCCGTGCAGGAGGCCGATCTCGGTCGCCCCCAGCACGAGCTCCGCGGCCGCTCGCTGCGAGGGATTCAGGCCAGCGAAAGCAACATGCTCCCACGGATCAGCTCGGTACGGCGCCTCGTTCCCGAGCAACAGGTTGACCAGCATGCCACTGGCCGACTCGGCCCTCACGAGTGCCGCGACCTGCTCCTCGTGTCCCGTAAAGTCCAATCGCCGACTTACCACCCAGGGGCCAGGCCCGACCGGCACATCCTCCACCCGCAGTTCGAGGGCGTGGGGCTCCACGCCCTCCACGCGTCCTGCAAGTCCCTCGTCCGGCTTCCCTACCGAGCCCATCACCACCGGGTCGCCCGGAGCGAAGCTGTCGCCCAGCTCCGAACCCCGCAACACCACGTTGACCCGGCCGCGGCTTCGCAGCTCGGTCGTATCAAGCGTGAGCGGGTAGAGGCTGAACCCCAGCGCCCGGCGCGCCGCCATCGGCAACGCCTTCAACGCTTCGTGGTCGGCCACCACGGCGCGGCGCTCTCTCTCAAGCGCTACGCGCAATGCGTCGAGGTGCGACATCCGGTGCCCAGTTCGCCTCTGGGTCTACCCTTCGGCCGGTGCAGCAGCGGGGGCATTCGGATCCATCGCCGGCGTGGTGACGAATTTCAGCTTCGCCCAGCCCGCTTCGTTCGCCGAGGCGAGCACGCGATGCACCAACCGGAAGTCGGTCTTCATGTCCGCCTGGATGATCAAGACTCCCTGGAAAGCCAACATCTTATCGCGGCCCTCCATCTTCTCGCGGAACTCGCGAGCCTTCAGAAGGCGAGCCGACATTCCGGGGATCACCATATCGAGCTCTGAGCCCATCTCCTCTTCGGGGATGGGCATCATGTCCAAAAGCAGGATCTCGGACGACAACAGGACGACGGTACCCGTTTCTTCCAACGGTTCGCCAGCCAACGAGCTCGGCACCTTGATCCGCTCGTTGAGCTCCACTTCACCCGAGGCCTTGAACAGCTGGATGAGGAAGATGACCAGGATGGTGAACATGTCGACCATCGCAGTCAGATTGAGCACGACAAAACCGTTCTTCTTGCCACCCGACAGGGGCGAGGAACGAAGACGACCGATCGGCGGGTAGGCCGGGCGACGGCCTGGGGCGATGACACTCATGCGCTAACCTCCCACTGGCGGAACGACAGCCGGCGGAACGCCGTCCTTGGTGGCCGACGCGGGTCCGCCCGCCAAGGCAGTCTTGGGGTACCCAATCTTGCGTGAGATGTCCAAAGCCTTGACCATGTGCTCGAAGTGAACGCCATGATCGGTGTTGATGACGACCATGTCTTCAGCCGGAAGGAGCGCGTGGTCTGCGACCATGAGCTCGGTCAGCTTGTCCCAGTCGTAGCTTTCGCCCACCTTCGGAAGGTTGACACCCGTCTCAGCCTTCCGAGCGATCCACAAGCCATCCTCTCTAATGTGGACGGTGAGCGGGGGCACAGGCGGCACCTCGGGCGGAGGTTCATTCAGATTTGGCGGCGAAACGCTCTGTTCCACAGCCAAAGCATGAATTTCGGCCCAGACCGCCGTCATCATCAGAAACGCGATGAGGCACGAAAGGAAGTCTATGAACGGGACCAGGTTGAGGTCGACGCCCATCGACTTGCCGCGGCCTTTTCCTCCCTCAACCGATACGCTCATGACCTACCCCACCGCCTGCGCGCCTTCCTGCTTGGCGGCACGATTCGAGAGGACGAAGTTGATCTCCGCCACTACCGACTCGTTGATCGCCTCAAGGATGTGCTGCGTCTTGGCCTGGATGACCGCGTAGAGCACGATGACGAACGCCGCGCTGGCGAGCCCGAACAACGTGCAGTGCATCGCCTCAGAGATGCCGGCGCTGAGGAGCGTGGCACGCTGCGAGGGGTCGGCGCTACCGACCGCACCGAAGGTCTTGATCAGACCCGAGATGGTGCCGATGAGGGCGCAGAGGGTCGCCGTGTTGGAGAGCACCGCGAGGTAGCCCGTACGGGCTTCAATGCGGGGCACTTCGGAGAGCGACGCCTGATCGAGGGCGGCCTGGATCTCCTTGTCGGGGCGGTGGGCCTTCAGGAGACCCGTGCGCAGGATTCGGCTGATGGGCCCCTGCTTCTGGCTGGCAAGCCACCGGATGGCGGCCTGCACATCACCACGCATGATGTGCTGGTTCAGACCGGTGAGCAGCGCATGCTTGTTCTCCGAGCTGTCCATCCAGAGCACCTTGACGCGCTCAATGATGATGCCGATGGACACAAGCAAACACGACGCGATGAGGTGCATACCCCAGCCGCCTTCCCGATAGAATACGAAGAATTCTGCCACAGTGACTCCGCGGCTGAGAGGCCGGCTGGGGGGTTTTTGAATCGCGCCACCTTGTAGCAGAATGGAAACAGTCTGACCAGTCCTCATTGAGCAAGGAGTCCGTCAAGCCTTCCCACCCTGCGGGTTGCCGCTTCTTCGCCATTGGACCGCAGGTGTGACAGCACGGGCGCAAAAAATCTGTCAATGCAGGCTTGGGCTCGACGCTTGACATCCGGGGCCTGGAAGCGGTATTGCCGCAGCACTTGGAGTTTCCATGATCTTCCTTCTGGCGTTTGCGTGCGACATGCCCCAGCCCGCGGCCCCCCCTGCCAAACCCAAAGCCCCCGCGTGTGAACTTTCGTTGACCACACTCGGCGGCACCTCATGGCTTTACCTCAAGCCTCAAACTGAGGGACCAGACCGGGCGGAACCCAACACACGCATGCGTTTCCGGGACGAGGGGGGCGCCCTCAAAGCCGACTATACGCAGGGCTCGAACAGCAGCGTGTACCAGTACGATTGCTCTTCTGACGGCAAGATCGCCAACTGCGTGCAAAGCAACCCGCACGCTGACAGCTTTTGTAAGGGCTACGCCGCCGTTCATGACGGCGTTTGCGATCCCGGAGAGGTGTCGAGGCTCACGGGCATCCCGCTAGATGTGGTGACCAAGGCTGCCACCACGATCAACGCCGAACTCAAGAAACTGAAGGGGGAAGCCGTCGCGCAGCAACGCCAGGCGGACAACAACCGAAGCAACAAAATGCGCGGCAAGTTTCAGATCGCCATCGACAAGGCAAAGTGCGGGCTGACCGTGCGGGACATGTACATCACCATGTTCGACGGGGCGGTGCACGAGTTCGAAACCGCCATCGGCACAGGAAAATTCGCCAAGAACGAGATCGAGTTCACCTGGGAGTCGTGCAACGATGCCGATTCGGCATGGGCTCCGGGGCCGGATGACAAGCACCTCGCCGTTCAGGCCCCTGGCAGCCTCAAGTTCTCGGCAATGCTTCAAAAAGGGGAGCAGAAGGGCTTGGCGGCATCCTGCACACTCACGGCCGACGTGTACAAGGACTGGGAGCGGACAGCGTCCGATGTTCCTTCCGTGCCGGACAAGGCGTGGGGACCGAGGTGGGACACACAGATTTCCCTGAGCGAACCAGGCAAGCACGTCGTGTACTTCGACCGCTACAAGACCTGCGACGGCAAGAAGGAGCGCATCGGCATCACCTGCGCTCAGGTTCGCGTCGAATAGCGCAGGGCTACACGGAAATCGCGCCTTCGCGGAATGCGGAGGCGCCGATCTTCACGTTGACCAAGGCGGGCTTCCCGCTTTCGAGTGCGCGCTCGATGGCGGGCCTGATCTCTTCGGGACGCTCAACGTACTCGCCGTGCCCGCCAAGCGCCTCGACCATGCGCTCGTAACGAGTGAAGCCGAGCCCAGTAGCCGGTAAGCGCTCCGGGCCGAACAACTGCGCCTGACCCCGCCGAATCTGGGTCCACGCGCTGTCGTTCCCCATCACGCCCACGAAGGGAATGCCCTGGCGCGCCGCCGCTTCGTATTCCATCCCGTTTAGTCCAAAGCTGCCATCTCCGTAAATGATGAAAACCGGGTCCGAGGGTCGCGCAAGGCGCGCCGCCATCGCGAACGAGGGGCCCACGCCCAGGGTGCCCAGCGGTCCAGGGTCCATCCAGCGACCCGGTTCCCACACGTCGACCACTTTCGCGGCGGTGCCCACGATGTCCCCCCCATCGCACACCACCGAGGAGTTTCTCGGCATCGCCTTGGCTAGTTCCATCGAGAACCTGAGCGGGTTGATGGGCACGGAATCGCTGTGGATCTCCCCAAGCATCTTGTCGAAGCGTGCTTGTTCCATTGCGCGCACCGACCGAATCCAGCCGGTTGGAGCCCGTGCGCCGGCCTCCACCAGCTGCTTCATCACCAAGCCGGTATCCCCGACGATGCCCACGTCGGCGCCCCGATTGTGGCCGATCACGTCGGGGTCGAGGTCCACATGAATGACCCGCGTTCCAGCTGGGATGTCGTTGCCGTAGTTGAGTCGAAAGTCCCACGGCGTGCCAAAAACGACCACGACGTCGGCTTCTCCCAACGCGCGGCTGCGGCAGAGCCGGAAGAATCGCGGGTCGTCGGGCGGTACGGCACCGCGCGCCCCCCCATTCAGGAAAACGGGAAGGTCGTACCGTTCGAGAAAAGCTGCGATCTGCGCCTTGTAGGGCGACCACCACCACTGCGTGCCGACCACGGCAACCGGCCGCTCAGCCCCAGCGAGCAGCGCGGCAGCGGCCTCGATCGCCAAAGGGTCGCCCCCAGGCACCGACTCCGTTCGGTAGTTCGCCGGGAAGTTCAGGTTGCTGTCGTTTTCCATCCCCATCAGCACATCGAGCGGCATCTCCAGGAAAACAGGACCAGGAACCCCCGTCATCGCCTTCCGGAAGGCCATCGCCATGAAATCGGGGATCCGCCGGGTCTCGGGTACGGTGACCGACCACTTCGTGACGCTGCGCAACAACGTCACATGGTCCATCTCCTGCAAGGAGCCCATGCCCGAGAAAAAGCGGGGCCCCTGGCCGCCGATCAGGATCATCGGTACCCCGCCCCGCATCGCATTGGCGACGGCAGTCACCGCATCCGTGACGCCGGGACCGGCCGTGACCAGCGCGACGCCGGGCTTCCCGGTGGCTCGCGCCCAGCCCTCGGCGGCGTGCCCGGCCGCCTGCTCGTGGCGGAAGTCGACAACCCGGATCCCCAGGTCGAGGCAGCCGTCGTAGATGTGTTGGATGTGGCCCCCGCAGAGCGTGAACACATGGCTCACCCCTTCCTTGTGGAGTGCCTGCGCCACCAAACGGCCTCCGTGAACGAACGACATGGGTCCTCCAAGTGCCGCGGCTCTAACGTGGCGACACAGCTCTGCGTCGTTCCCGGGGGCCGATGCAAAATGTACCATCTACTACATATTATTGATTCCGACCGGCGCGGCCTTTTTGGAGGCTGAACGGATCAGCCAATGTTGAAGCGCTGTATTTCTGAGGCGCGAAAAGAACTTCGCATGGTGCGTAAAACTTTTCGCATCTAGCCCGTAGACGATCGACCGACCAGTCAGTATCTTTCTTCCATGCCGATCACCCGTCATCAACTTCTCGTCGCCACCACCGCCTGCACCGCTCTGGCTGGTCGGGGGGGCGTGCTCGCCCAGCTGCCGTCCCCAGCGCCGGGGCTGGCCCTGCTCTCCCAAGGCGAGTTGGACATCGTGACGGCGCTAGCCGACGCCTTTTTCCCGCCTGGCCATCCGATGGGACTGTCGGGTGCGTCGCGCAACGTTGCGGAAGAGCTGGACCGCCTCTTGGTCGAGGATCTCGATCCGGTGTTAGGACCGGTTTTTCGCCATCTTTTGCGCGGCCTTGAACACGGGGCGGTGACCAGCCACGGTGGCCGTTTCTCCAGGCTGGAGCGGCCCTTGCGTGAACAGATCCTCGCCGAATGGTCTGACCCTACCAACGTTCCCCGCCGCATGGCCTACGATGTCCTCAAGACATGCGTGGGCTGGGCCCGCTTCAACGCCCCGCAGGGGCACGCCGCGCTCCCCTTGCCCAAGGTGGCGTAGAACGGGCGGGTCAAACCGTTGCCAGCACCCGTGGGTCGAAAGGGCGGGGAGACAGCCCGGAAGCCAACTGCAGCGGACCCGGGTCGGCAACGTCGTCGGTGTCGAACGTGGCGATCACGTCGGCCGACATTCCCGCCAGCGGCCCAGCGACGCGCAACAAGGGTCGAGGAAGAGGGAGAATCCTGCGGCCACCCAGCAACCCGATGATCGCACGCAGGGTCAGAGGCTCAGGGCCCCCCGCGTCGTACTCGCCGCCCCACGCGCCCTGTTCGACGAGGCGTAGAATCGCCCCGTTAAAATCATCTACATGGATGGGTTGACGCCGGTAGTTTCCATTCCCCAGCACCGGGACAAAAGGGAGGGTGCGGCACATCCGTGCCAGCGTGTGAAAGGACTCACGGTGCGCAGGTCGGTGCTCGGGATGCTGGGCGCCGTACGGCGCACACGGACGCACGATAAGGTATGGCAAACCACTGGTACGCACGCGTTTCTCGTCCTCTACGCGACTGCGGGCGTAGTCGTTCTTCCGATCCCAGTGGACCACGGTGCTCGATGCGTACACCACCGGCAGGCCCCATCCCAGCACCGCATCCAGCATGCGACGATTCTGATCGCGGGCGTCAGGGGCCATGACTTTGGTGGCCAGGTGCACCACGACCTCGGTGCCCGGTGAAGGCCGAGTGTTCGAGACTTCTCCGCGCACGGAGACGACGCCGCGCAGGTCCAGGCGAGTCTTGCGCCACAGTCCATGCACCACCAACCCCGAGCGCGAGGCCAGGGAGCAAAAGTGGGCCCCCACGAACGAGCTGGCACCGGTGACGAACACTCTCATGGGAGAGGTCTAATCGCCAGTGACAGCACGGCGGCACAGAATCAAGGGTTTCCCCGAAGCGCGATACACACCGCCCGCCCGACCCCGAAGCGATGGACGTCGGGGAGAAAGCCGGCTTCCCGCACCAAGCGCTCCACCACGGCCACGGTCGGGGCGTGGGCGATGTCGTCTCCATACTGTTCCGGCTCGTCGATCCGCTCGACCGCGAGCGACCACATCACGTCGCCGAGGATCAGCAGGGCCCGCGGCGGCAACTGCCGACCAATATCCAAGATGAGTGCGCGCTGCGCCGCAGGTTGGAGGTGCCGGAGGGCGTCGTGAACGACGACAATGGAAGTCCCTGCGGGGAGCGCGAAGGGCTCCACCGCGCCGCTGCTGACGAGCAGATTCTCAGGCAAGCCAGGGGGGATGATCTGGTCCGTTCGCACGAACACGCTGGCGCCAACCGCCAAGGCCGCAGCCACCGCAAAGTCGCCTCCAAAGCACACGACAACGTCCTGCGGCTGGGGCGAAGCCGCCTCGATCACAACGCGGCGCGTGACGTCTGACCAATCCATGAGCGCGTCTGACTATCATGCAAAGGGGGAGAGGGCGCGCCACCCTCTCCCCCTACCGCACCATTCCCTCCGGCCTCCAAGCTGCGCTTTCCGGCCTGCGGCGTTCGGCGCGTGACTAACGCGCCGAACGTGGTGCTCTCCCCCACACCGCAGTCACCCATGGCGCGTGGGCGTTTCATGGACTTTGGAGGCGCGAAATACGCTATGGGTGACTCAATCGTTCCGGCCGCCGCACACAGAGTCGGAAGACCGGGAGGGAATCCCGCCGGCACACCCGTTCCCGGCGCGAAAGCTCAAGTCCGAGAGGCGGTGGCGGCGCGTCTTCCCAAGGAAACAGCGCCCGCGCCTGGTCCGCAAGTCCCACCACGTCGGAGGCGAACCACAGGACGCCTGCAGGCCTCAGCACGCGGGCCAACGAGGCTGCGAACGGAGCCCCGAGCAGCGCCCGCTTGGGTGCTGACGTGGGCGTGGGAAACAGGATGTACACACAGTCCACACTCGCGTCCGGCAGCAGCGCCGCACATAGCGTTCGCGCATCCACGCGTAGCAAAAGGCAGTTGGGAGGAGCGTGAACCGAAGCCGCATCCACCCGTGCCTCGCGCAGCTCGACACCCAGGTGATTCACCTCCGGAAATCTGCGCGCTCTGTCGAGGATGCACATGCCGTGGTCGAAGCCGATCTCGAGGCCCAAGGGCCCGGGACGCGCCACGAAGGCATGGATGCGGTCCTTCACGATCGCGTGTTTGGGCTGCTCGAACAGCCTGGTCCCGTACATCGCCGAAGGCTCAGCCACCGCACCCACCCCCGAGGCACGAAGTCTATTGTCAGCGCGGTCGGTTAGCCCCCCACGGTGTTCCCTCCCCCGCTCCACCCCCTTCGAGAAGGCGGCTTCGAACCCGACGCCGAATGCCCAGCGCCACAGCACTCGGCCCTGTTCTCTCCCTGCAAGTTAGGACCGTTGGTCGTATCGAATCGGGTGTGGCTTCCTGCCATGGTGACGTGGCTCAGCAACGACGAGGGCGAAGTGACACCCGACGTTCTCGCTCGCTACGTTCGCTACGCACGCGGCGGAGCGGGCATGATCGTGCTCGAAGCGATGGGTGTGCGGGACGTGAACAGCGGCCCTTTGCTGCGAATCGGGCACGACCGCGCTGTGCCCGGCCTTCGGGATCTCGCGGCGCGCGTGCATGCGGAAGGCGACGTTCGCGTGATTCCCCAGATCATCGACTTCCTGAAGATCGCGAGGCGCGATCCAAAAAGGGCCTTGGACCGCCTCGAAGGCCGCTACCCCGGATGCTCGGAGTGGTCCGAGGCGGAGTTGCAAGCGTGCCTCACGCCGCGCGAGTGGCGCGACTACGCTTGGGGCTATCGGCAACAAGTCGAGGACCTCTCGCTCGCAGAGATCCGTGCGCTTCCCGGCTTCTTCGCCGCCGCCGCCGGAAGGGCGCGTCAGGCCGGACTCGACGGCGTGGAGCTGCACTTCGCCCACGCCTACACCCTCGCCAGCTTCCTCAGTGCCACCAATGCGCGCACGGACGACTACGGCGGGTCGCGGGAAAATCGGGTGCGCATCGCGATCGAGGTCGTGGAGGCGGTGCGGCGCGAGGTCGGCAAGGACTTCTGTGTCGGGTGTCGCCTCCTCGGTAGCGAAGACGTTCCGGGCGGCTCCGACCTGGCCGACAGTGCCTGGTTCTCGGTGGCCCTGGCGGGTGCGGGGCTCGACTTCATCTCGGTGAGCCGGGGCGGACGGTTCGAGGATGCCAAGCGTCCCGCGGTCGGTTCGGCCGCCTACCCCTACACCGGGCCCTCAGGGCTGGCGTGCATGCCCACGCGGGCGTACCCGAACGGAAACAACCTGCATCTTCCCAGCGGAATCCGCACCGCGCTCCACGAGGCCGGCCTGCACACGCCGGTTGTGGGTGCCGGGAAAATCAACACGTTCACGGTGGCGGAAAGCGCAATTCGACAGGGGCATGTGGACCTCGTGGGCATGGCGCGAGGACTGCTGGCCGACCCCGATTGGCCGAAGCGGGTGATCCAAGGGCAGGAGTGTGAAGTACACGCCTGTAAATACACGAATGTCTGCGAGGCACTCGACCGGAACCACCTGCCGGTCCGGTGCCAGCTCTGGATGAAGCGTCCCGATGGGGGCATGCACCCCCCCGAGGTCTGGTAGATGGCATGCCGCAGCGGCGATAGGCACCGGAGATGAACGTCCTGGTGACCGGAGGGGCCGGCTACATCGGCAGCGCGGTGACGCGCGTTTTGCTGCGGGAGGGGCATGAAGTCGTCGTGCTCGACAACCTCGTTACCGGCCACAGAGGAGCTATTCCCGCCGGAGTTCGACTCGTCGAGGCCGACACGCGGGACACCGCCGCCGTGCGCCGGGCCTTGAAGGAACACCGGGCCGAAGCCGTCGTTCACCTCGCGGCGATCTCGCAGGTAGGGACCAGCGTGATCGATCCCCGCACCTACTTCGACAACAACGTGGGCGGCGCGCTGTCCCTGCTCGACGCCATGCTCGGCGAGCAGGTGGGGCGGATCGTCTTTTCGTCCACCGCTGCGGTCTATGGGGACCCGGGCGAGGGTCCGATCGATGAGTCGGCGCCTACCTTTCCGAAGTCGCCTTACGGGGATACCAAACGGATGGTGGAAACGATTCTCGAGCGGTACGGAACCGCCTATGGGCTGCGGCACACGTCGCTCCGCTACTTCAACGCAGCCGGTGCGCTTCCCGACGCGGGCGAGGACCATCGACCCGAAACCCATCTGATCCCCAAGCTTTTCCAGTCCGCTCTCGAACTGGGACCTCGCGTGACCGTGTTCGGCACCGACTACCCCACCCCCGACGGCAGCTGCATCCGCGACTACATCCACGTCGAGGACTTGGCGCGGGCCCACACCCTCGCCCTTCACAGCTCATCCAGCCTGAGCAACGTCTACAATCTGGGTTGTGGAGGTGGTTTCTCCGTTCATGAGGTGCTGACTGCGGCCCGGCGTGTCTGTGGCCGGCCGATCGAAGTGGACATGGGACCGCGCCGCGAAGGCGATGCCGCGGTCCTGGTCGCCAGCAGCACCAGAGCCGCAGCCGAGCTCGGCTGGACCCCAAAGCACGTCGCGATCGATGACATCCTCGCCTCCGCCTGGGTATGGCTGGCCGCCCACCCCCACGGGTACCCGGACTGAACGAGGCGAACGCCCCGTAGACGGGCTAACGGCAGCCCCGGAGTGACAGCGATGGGACGGATCTTCGAAACCCGCAAGGCCACAATGATGAAGCGCTGGGACAAGATGTCCAAGGCGTTCACCCGCATCGGCAAGGAGATCGCGATGGCCGTCAAGGCCAGCGGCACCAACCCAGACAACAATGCAGCGTTACGACGCGCGATCCAGAATGGTCGCGCCGCAAATATGCCAAAGGACAAGGTAGAAGCGGCTATAAAGAAGGCGTCTGGGCAAGGGGCAGCCGCGTACGAAGAGGTCATCTACGAGGGTTACGCCGCCCACGGGGTCGCGCTGGTCGTGGTCACGGCCACCGACAATCCTGTTCGGACGGTGAGCGTCGTGCGTACGCTGTTCAGCCACAACGGCGGCAACCTCGGTAGCACCGGCTCCGTCGCCTTCCAGTTCAAACGGATGGGCGTCTTCCGTCTCAAGCCCGACGGGATCGACGCCGAGTCCCTGGAGCTCGACCTCATGGACTTCGGCTTGGAAGAGTTCGGGGATGCTACGGGCGAAGAGGGCGAGCCGCAGCTCGTGGTCCGATGCGCCTTCGAGAGCTTCGGCCCGATGAGCAAGGCGTTGGAAGAGCGAGGCATCACGCCGCTCTCGTCAACTTCGGCCTTCGTGCCCTCCACCTTTCTGGAGCTCGGGGAAGATGAGGCTCACCAGGTGCTCGTTCTGGTCGACAAGCTCGAGCAAGACGACGACGTGCAGGACGTTTTCCACAACCTCGCGTAGGCTAGGGCCGCCAGAGGTAGCTCGCCTTCGCGAATACCGAACGCTCGGTCCACGCCGACGAGTCCAGGTCATAGGTCTCCTGGTAGCCGAGCCACGCCGCCGTACCGTAGTTTTCGACGAACGCCAGAAGCAGGCTTGAATCCAAGGTCTCGTCCCAGGTGTTCCATTCCGAGATGAGGCGCACCGACATCGGCCGCGAGAGGTTCACCCCCACCTGGGCGCGGGAGAGCAGTGTGGTGTAGAGCACATCCTTCGTGGCGGAGCGTTGAAACTGATCGAAGGTCACATCCACCGTGCCGCGGAACCTGCCGACCGCCACATCGGCCCCAGCGGACACGTCGTAGCCGAAGCCGAGGTACAGATCTTCGGGGGTTGCGGCCGCGTAGTGGGGCACGGGTCCGAGGTCCCACGATACGAAGATGTTGGCCCCGGTCGCCGGTGGAAAGGCGCTGAAGCCATCAAGGCTCCAGCGGTCAAAGGTCTCGCCGAAGAATCGCTCTCGCACCACGTCGAACTGCGCCTGGGAGTAGACCTCCCCGACGAAGATCGACACGCCCGGGCCGGCTCGCAGCTCGGTGGGCACGGCGTCCAAATCGAGGATGGCGCTGCCGTGCAGCTCCGGCTCCACGCTTCGAACCAGACCAAGGTCGCGAAAATGAAACTTCAACATTGACTCTGAGCCGAGGCGGCCGACCTCTTCCAGGTAGCCGTTCTCCGCACGGAAGCCTTCGCCCGAGCCGAATTGGGCAGCCTCGAACGACACGCGTTCCCCGGACTCCGCCACCCCGACGAGCCACGCAGGGCCGTGCAAGGGTGCGCCGCCCTCGATGTCGGTCTCGCTATACAACACCTGCCCGTGGGCTTTCCAGCGTTGCGACAGGGGAACCACGGCATCCAGCCCGCCAACGCGGTTGCCCAGCGCCTTCGGCACCAGCTCCTTGTCGCTCACGATCGCACCGACGCTTCCGCCGTTGCCCGTGTCCCACCGTGCGCGAAGAACATGGTCCAACGCCCATTGATCCTGGACCGTACTCTCGCCCCATCCCAGAAGGGCCTTTCCGGTTGCGTAGTCGAGGCTGAGGGCCGAAGACCCGGGGCGGGTGTCGAGCGCGCCGAGGAACCCCAAACCGAGTTTTCCGGCGCGGCCAGAGAGCTTCCACCCTCCGATCGGGTCCACGATGCTTCGGCTGTATACGACGTTCACGCTGGTATCAAAAAGGTCGGCGTTTTCAACGAAGAAAGACCGTTTCTCGCGCAAGAACAGCGGGTACTTCACGTTGGATGTGACCTGGTCGGCGTCGGCCTCGATCTGCGAAAAGTCAGGGTTTATCGTTAGATCTGCCGTGAAGCTCGAGGACAGTGCCAGCCGCGCGCTCACGCCGGGATCGACAACCCCTTCACCTCGGACCACGTCGTAGGCGCCGATCAGGGTCGGAAGTGCCTCCAACGTGACCCCGCGGGCCGGCGGAGGCGAAGGGTTCAGCACCATCCCCTGCGTCAGGGTACCCAACCGATCCGGTGAAAGCCCAGGCGACGTACTGATTCCTAACGGCGAAGGCTGAAAGCGCGAGAGGATCACGTTCCACGCTTGGTCCGCACCCTTGGCGTAGCGCAAGCTGCGCCAGGGGATGGCAAGCTCAACGGTGTACCCGTCTTCCCCGATGCGGGCCGCCGACGACCAGACCGCATCCCAGGAGAGGTCCTGCATCCAAAAATCGCCGCCCTCGGTGAAGACACCGTCCGCCTGCACCCCTCGCGCGCTCACTCGGAAGGAAAATGCACGTTGACCATCGGCAAAGGTGTCGAGGCTGACCCCCACCCAATCGTTGAACAGGGTCTGGTCCCGCGGAACGAGCGGTGCGCTGAGCGGGCGGTCCAGTTTGACGACGAAGGCCACATACAGCGCCTCGGCATCCTGAACAAACATCGCTTCAACAGCAGGATCCGGCGTTCCAGGAGCGGGGAAACTCTCAGCAAAGCCTGAAACCCGGTCGGCCGTCGCCCACGCCGCCTCGTCGAGCGAACCGTCGATGTGAATGGGCTCGGTGGTGGGGGTTGGGGTCACGGTTGGCGGCGTATCGCGGGGCCCAGGCCCTCGGTGTTACGGTCCGAACGTGCGAGCTCCCTCACTCGGCCGCGTTGTCGCCACACACGCTGCTTTGGTAGTCGTCACGGTCGTCACCTTGTTGCCCATTCTCTGGGTGGTCCGCATGGCGCTGGCCCCCTCCCAGGGCTTTTCGCTCGGGCTCGGAGGCGGCTGGACGCTCGACAACTTCGAGGCGGTGGTGAGCACCACGAGCGCCGACGGGAGCTGGCTGTTCGGTCGGCAGCTGTTCAACAGTGTCGTGGTCGGTGGGGCCACTGCTGCGGTGGGCGTAGGACTGGCCTGCACGGCCGGCTACGCGTTGTCTCGTTGGGACTTTCCAGGTCGTCAGCCGCTGATGGGCACCTTCCTGCTTACGCAAATGTTCCCCGGCGTCGTGATGGCGATTCCACTCTACATCCTGCTCGATGTCTTCCACCTGCTGGATTCCATGGCGGGTCTGGTGCTCGTTTACAGCACCACATCCGTTCCCTTCGCCACCTGGAACCTGAAAGGCTACTTCGATACCATCCCAAAAGAACTGGAAGAAGCAGCGATGATGGACGGTGCCTCCCGTTGGACCACCTTCTGGGAGATCATCCTTCCCCTGGCCCGGCCCGCCCTGGCCGTGACCGCGCTGTTCGCGTTCATGACCGCGTGGAACGAGTTCATCCTCGCGGCCACGCTGATGGGCGATGAGCGAGCGTACACGCTCCCCGTGGTCCTCAATGGATATGTCGGCGAATTCGGTGCGGAATGGGGGCGTTTCGCTGCCGGGGCCCTGCTCGTGAGCCTTCCTGTCACCCTGCTGTTCTTCGCATTGCAGAAGCAACTCGTGGAAGGTCTCACGGCGGGTGGGGTAAAGGGGTGAGGCAGAGAATGTGATGATCCTCCTCGCGCTGCTCGCCTGTTCCGACACGCTCTCGCTCCGCTTCGCGAGCCCAGCGGAGGGTGAAGTCGTCTCCGTGGCGGCACCTCTCTTGTTGGTCGTTGGCGCACACGGCGCGGAGCTAAGTGACCTGGACCTGCGCTTCGAGGCCGCCGGCGTGACGCTCGAAGGTACGGCCACCCTGGACTCGCTGCTGAACGAGGCCACCTTCACCACCACCGCCCCCTCGACCGGCGAGCTTGAAGTCACGGCCATCGCCACCAGCAGCCACGGCGAGGCTCGCGCTTCCACGACCTTCATGGTCCTCGAGAACCAGCCGCCCACCGTCACGTTCACCAACCCGCTGGATGGCGCCACGGTCATCGCCGGGGTTCCCTTCGAGGTCCGGGCGACCGTAGCCGACCCCGACGCCGTGCTGGGGCACTCGGGGTTGACCCTGGTCTGGAGCGGCGCGGCGTTAGGCGCGCTCACCGCCCCGAACTCCATGGTAGAACCCGGTGAACTTCACTTCTACGTGGAAAGCCTCGAAGCAGGTCCGGGTACGATGGGCCTGACCGCCACCGACGCATGGGGGGGCTCGGGATCGGCTTCGGTGGGCTTCACAGCCGGCAGCGGGGATGTGGATGGCGATGGCTTCGCCGACGCTGCCCTGGGCGGCACGGATTGCGACGACACTGACAGCGCCATCTTCCCCGGCGCCGACGAACGCTGCAACGGGCTCGACGACGACTGCTCAGGAACCGCCGACGACGACCCCATCGATGGCGAGACCCTCTATCGAGATGCCGATGGCGACGGGTACGGGGACACTGCCGACAGCATCCGCGGTTGCGATGGCGAGGAGGGGCGCGCACCCGTGCCCGGAGACTGCGACGACGGGAACGACGCCGTGAATCCCGGCGCGCCCGAGCAGTGCGACACCGGGGTCGACGAGGACTGCGACGGTGAGATCGACACCGACGCAACCGAGGCGATCTACCAGTGGAGTGACGCCGATGGCGACGGCTACGGGCGGGGCCCGGCCATCGTGGACTGCGTGGTGCATGATGGCTACGCGCCCGTCAGCGGCGACTGCAATGACACGGTGGCGGCCGTGAATCCGGGGGCCGACGAGCTGTGCGATTCGGCGAACAGCGACGAGGACTGCGATTCCGCGGCCGACGACGCCGACGCCTCTGCCACCGGAAAATCGACGTTCTACGCAGATAGCGACGGGGATGGGTACGGCAACTCCGCCTCCACGGGCGCACGCTGCGATGCTGGTTCGGGTTGGGTGAGCAACGACGACGACTGTGACGATAGCGAGGACCTGTCGTGGACGGGGGCCGCGGAGGTCTGCGAGGACGGCGCAGACAACGACTGCAGCGGTGGCGATGCATCCTGCGCGCTGTCGGGTACGTTCTCGTTGTCCACCGCCGACGTAAAGCTGACGGGAGCGGGCGCACTAGGCTTCGCAGGGAGGGCGATCGACAGCGCCGATGACCGTGATAACGATGGTTTTGACGATATAATTGTCGGCGCTTGGGGCTACGGCACCGGGGGGACCGTGTACCTCGTGGATGCGGCCTCGTTGACCAGCGGATCGCTGTCGGCCGCAACCTCGGTGACGGCGGAAGCCGCGAGCGATGCGCTCGGGTATGCGGTGGCCGGATGCGGGGACGCAGGCAGCGACGGCCTGGGAGAAGTCGTTCTTGCAGCCCCAGGAAATGGAAGTGGGAAAGGGGCGGTGTACTTGTGGTCGGGCACCCAGGGCTCCGGCGCGGCTTCCTCCGCTGCCGACGAGGTGAACGGTGCCGCCTCAGAAGCATTGGGCACCGCCCTGGACTGCGGAAGCGACGTCGATGACGACGGCGGCATCGACGTGCTGGCCGGGGCTCCCGGGGGCGGTGCGGCCTATCTCTACGACGCCGCCACGCTGACCAAGTGGGGCAAGCTGACCGGCGGCACCGACGCGGGCATCGCGGTCGCTTTTGCGCCAGACCTCGACGGGGATGGTGTGGACGATGTGCTTGTCGGTGAATCGCAATCCAACAAGGCCTGGCTGGTCCTTGGGTCCAGCACGCTGGGCAACGTCACGCTCGCTTCGGGGGCCGATGCCGCGTACACGGGCGAGGTGTCGGGCGATAGCGCAGGTGCGGCGGTGGCCGGCTTCGGCGATGTAGACGGCGACGGGTACGGCGATCTCGGCGTCGGTGCCCCAGAAAACGACGACGGCGGTTCGGCTTCGGGGAACGCCTATGTGATTTTGGGTCAGGCCAGCCCGGCCACCACCAGCCTATCGGCCGCAGACGCCAGTTTCCCCGCGTCCGACAGCTCGGACCGCGCCGGAGCCACCCTGGCCGCAGCCGGAGATACCAACGCCGACGGCTACAGCGATGTGCTCATCGGCGCGTACTACGATGAGGCCGGCGGCACCGGGGCGGGGGCGGCCTACCTCCTCTACGGGGGAAGCGGGTTCTCGGGGGCCAGTCTATCCACCGCAGACGCCGCGATCCTCGGAGAGAGCGCTCGCGACAGCGCGAGCGAAGGTCTCGGAGGTGGGGGCGATGTGGATGGCGACGGCGCAGACGACCTGCTCGTGGGCGCCCCCAGCGAGGGCACCGCCGGCAGCGCGGCGGGGGCCGTTTACATCCTTCTCGGCGGCGGATAATCCCGTCCTCAGTCCCCGGAGAGCGGCCCCATATCGACGGTCTGGCCAAACAAGGGAGTGATCCGCAGGTCGCTCACCGAACACTGGCCGTTCAAGCCGACGAAGATGACCGTGTCCTGCTGCTGCCCGGTCACACCGTAGCCGCCGGACACGTCGAACGTTTGGGTTCCTTCCGAGGTGTCCACATCCACGCGGGTGCCCACCGGCAGACCGCTCAGGCGCAGGGAGCTGCCTCCGAGGCCATTCTCCCACATGTGAAGCGTGTTCTCAGTCCAAGGTGAACCGCCACGGGCGTGGGACGAGCCGGTCACCACGTCGAGGTCGCCGTCGCGGTCGAAGTCTGCGATGGCCTCACCGTGCGGCCAGGGCTGGTTCAGGCCCGTCGAGTCACTCACATCGGAGAAGCTGCCATCTCCCTCGTTGCGCCACGCGTACATGTGGGTGTCCTCGTAGTCGGAGTCCACCAGGAGAATGTCCTTCCATCCATCCGCGTCGTAATCGAAGAATGCTGCTTCGAGGTCACCTTCATTCCAGTCGGCCATCTTGGATCGCTTGCGTGCGAGCCCATTTTCCTCGTTGTCCTCGCGAACGAACGACCCACTGCCGTCGTTGAGGAGAAGCGAAGTCGAATCCCCGCTCTCTCCGCCCCATTTGTGGTGGATCTCAGTGTGGTACAGGTCGAAGTCACCGTCGTTGTCGATATCCCCGCACACGGTAGTGAAGGTGTTCCCGGCCAATCGTGCCGGTTGGTCGTCGTAGCCAATCGTCCAATAGTTGCTGGGAAAGGCACCGCCGCAGTCGATCGTAGGCGCGGGATCGCAGGCGTTCGCCTCACAGAAACACGCGTACATGTAGTTGTCGCGGTAGTCGAGCCCGTCGTCCGCATCCATCCCAGAGCCCTCCCCGATCTCCGCCCACTCTCCGCTCGACTGCGAGAACATCAGGTTCCAACTGCGAGCATAGGTGGACTGAATCAGCTCCGGAGACCCATCGCCATCGACATCGCACGCGGTCGCCCCAAAGCCGGGCCTCCGGTAGGCACGATCGAGGTACTGAGCAGCGCTCCGAGTCGGCTTCAAGTCCATCGCGGTGCCGTCCGTCACATCGACAAACGTGCCATCGCCGTTGCCTTCATACAGCTTTGGCGGCCCAGAGTCCGTCGATCCGCCGTACTCGGCGTACCAGGAAACGACCCAGAGGTCGGGGAACCCATCCCCGTTCACTTCGGTAAACGAGGCGCTGATGGTGGCCTTGAGCACCTCGCCCACGCCGCTCCCAACGACGCGACTGAACCGACCCGCGCCATCGTTCAGGAAGATCGCGTCCCTTTCGCCGGTCGTGTCTTCGTTGCCATCGTCGTGGCTACGGCCGGCGAACAGATCCAGATCGCCGTCGCGGTCTACGTCTGCCGCGGCATAAGTGGCATGCCCGGTACCCGGAGCACCATCCTCGCCCACGAGCAACCCGCTTGCGTCGGTCTCGTCCACAAAAACCCGCCTCCCCCCCACCTCTCGGTTCATCAGCACGCGGTGGTAGTACACCCCGGCCGCGGGGTCGTCGCGCAGCTCGCCGTTCGCCTCGTTGACGATCAGGTCGGGGAAGCCATCCCCGTCGAGATCCACCGTCATCATGTTCGCCGCCGTGAAGCCTTCCAAGCCCCACGCCTCGGTTTCCTCGACGAACGCAGGGTTGGACTCGTCGTAGTTCCGCGCATCGCCACCGCAGGTGAAGGTCGCCACCACGCCTTCAGGCAGCTTGGCATAGGTCGAGACGGTAGGAACTTCGTCCAAGGAGGGGCAGGCGATGAGAAGCAAGAGCAGCATGTTGCTCCCCGCTAGCCCGCCGCAGCCGGCTATGCTCGCCTCATGACGCTCGGCTTGCTACTCGCCTGTGTGGGCGACGTGGTCCACCACCCCGCCGCCGACGAAACAGTCACGGAACGCCTGACCATCTCGGCGCTCAACCCCGACTCGGGACCGGCCGCCGGTGGCACACTTGTCCGCATCGAGGGCGCAGGGTTCGACGAGGGCAGCTCGGTGAGCATCGGCACAGCATCCTGTACGTCCGTCACGTTCTTGTCGTCGGCCGAGCTGTACTGCACCGCCCCCCAAGGGGTGTCGGGCGTGGCGGAGCTGGTGGTCACTGGGGGCGAAGACAGCGCCACGGCGGCGTACACCTACCTCGAAGACGACGTGGATACGGGAAGCACCGAGGAGCCCACCACCACGATCTCCAGCTGTACCCTTGACTCCCCTGCGTCGATGGTCGCGCAGGATGGGGACTATGGCGAGGTGCTCCTTGCCAGCGTCACCATACTGGGCCGCACCCCCGGGGAGAGTGAAGCTCCCGGAGTGGAAGGAGAGATCGGCTTCGGTCCCAACGACTCCGACCCGAGTCGTTGGGAATGGTCGTCGTTCAGCTACAACGCATCGGTTGGCGACGCCGACCAGTACGAGGGCGGCTTCTTCGTCGAGGGTGTCGGCGCTTACGAATACTCGGCGCGCTTCCGTGTGGATCACGGTGCTTGGACCACATGTGAACTCGCCAGCGGCGGGTACGGCCAGCTGACCGCGACGCCCCCGAGCGTCCCTGTCGACTATTGTCACATGCAATGGCCCTGCAGCCTTTCGCTGGACTCCGGTGCGGAATCCGAGACCGTGTATGCCTGGATCTACCAGGACGGTGCATCGCCTGGACTGGGAGCGGGCGTGGGTATCGGCTTCGATCTCGGCATCGGCGACGACGGGTCGGACCCCGAGACCGACCCGAGTTGGGTGTGGTCCTCGATGTCGTACGCAACGGATAAAGATGGCTTGTCACCTGGCGACCTTGCCAACGATGAGTACGCGGGAACGCTCACCGCTCCCCCAGCACCAGGCTCCTACGACTACACGGCCCGTGCGACGGCCGACAACGGGCTGAGCTGGACCCTGTGCGATCTCGGCGGAGAGACCTGCAATGTAGGCGGCTCCACAGACGGCTACGACGACCCAGGTGAGTGCATCGTCAAGTGATCCCAGCGGAGCAGATGGCGCGTTAGCCCACGCCCGCATGTCGAAATTCGGTCGGCTCGCGAAGCTCTCGGCGCTCACTACGCGCGTCACCACCTCGTACCTGGGCCAGCAGATCGCTGGACTGATGCAGAGCGAAGACAAGCGAAAAGAATCCCTTGACCGCCTGCATATCCAGAACGCCGGCCGCCTCGTTGAGAACCTCGGGGTGTTGAAGGGGGCCGCGATGAAGCTGGGGCAGGCAGTCGCTCAGGTGGCCGACACGATCGACCTGCCGTCGGAAGCGAAGGCGATGCTTGGCCGATTGCACGACAAGGCCGAACCCGTTCCTTGGGAGATTGTGAAGGCGCGGATTGAGGCGGAGCTGGGCGGGCCGGTCGGCACGGTCTTCGCCACGATCGACCCCTCCCCTCTGGGTACCGCATCGCTGGGACAGGTCCACGCCGCCACGCTCCCCGACGGGAGCGATGTCGCAGTGAAGGTGCTGCACTTGGGCGTGGAAGAAGCCATCCACACCGACCTGAGCGCGCTCAAGAAGGTGCTCATGGCCGGCCGTGTATTGCGCAGGAGCAAAGCGGAGATCGACGCTTGGTTCCAGGAGATCGATGCTCGCCTCGCCGAAGAGGTTGATTACGAGAATGAGGCGCGCAACCTCCAGACCTTCCGGCGCGCGCTGGTCGACGACCCTGACGTGACCATCCCGCGCGTGTACGAAGGTTGGTCGACCCGTCGGGTGCTCACGATGGAACGCCTGCATGGAAAGCCGCTCGCGGCGTTCCTCGCGACGGCCACGCCGGCCGCGCGGCAGCACGCAGGCGTCACCATCGGCCGGGTTTTCTTCGAGCTGTTCTACGGCCACAGGATGATTCAGGCCGACCCGCACCCGGGGAACTATTTGTTCGGTGCAGACGGCAAGATCGGGATGCTGGATTTCGGGTGCGTGCGCTACTTCGATCTCGAGTGGGTGGCGGACTACGGCGCGTGTGCGGTCTACACGCGGCGCAACCAACGCGAACTCATGATGCAACACGCGCACAAGCTCGGCGCCCTCACTACGCGCGACCCCGAGGCCGAGGAGACCCTCTGGACTCTCGGGCGAGCCATCGGAGTTCCCTTTCGAGGCGGCCCTTTCCTCATGGGCGGGCCGGCCGACGATGCCCATCAGCAGATCGGGCGGATCATGCCCAAAGTGGCGCTCGACCACCGGCTCAGTGCCCCGGCAGAGCTGGTGTTCCTCCACCGCGCCCTGGGCGGCATCTACTCGATCAACAAGCAACTCCGGCCGATCCACGATTGGGGCGACGTGCTTGAGCGCGCCTACGCCCAAACGCTGCGCGACAGTGGCAGGCAGCTTGTCGAAAATTAGTCGAGCCTAAACGACCTTCTTTCCCGCCAACCGATTCGCCATCCGCCCGTAGACCAGCAGGACCCCGAAGATCAACAAGGCGTAGGCGGCCGCATACCCGTAGCGGTGGCCGCGCGTGAACGCCCAACGGTAGGCTTGAGAGACAAGGATGTCGGTGCTCCCATCCGGCTCACCCGCCGAGACCAGATAGATCACGTTGAACTGATTGAAGGTCCAGACGCTCCCCAGAATGCAGGCAGGGAGCAGCGCCGGCTTCAGGAGCGGAAGCGTGACGTGCCTGAAGCGGTCCCACCAGCCAGCGCCATCCACCTCCGCCGCTTCCTCCAGTTCACGCGGGATCGCAGACAGAGCGCCTAGAGTGACGACCATCATGAACGGGAAGCCGAGCCATGTGTTGGTGGTGAGGTTGGCGGCAAACGCGGTGGCAAAGCTCCCGAACCAGGAAACGGGCTCCGCGCCGACCGAGACAAGGATGGCGTTGATCGCACCAAACTGTCGATGGAACATCCCCTTCCAAATCAGCGCCGTGATGTAGGAAGGCACCGCCCATGGGAGGATGAGGGCAGCCCGGAACACCCCCCGCATCCGAATCCACGGTTCGCGCAGCGCGAGGGCGAGCGCGACCCCGAGGCCTACATGCAGGACCAGATTCGCCACCGTCCAAACCACGGTAACGAGCAGGGTTCTCCAGAAGGAGAGCGGAGAGGAGAGCGGAAAATCCCGTGCAAAGAGGATGTCGAGAAAGTGCGCGACGCCGACGAAGCTCCAACTGCGACCATCCGTTTCAAAAAAGGCGACGGTCGCCCCCACGACGAACGGCACCATCACCAGTACGGTCATGGCCACAAACGCAGGAAGAATCCATGGAAGCACCCAAAGCCAACGCCCGGCCTGAACACCACGGGCGCGACGCACCAAGCCGACGACGGCCGACAACGTGACCACCGCAAGCCCCACCAGCCACGGCCAGGGATTGGCTGGAGGGGGAGCGGGGCGAGACACGATCGCGTAGTCCGTCTGGGCCTCGGCCACGGCCTGCTCAGGCGAAGCCGCGCCGCGCACCAAGCGACGAAGCGAACGCGCGAGCGGCTCCCAGGTCTTCGCCATCTCCGGGCGCGTGGGCATCGGAACGCCGCTCGCGAGCTGCGTGCGGAAGGCGGTGGACACCGGGTCGAGGTTCGCAGGGACATCGGTCCGCGCTACCAGCTGACGACCGACATTCTGCCGGGTCTGCGCGCCCTCCACGCCCGAAAACCAAGTTGCGAAAGCCCGGGCGCCCTCGCCCTCCCGCGCCAGGAACAGGGCTTCCACCGTGACATAGGGCGCGGCACGCTTACCCGTGGCGCTCACGATGGGAAGCGAGGATACCGCGTAGCTCACACTGGGGTCGGCCTCGCCGACAAACCACGGGCCGTTGACCATCATCGCCACCCGACCTTCGTTGAACAACTGGGTCACGAGCGCGCCGTTCGGGTCTGCGGGTCCCAGCTCGGCGGCCTGAAGGATGAACGCCAGCGCCGCGGCATTCTCAGGCCGGTCCAACTGCACGCGGTCGCCCTGGAAAACCCCTCCGCCGAAGCCATGCATCCACGCCGCGTTCTGGTAGGCGCTCGCAGTTTCCCAGGTAAGTCCGTAGCGACCGCCCTCTGTCAGGGCAGCCGCGACAGCCAAAAGCTCGTCCGTGGTTTCGGGTGCCTCGGGCACCAAGCGGGTGTTCCGAAACAAGGCCACCGACTTTGCGGCGAGAGGCCACCCCCACGCCCGCCCCTCCCAAGCGAGGGCCTCGCGACCCACGTCCAGGAATCCGGGTCCCGGCTCCACGGCAAGCACCACCCCCCCCGACGCCCAGTCTGCGACCCGTTCATGCGCGAAGATGAACAGATCCGGACCATTCCCACGCGGAACGGCCGCATCGATCTTCTGCGCGAGCCCCTCGTACGGCACAAAGATGGGCAGCACCGTGGTATCGACATGTGCCGCATTCCAGGCCACGACTGCCTGATCCAGTGCCGCGCGCTCTTCCCCGCGCCACGCATGCCACAGCGTGACCTCGCCGGCGAGCACGGTGGTAGCAAGGAGCAGCATCGTTTTAGCTTCTATCCGCCTCCGCTACGCGAACGCCGCCACCCCGCGAACGCCGATGTCGCCCCTTCCTGCCGACCAGGCCAGGATCGCCGGGGCCACCAAACCCCGAGGGTCCTTCCCGAACGGGCGCAGTTCGGACTCCAGCCAGCCCTGCAACTCAGGGTCTCGTGGTTCTACGCCGGTAGCGAGGCGTTCCACCAGCCGCGGGACGATGCGGTCGGCCAGGTCCTGCTTCTGCTCGATGGCCACGAGATCGCTCACGCGCAGGGCCCATTCCGGAAGCGCAATGTTCACGCGAGCCAGCATCGCGGCTGCAAACCCGAAGGCGAGCCGCTCAGCCCGCGCGTCGACCTCGGCGGCCGCCTCCCCCGGCTCACCGATCACCTCGACGTAGACCTTGTTCTTGGGCTCCGTGCCGCTCGGGCGCAAGATGACCCGGTTCCCGTTCCCGCATCGAAACACCAGGACGTCGCGGCTGGCGAGGTCGGTGCCCGACCGAATCGGCCCCAATGGCCCGGTCTCATCGCGCCGATCCGCGTACTCGGTAACCGCGAAGCCGGCAATTTCGTTGGGCGGACTGACCCTCAACGAGTCCTGGATGCGCTCGATTCGGGCCTTGCCGGCGGCACCGCGCATCACCGTGCTCACCAGTCGGTTGCACACATAGCCTTCGCGCGCCCAGAGCCCGCGCAGCACATCTCCCAGCGTTTGCCCTCGTTCCTTGGCATCGGAAGCCATCTCCGCGAGCGCCAAAGCCGCACCGGCCGCGTCCTTGTCGCGCAGCGCCGGAGTGACGAGCACGCCGTGGCTCTCTTCCACACCGATCACGAAATCGCTCGAGGCACCCACGATCCCCGCGAACTCGCCGCGTTTGTCGAACTGCTTCAGCCCATCACCGATGTACTTGAAGCCCACCATCAGGTCCCCGATCACCCGCGCGCCGTGACGGCGGCCCACTCGGCTCACCAACTCGCTGGTCACCTCCGTCTTCATCACGAGGGGGCTATGGAAGCGGCCGTGAACGAGCCGATGCTCCGTGATCAACGCGGCAATCTCATTGCCCGTGAAAAAGCGCCAAGTGCCGTCCTGTTCCTTCGCAACGAGGCCGATCCGGTCGGCGTCCGGGTCGCAAGCCATGACCAGATCGGCGCCGAGGCGGGCCGCCATCGCCACGGCCCGATCCATCGATTGAGGAACCTCCGGATTCGGCGTTCGAAAGGGAACTTCGGTGAAGGCACCGTCGTGGCTGGCCTGGGTGGGCTCGAGCTCCACGTCGAAGCCGGCAGCGCGCAGAACCGCGAGGGCGCTGGTATCCCCGGTGCCGTGAAGCGCGGTGAAGACCACGCGCGCCGATCGGGCGTGCGGCAACAGCGAAGTCGCTACGTTCAAGGCGACATAGGCATCGTGGGCGGCCATCGGGTAGTCGGTCACCCATCCCTGAGCACGCGCCACCGCAAACGTCATCGAACGGATCTCAGCCACGCGGTCCACCTCGAGGGCCATCGCCTCGTCGTCGGGCGGAACTTCCTGCCCGCCAAGCTCATTGTAGAACTTTCCGCCATTGTCGTCGGGAGGATTGTGAGAGGCAGAGACGTTTAAGCCCGCATCCGCTCCCAAGTGACGAATCGCGAACGACAGTTCCGGCGTCGAGATGAAGTCGGTGGAGCCCGGGGCGAGGACGATCGACTTCACGCCGTTGGCCGCGTAGACTCCAGCGGCGATCTCCGCAAAGTCGCGGCTGGTGAGCCCCATCAGCGGGTTCGGAACGTCTGTTGGAAAGTTGCCGCCTGCATCCTGGAAGCAACGAACATCGTAGGCGATCACGACGGATAGCGGCCGCTCCCCAAACCGCTGCCGGAGGAACGCCACATGTCCCTGCACACTGGTCGAGAGGGTCCACGGGTTGAACCGATTGGGCCCCACGCCCACCGTTCCACGCCGCCCTCCCGTGCCGAAAGGCATCACCTGCCAGAAGCCATCGATGAGGAGGTTCCACCTCTTGCCCGCGATGAGCGCTTCGACCAGCGGTC
>CAMBIK010000021.1 GCA_945867435.1 Klebsiella pneumoniae
GTCAGCCCCCAGCGCACGGCCAGCGCCACCCCGAACACGCCCATCACCAGGCCGGAGCGGCCTCGCAGCCGCCACGCACCGCCCAGCGCGGCCCCCACCCCCAACACGGCCAGGCACGCCGCGGCCCACCCGCGCGAGGGTGCGGCCACCGTGCGCTCGGCAAGGCGGTTGCAGAGGGGTTCGAGGGAAATGCGGCCCACCGGTCCGACTACGAGCTCGGGTCTGGGGAAAAGCGTCCGCCCCCCCGCCTCGCATTGGCCGTGGTGAACCCCATCGGAACGCACGATCTCGGCGACCATCTGCGCGCCCGTGGCATCGGCGAGGCGCACCCTTTCGAACTCGGGGTGCTTCAGCACCTCGACCACGCTGGCTTCGCCCACTCGGTCGCCCACCGATGCAAATTCACCGGCCGCGATTGACTCGGGATCGGCGGCAAACGCGGACAGGACAGTCATAAGCCACGCCAACTGTCCGACCCCCCTTCGCAGCCCTTGAGTGTAGCTGTTTTTCGACCTATACTGGAACGCGCGGAGGTGTCTTATCCGACCCATCCTTACGGGGTTGTTCCTGCTCGCGGCCTGCGACGGCGACTCTACAGTTAGCAAGTTCACGAAACCGCCGATTGTGGCCATCGAAACCCCCGCCGATGGAGCCACGCTCGATGAGGGCGTGCCCGTGTCGATGCGCGCGCGCGTGGTGGACGAAAACTTCGAAACCTCCCTGTCCAGCATTTCCGCCATCTGGGCAGTCAGCGGCGGGACCGTTTGCGAAGGCGCTGTCTTCGACGTCAACGGAATTTCAGAGTGCTCTACCGTGTTTTCGCGGGGTGCCGCCCAGATCACGCTCACGGCGATCAACCCCGACGGGGAATCCGCCGTCGGCACTTCGAACGTAACGATCAACAAGAACGATGCGCCGACCGCGGCGATCATCACGCCTGAGTTTGGCGGCGAATACTACGGCAACGCGCTCACCCTCTTCGAAGGCTCGGTGCTGGATGGGGAGGATCTCCCTGAAGAGATGACTGTTGAATGGGAGTCGTCGCTCAACGGCATCCTCCCCTTCGCCACCAACCCTTCTAGCGATGGCAAGACCACGGGCACCACGGTCCTCGCCGAAGGCAGCCACACGATCACGCTTACCGTGACCGATTCCACGGGCCGCACGGGCACCGACACCACCACCATCGATGTCGCCAAGGGCAGCAAGCCCAGCCTCTCGCTCCTCTCTCCGATCTCAGGCGACCGCGTCAACATCGGGGACACGGTGTACTTCGAAGCCAGCGTTTCCGACGTGGAAAACGACGCCGATGAGCTGACCTTCTCGTGGGAATCCGACCTGGATGGCCAGTTCTCCACGCAGGGCACGGGCAGCGATGGCATGGCGAACTTCACCTACGACGGCCTCTCCCACGGCGTACACACCGTCACGGTCTATGCCACCGACCTCGATGGGCTCACGTCGCGGGATTCGGCCACGCTCTATGTGAACATGGGGCCGGAAGCGCCGACCATCCATATCGAACCCGACCCGCCGGGCTCCGGCGATGCGCTCACGGTCGTGATCGATACCGAGGCCTACGACGCCGATGGCGACACGGTCACCTACACCTATTTCTGGTACCTCAACGGCGTGGATTCGGGGCGCACCTCCAACCCGCTCCCGGCCAGCGCCACCAGTCGCGGGGACCTGTGGACCGTGTATGTGGTGCCCAACGACGGCGAGGCGGAAGGTCCGGCCGGGACCGACACGGTCTCGATCGGCAACGGTCCGCCCTCGCTGACCAGCGCCACCATCACGCCTTCTCCCGCCTACACCAACGACACGCTCACCGCGAACGTGACCGGCTTCAGCGACCCCGATGGGGATCCGGAATCCGAGGCCTACCAGTGGACCCTCAACGGCACGGCCATCCCAGGCGCGACGGATGTGACGCTTGACAGCACCTACTTCGTGAAGGGGGATAACGTCACGGTCGAAGTAAGGCCCTTCGACGGCTTCGACTACGGGGCCACGGTCACGAGCGGCACGCGCACCATTCAGAACTCCACGCCTTCTGCGCCTGGGGTTGACGTCACCCCCAACTACCCGGAGGATGACGACGAACTGTCCTGCACCATCGCCACGGCCAGCACGGATGCCGATGGCGACACGCTCACTTACGCCTACGCCTGGACCGTAAACGGGGTTCCCAGCGCGATCACCACGAGCACGGTCGCCTCGTCGTACACTTCCGATGCGGAGACGTGGGCTTGTGTGGTCACATGCTCCGATGGCACGGTTTCGAGCGGTGGCGGCACCGACTCGGTGCTGGTGGGCGACTACACCGCTCCCGACGCCCCTGTGCTCAATGCCATCGATGAGTATCGCAACGACGCGTCGGCTACCGTCAACGGAAGTAGCGAAGCCTTCGCTGCGATCACCCTGTATATCTCCAGCACAAGCGGCACCACCACCGACAGCGGCACAGCGAACGGCGCGGGCACGTTCAGCTTCAGCGAGGCGCTCACCGCCGGCTACGGCTACTCGTTCTACGCCACCGCGACCGACGCGGGGGGCAACACCAGCGGCGTGTCCAACGTCGTGACCACTGAGGTCTGTGATCCCACCGACGACTACGAGGACACGACCAGCTACGGCGATAGCTGTGGGGACCCCGTGGTCGATTGGTCCACGCTAGCCGCGGATGGCACCACCACCATCGAGTTCAATGGGAACATCCTTGATAGCTCGGATGATGACTGGTACTTCATCCAGACCTCGGACACGATCAGCGGCACCTACAATCCGTACCGCTTCCACATCGAGATGACCGCTGGGACCGGCGAGTACGGCTTTGCCGTATACGATGGAGGTTGCACGACGGATTATCTCGAGTGCGGCTCCGGATCCTCGACCGACCCGGAAGGCAGCGGTTCCACCGAGTACGAGGTGTTCCAGCAGGATGTTGGCGAAGGTTCGCATAGCATTCCCGCCGACTACCGTACCTGCGGCGGCGCGATCGAAAACACCTGTGTTGATCTCAGCAGCGACTACTATGTGCACGTCTTCCGCAAGAGCACCGCGTATTCCTGCCAGGAGTACACGATCAAGGTGACCAACGGGGTGTGGTAGCCGAGGTGTGATGAGGATCTTCGCGCTGATGGCTTGGCTGGGGCTCGCGGGCTGTGCGCCCGAGCTCCAGGTGTCCGGCTTCGGCTGGGAGGCGGCAGCGAAGTCTCTCGACGAGGACGCAGATGGCTTCACCGCCGATGTGGACTGCGACGACCTTGACCCCGACGTGAACCCGGATGCGCCCGAGGCCTGCAACGCCGCAGACGACGATTGCGACGGTGCCGTCGACGAGTCCGCCTGTGGCTGCGATGCGGTCACTTCGGGTGATCGAACGCGGCTGTTTTGCACTGGATCGACCGATTGGGCGGACGCCCAGACCGAATGCGCGGCGCTGGGCTACCAGCTCGCCGACATCGACGACGCGGGCGACGACGCCGCGGTCTTCGTCGCCGCCCAGACCGTGGCCGCCGGAAACTGGTGGATCGGGCTGCACGATCGCGATGTCGAGGGCACGTTCGTGTGGGATGGCGCCAGCGACAGTCCCTACACGAACTGGCGGTCCGGGGAGCCCAACGACTTCGGGGCCGACGAAGATTGCACCTGGTATGCATCGGCCGGCGGCGGGGCCTGGAACGACAAGTCCTGCGCGGCAAACGCGTACTATGTCTGCCAGACGGGGTGCGTGACCCACTCCCGCTATGCCGATGCGGATGGCGATGGCTACGGCGACCCGGGCACCCCTGGGCGGGTGTGCGAAGGCGAAGCGGGGTGGGTCGAGTCCGACGCGGATTGCGATGATGGGGATGCGGGGCTGAACCCCGACACGGTCTGGTACGGCGATGCGGATGGCGACGGCTTCGCCGGGGATGGCTGGACAGTCGCATCTTGCACCGCCCCGGCGGGTTTTTCTGCGTTGGCGCCGGACTGCGACGACGGCGATGCGGCTGCCTTCCCTGGAGGCACGGAGGTGCCGGGGGATGGCGTGGATCAGGATTGCGATGGCGCGGACGGGTGCACCTGGTTTGCCGACAACGATGGAGACGGGTGGGGCGATTCAGGGGTCACCGCAGAGTCCTGTGGCGGTGCCCCTATCGGCTTCGTAGCGATCGCCGACGATTGCGACGACACTGAGGCCGCCTCGTTCCCCGGAGGCCCGGAGGTGGCCTACGATGGCGTGGATGGCGATTGCAGCGGCGGTTCCGACGACGACGCCGATGCGGATGGGTTCGATGGCAACGGGGGGGCCGACTGCGACGACACCGACGCGGGCGTTCATCCGGGCGCGCTGGAGGCCTGCAACGCCGTGGACGACGATTGCGACGGCGCCATCGACCTCGGAGCGGACTGCCCGGGCGAAGTCCTGGCCTACGACGACCACGCCTATGTGGTGGTTACCACCGCATCCACGTGGGAAGCGGCCCGGTCCGCCTGTGCCGACATCGGCTACCACCTCGTGGATGTGCGAGATTCAGCGGAGGAAGCCTGGATCTGGGTGGAGGCCGAGGCCGCGGACCCGGCCGCTTCGTGGTGGCACGGGGCCAATGACCGGGAAGCGGAGGGGACCTTTGGGTGGGATGGGGGCAGTCCCAGCGTGTTTTTGGATTGGCGAACCGGGGAGCCCAACGACTTTGGTGGCAACGAAGACTGCGCCGCCTTCGCCGACGATGGGGGGGGGAGCTGGAACGATCGCGACTGCGCCAGCGTGTACCCCTTCTTCTGCGAAACGGGCTGCGAGCGACTCGCATCCTTTGCCGATGTGGATGGCGATGGGGCGGGGGCGGCGGCATCTGGCGTGGAGTCCTGCGACGTGCCTGAGGGGTATGTGGAGAATGCCCTGGATTGCGACGACGTTTCAGCCGACGTTCACCCGGCCGCCGTCGAGGTGTGCGACGCCCTCGACAACGACTGTGATGGGCTCACCGACGACGCCGACCTGGGCGTAGACCCCACCACCTTCAGCGTGTGGTTCGCGGACCGCGATGGCGATGGCGATGGCATTCTTAGCGAAATCCTGCTCGCTTGCTCGCCCCCACCCGGCTGGGCGGCCACCCCGACCGATTGCGACGACGTGGACCCTTCTGTGTACGCGGGCGCTCCCGATCCCATCGACGGTCTTGACGCGGATTGCGGAGGGGAGGACGAGGCCTGGGACAGCGATGGTGACGGCGTTTGGGATACGGTTGAGCGAAGGCTCGGGCTCGATCCGGCGGCCGCGGACAGCGATGGCGATGGTCTTTCCGATGGCGACGAAGTGGAAGAGGATGGCAGCCTGAAGGACCACGACGGGGACGGGATCCCCGACGCGTTGGATGCCGACGATGACGGGGACACGGTGCCCACGACGGACGAGGTCGGCCCGGAGGGGGCCCTGGACTCCGACGGCGATGGCACGCCCGATCACCTGGACCTCGATAGCGATGACGACGGCACCCCCGATGCGACCGAGGCGGGGCGCGACAGCGATCACGACGGCGTGCCGAACGGCCGCGAGGCCGATGACGACGGGGATGGCCGGCTGAGCGCCGAAGAGGACGCCACGGAACCCGATGCGGATGCCGACGGCGTGCCCAACTCGCTCGACCAGGACAGCGATGGGGATGGTTGCCCCGACAGCGCCGAGGCGGACGAAGCCTGGCTGGATGCCCTGACGGCCTGCCCCGAGGACACGGCGGTCGGCGGCGACCCCTCGACCCCGCCGGGAACCCCGCCGGAAGATGGGGGGTGCGGCTGCGGCCACGCTGGCGGCGAGGCCGGGGGGTTGGCCTTGTGGCTTGGAGCGTTCGGCGTTTCTGCGCTCGTCGCGCGGATTCGGCCTAAATGCGGCGGATGCCCAGGCACGCCAGGCCGCCGGTGATGCCGACGGGCTGCGGCTGTTCAACGCCCGGCACGCCCGGCACGGGGCACGAGTGTGGTGGTGGCGGCCGTGGCGTTCCTACGCGCTCAGCGCCCCCGGTGTCGGCGACCCCCGCCGGGGATTCGATGCGGGCCCGCACCAGATCGTGATCCGCCTCGGCTTCCCCACGCTGCACGCGCAGGCGAACGCGCGTGCCCGGAGTCCCTGTGATGGTCTCCACGCCGTGGGGCACGGTCCAGCTGTCGGTAGGTGCGCCGTTGACCTCCACGATCACATCGCCCGCCTCGATTCCGGCCGCCTCCCCGGGGCCTCCCGGCAGCACCTCGTTCACGCGCAGGCCATCGTTGGCGCCGGAAAGCGCCAGCCCCACTCCGCCAATCGGCGCGGTGTTGATACGAAAAGTGGGGCTCGAAGGAGGGTCGAACGGGCTGAAGTAGACCGGGTCGGTGGGGCGCTTAAGGGCGCCATCGGCGGACCACGCGCGAACGAGACAATCGCCCCTCTGCAGCGCGAGCACGAACACGCCGTGCTCATCGGTTTCGGTCGCTGCGCGGCAGCCCTCGACCACCACGCCGGGTTGCGGTTCGCCGTGCCCGTCCACCACGTTCCCCGACAGGTTCCACCCCGCTTCGGGCAGGGTGCAGCGATGGACATCTCCGGCTTCGACCTCGAGGCTGCCCAGGCTCCTGAGCTCGGAGCTCCGCCCTTCCCCCCGGCCATCCCAGCTGATTTTCCACTCCCCGGCCGCCAGGTTCAAGGTGAGCAGCGCGCCCTCGGCCGTGGAGATCGCGGTGCCGCCTTCTTCGCTCTGTGCGACGAGCCGGCCGGGGTTTTCGCTGGAGTCGGCCTTGCAGGCCACGACTCCCCAGTCCATTCCTGGGTCGGTGGAGGGTGCCGCAGTGGAATTGCGGACCGGTCGGGGCACGGCGAGCCTCGGCGGGCGCCATCCGCTCGCGAGCGCCTTCACGTCATGCAGCCGCGCCCAGAGCGCCAGACCGAGCGCCGCCAGGGCGACCAGGAGCACGGCGAGGACGCGACGGCGCATGGCCTCGAACATAGCCCGGTCTACAGGGGTTCCACCTCAAGCAGTTCGGTGCCCGGATTCTCCCGGATCGCGTACTGCAAGGGCCAGGGGGAATCGGAGAGCACCACCGGGCGGCCGTGCCGGTCTTCCACGATCGTGTAGTCGCGCCGGGCCTTCATCCAGGCCAGCCCCGCATCGCCCCGGATCCAGCGGGCCAATCGGAACGGACAGCTGTCGAGCACGGCCTTCACGCCGTACTCGTGTTCCAGGCGATGCATCAGCACTTCGAACTGAAGCTGGCCGACCGCGCCGAGGTAGGGGTCCTGATCGCCAAGCTCGGGCCGCACGAAGAGCTGAATGGCACCCTCGGCGCTGAGCTGCTGGAGCCCGGCGCTGAGGTGCTTGCGCCGCATCGGATCCTTTAGCTTCACCCGGGCAAAGTGTTCGGGAGCAAAGCGCGGGATGCCCTGGTATTCCACCCGGTCCTTCACAAACAGCGTGTCGCCGATGCGCAGCTCGCCAGGGTCGAAGAGCCCGACCACATCTCCCGGCCAGGCTTCCTCCAGAAGCTCTCGTTCGCTGCCCAGGAAGGTGTGGGGCTTGCTGAGCTTCAGCACGGCCCCGGTGCGGTGGATCACGACTTCCATCGCCTTCTCGAAACGGCCGCTCTGGATCCGCAGGAACGCGACGCGGTCACGATGCCGCGGGTTCATGTTGGCCTGGATCTTGAAGATGAAGCCGGAGAAGCGAGGGTCTTCGGGCGGGCGTTCGATCCCGGTACACGGGCGCATCCGCGGCCCGGGTGCCATGTCCACCATCGCTTCGAGAAAGGGCTGCACGCCAAAGTTGTTCATGGCGGAGCCGAAGAAGACCGGGGTCTGCTTCCCTTGAAGGAACTTCAGCGGGTCGTAGGAATCCCCGGCGATGTCCAACAGCTCCACATCTTCCTGGAGCTTCGCCCTTAGATTGTCGGGGAGAGACTCCGGTGCTACGCGCTCGAACTCGACCAGCTCGGTGCCCTTGCCCGGACCGAAGCGGAGCACGTCTCGCGTGGCTCGGTCGTAGACGCCCACGAACTCTCGCCCGGTCCCGACAGGCCAGTTGACTGGGGCACACTCGATCCCGAGGGCGCGGCCCACGTCGTCCAAGAGCGTGAGCGGCTCGATGCCTTCCCGGTCGCACTTGTTGATGAGGGTGAGCACGGGGATGCCCCGCATGCGGCACACCTCGAACAACTTCTTTGTTCGTTCCTCGACTCCCTTCGCGTTGTCGATGAGCATCACCGCGCAATCCACGGCTGCGAGCACCCGGTACGTGTCCTCCGAGAAGTCGGCGTGGCCGGGCGTGTCGAGCAGGTTGAGGCGCTTGCCCCGGTAGTCGAACTGGAGCACAGAGCTGGTGATGGAGATGCCGCGTTCCTGCTCCATCTTCATCCAGTCGCTCACCGCGTGGCGGCTGGCCTTCCGCGACTTCACCGCCCCCGCGATGTGGATGGCCCCCCCATACAGCAGGAGCTTCTCCGTGAGCGTGGTTTTCCCTGCGTCGGGGTGCGAGATAATCGCGAAGGTGCGTCGGCGGCCGGCTTCGTGTTGGAGCTGTTCGAGGGGGTCCATGGCGGGCGGCGGGTATCATGGAAGCGTGGCGGGTGAGCAGCAGCGCGTGCTTGAGATTCATCCCACGCACCTCGCGGGCGACGACTATTTGGGCGGGGTCGTCCCAGCGGAGCGGGTGGCGGGTGTGCGGCTGAACCGCTGGCCACCCGAGGTAGTGCTGAAGAAGGGGCGCATCGGCTTTTTCGCGAATCGTCTCCCTTCGCCGAGTCGCTCTCCCGTGGGAACCACGAGCGTGAACTGTCACAGCTCCGAGGAGAGTGAATCGGAGACCGGATGGCTTGCGCGCCAAGCCCTACCTCACCGTAAAGCTCACATCGTCCGTGTCTTCCTGCTCGCCATCGTCCCTCGCAGTGACCGACAGGGACTGTCGGCCCTTCGACACGCCATCGATATAGAAGATGACCAGTCCGGTCTCGGGGGGCTTGTCGGGGGCATCCTCCGCACCGTTTGCGATGCCGCCCCAAAGCAGGCTGATCTGGGACATCTCATCGTCCTTCGGGTTCACTTCGACCTCGACGATGATCGTGTCTCCGTAGGTGTACACCTCGCTTTCGTTGGGTTCCTTGATGGAAACGCGCGGCGCGTCGTTCTCGGTGACCTGAATGTTCACGCTGTCTGCGGCGACTGCGTCATACACATCGGTGGCGGTCAGGGTCACCCGGTAGTCGTCCTGTGGAAGCCCATCTTCCAGGTACAGCGTGACGATTCCATCGGCGGTGAGAGGGTTTCCCTGGAACTCCACCTCGGGCTCGAAGGTCCACGCCAACGCCAAGGCGTTGGGGCCATCGTCGTCCCGCACTTCACCGGTGAAGGTAATCCTTTCGCCCGCGCCGAAATCGGCACCGGCCTCGGGAGACACCATCGCCACCTCGGGGGCGATGTTGTCACCTCCGGAAGCCACGCAAGAGGCCAGGTACAGGACGGTCACGGGGCGCACGTTAGCGCGACGGTCGGGGGCCGGCACCCCACACGGTTAGAGGTTTAGCGTGAAGAACGACCTGTGGTTCCCGGTCAGCCTGGGCGCGACCGCCGGGGCGGTGGAAGCTGCGCTGCGCAGCGGCGGTTCGCATGGCTGGTCCGCAGGGCAGAGCGCGGCGTTCGTGGTCCTTTCCGTGGGGTTGTCGGTGGGGGTGGCGTTGGGGCTCGCTGGGGTGGCGAGGGTGTTCGCCGAACCGACTTCCCGTCGCCGCGCGGTCGCTGGTGCGCTGTTCGGCGCCGTGGCCGCGGTCGCTTGGCGCTATGAGTTCGCGCTGAATGAACGTGTGGTAGATCCTCGGGTGTGGGCGGGAGTGCCGGCGGCGTTCGTAGCCGGCGCGGCGCTCGGAGCTGTCGTGGCCCCCCGGCTTTCCGGCCCGCGCTTGGGGGTGGTCACCCTCATCGCGCTCGGAGTGGCGGGGTTCCGATCTCGACAAGCCCATGGGCTGGCGTCCTCGCCGGACCACCCCAACGTTCTTGTCATTTCGCTCGATACCGTCCGTGCGGACCATGTCGGGGGCAAGCCGACGTGGGTTCGGCTTGCAGCGGAAGGCTCGCACTTCACTCAGGCCATCGCCGCTGCGCCCATCACAGAGCCTTCCCACCTGGCGATGTTCACTGGAATCGCGCCGTTTCGCTCGGGGCTGGTCAGCAACGGCACGCACCTGGGTGACCGGGCCCTGGTCTGGAAGGAATTTCGCGCCGCCGGCTACGTCGTAGGTGGGTTTGTGGCGGGTTTTCCGCTTCACGGCAAGTATGGGTGGTCTCAGGGCACCGATGTCTGGGACGATGACTTTGGTGCCTGGCCGGGCGCGCAGTCCTTGACTTGGGTGAAGGCGTGGAACCAGGTGGCGCTGAAGGAGCACGCGATCCGCGAGCGTTCCGCGGCTGGCGTTGTCAAGCGGGCCGGGGCGTGGCTGGCGGCCCACCGAGGCGAGCGTTTCTTCGCGTTCGTCCACTTCTACGATGCCCATGGTCCCTACGTTTCGGCCATGGCCGAGCCGCCTCCTACCGACGGTGCCGCGCTGGCCTTGCCTCGCTACTGGCCGGAAGCCGCTCGTGCGGTGACCAGCGTGGAGTGGTTGAAGCGGGCCTACGACGCCGAGGTTGCCACGGCGGATGCGGCGATGGGGCAGGTGATCGCTTCGTTGGGCGATGCGCTTGACCACACCATCGTCGTCGTGACCGCCGACCACGGCGAAAGCCTCGGGGAGCACGGGGTGCTGTTCGATCACGGGGATGACCTGTACGACCCATCGTTGCGGGTGCCGTTGCTCGTGCGGTGGCCGGGACATGTCCGCGCCGGCGCATCGTTGGATTGCCAGGTTGGCGGCGTTGACCTTGCGCCGACGCTGCGGGAACTGGCCGGACTTCCAAACGCTCCGGGGGGCGACGGGATCTCGCGGGCTCAGGAGCTGCGGGAGGGGGGCTGCCGCGCGGTCCCGGTGGTTTCTTCCACGACGTCCGGTCGCTTCGTGGAGGCTCCCCCCGTGGACCACGCCCTTCGGGGACTCGGCACCAAGTTGATCCTGAAGCCTTCTGGTGCGGTGGAACACTACCAACTCGACACCGATCCTGGCGAACTTCGCAGTGTTTCCCCTCCGGATGGGCAGGTCGCTGCCTTCCTCAGCCTGCTCGCAGGTGGCGCATCCGTGGCGAGCCCCGCTGCCGATGAGGAGACCCGCCGAGCCCTGGAGGCCCTGGGCTATGTGGAGGTTTCCCCGTGACCGCCGAAGCTCCTGCCGACCTGCCGCCGGTTCCCGACTCGCGGATCGCGCTGCGCATCGCGACTCAGATGGCGGCCGCGGGTGCCATCGTGGGCGGCGTGGAGGGGTTGATTATCTGCAGCAAATCAGGTCTTTTTTTGGAGTTGGGGGAGCGAATTCAGCTGAGCGCGGGCGCGGTCATCGCGGATGCCACGCTCGGTTTTTTGACGGGGTTGGTGGGCGGCGCTGTCGCGCAGCTCGCCATGCGCCGTCAGGCGCAGTGGCGTCGCTACCAGCGCGGCTTCTCCGTGGCCTTTTCGCTGCTAGCGGCGTTCTTCCTCGCTCCAATGGCCGTAGAGCTCTGGAGGCGAGGCGATCCGAAGAACACGGTGGGCGTGTTCGTCGTGTGGTGCAGCGTCTCTTTCTTCGGCCACTTGGCGTGCGGGTACGCCTACCGTCGTGAGCTGATCGGCCTCGCACCACGGCTTGGATGGAGGATACCCGCCTTTTTTATCGCGAGTCTCTTGGTCATCCTGAGCGGCCTCGTGCCGCAACAGAAGCGCCGCCCTTCGCTGACCGCGCCTCCGGGTGCCACGAACGTGATCCTGATCACCATCGATACCCTTCGACGCGACCACCTCGGAGTGTACGGCGCCACATTCGAGACGCCGCATATGGACCGTCTTGGCCGGGAAGGCGCGATCTTCGATGGTGCCATCACGCCCCTTCCCGAGACCGCGCCCTCCCACGCGGCGATGCTGACCGGGCTCCATCCCGCCGAAACCAAGGTGATCCAGAACGGACGGGCGCTCGCCCTCGACGCGCTTACGGTCGCCGAGCAGCTCGGTGCGGCTGGCTGGCGCAACGCCGCCTTTGTCTCCTCGTTCGCCTTGGATTCGGCTGTGGGGCTCGATCAGGGCTTCGAAGTGTACGACGATGAGTTCTTCCCCTTCCTGCGCGGTCTGGGAGAGGTTCGGGTCGGCAACCTGGCGCTGCGCAGCTTGATGCGCTTCGGCGATCCCGCGAATTGGCCTTCCCTTTTGGAACGACGAGGGGATGCCACGGTCGGAAAGGCGCTCCGCTGGCTCGACGGAGTGCCGGCCACCGAGCCGGTCTTCCTCTGGGTTCACCTCTTTGATCCTCACTCGCCCTACGATTTGCATGAGGAGGGTGCAGCACCCGTGGTCGACCACCGCGCCATCCTCGCTGCGGAACCGGGGTATCGCTACGCGGCGGCAGAAGTCGCCGGCCTGCGAAACCAGTACGCGGCCGAGGTTCGCTTCGCGGATGCCCAGGTGGGCGCGCTTGTCGAAGGCTTGCGGTCGCGCGGTCGGCTGGGAGAGGCCGCCATCGTTGTGGTCGGCGATCACGGGGAAAGTCTTGGCGAACACGACATCCACTTCACCCACCACGGGCTCTACGAAGAAGTGCTGCGCGTGCCGATGCTCTTGTGGGCCTCGCGCCCCTTTGGGTGGGAGCCGGGCATCCGGTCGGGCGAGCAGGTGAGCGTGCAAGACGTGGCGAATACCCTCGTGGATGCATCGGGGATCCCGAGGTTGCCCGGTACGGATTCCACGCCGCTGCGATTCCGGCTGGACGGCACGCAGGCGCCGGTGCCGGCGGTGCTGCTGATGGGGAGGGCCGAGCAGGCATGGCTGTACGGCGTCCGCGGCACAGGCGGCGTGAAGTACATCCAGGGGGAAGGAGGAGCGGAAGAGCTATACGATACGAGCGTAGATCCCAAGGAACTGAACAACCTCCTCGGTAGACCGGAAGCGGAATCGGCGGTTCGGAACGGTCGCAGCAATGTGGAGCAGCTGATGCACCTTGTGGGCCCTCGTTTGGGGGGCGCTGCCTCCACCGCGGAGATGCTCCAGTCCATGGGCTACACCGATCCTCCCGCGCCGGCGGAAGCCCCGTGAAGCGTCCCCCTTGGCTCGCGCCGCTCGCATTCTTCGCGCTCGTAGCGTTTTTGCTGGCCCCGGAGGCGGCGACGGGGGCGGGGGTCTTCGGCTACCACGACCTGCGCCACCACCACCTTCCGTGGCGGTCCTGGGCGGCCACGCAGTGGGCGGCGGGCGAGGTGCCGTGGTGGGCGAGCGGGGCCGGGAGCGGCTTTCCGTTGCTGGCAGAGGGGGAGGGGGGTTTCCTCTACCTGCCCACGATGCTGTTGTTCGTGCTCGCTCCAGACGGATTGGCTCTGAACGCCAGCGTGCTCGGCCACCATGTTTTGGCCGCGATGGGGATGTGGGCGTTCGTGAGGGCGTTGGGTCTGCGGCACCTGGCGCCCGTGGTGGCCGGGCTGGGCTGGGGCTTCGGCGGTTTTTTCGTTTCCCATGCCCTTTACCTGGGGATGCAGAATGGCTTGGCGTGGGTTGGTTGGCTGCTCTTCGCAACCGTGACCCGTCGCTGGTGGCTGACAGGGCTCGGCATCGGCATGCTTGGGCTCGCAGGACACCCGCAGGGCGCGGCGTTCGCAGGCCTTTTGGTGGGTGCCCACGCCCTCGCCGTGCTCGCCCCCGGGGAACGTCTGCGCTGGGGGGCGGGTGCGGTCGCGGGACTGGTCATCGCGTCGCCGCAGCTCCTCGCGACGGCCGAACTGGCTCGCCACTCGCTGCGCGATGGAGGGGTGAGCGGCGCGTTCGCCAGCATCGGTGCGATGCCCATCCAGGAGATGGTGGGCTTTGTCCTTCCTTATGCCTTTGGCTTCGACCGGCCCGCTGACATTGTGGAGACCTACTACCATCGCGGCAGCGGCTACTGGGGTTCGGGGGTGAACAGCTGGGAGACCTGCGTGTATGTGGGTTTTCCGCTCGCGGTGCTGGCCGTCCTGGGGTTGCGGCGCAGCCGCTTCTGGACCGGCGCACTCGTCGTTGCGGTCCTCTTGATGCTCGGGGGGCCGGCCTGGGCGCTCGTCCGACATCTTCCCGGCTTCGAATTCTTCCGCTTCCCGGGTCGCTTTGCGATCGTGGCCGTCGCCGCGCTCTCGGTGCTGGCGGCGTACGGGTTCGATTCGCTGCGTCGGCTGGCTCGACCAGCGCCGGTGCGCTCTGCCTTGGTTTGGGTGGTGGCAGCCTTCTCCCTCACGACCGGCTTCGCGCAGCTCGGGCTTCAAACTCGCCGCGCAGAAGTGTCCGGCTGGCTCGACCGCCATTTCCAGGCTCAGCTCGACCGCCCCGCGCCCCCCCCCGCCTCGTCCGCGCTCGCCGCAGCCGCGCTCCCCCCGCCCGAGCCCGAGGTGGCCACCGAGATTCCTGGCAAGGTGGCGCGAATCCTGGCGGATCTGGAACGCAGCACCGACCCCCGTTCCCCCCGCGTCTGGGTGCCGCTCCTTCTCCTGCTCACCACGGCGGCCTCCCTGCGACGCCCCCGCTTGCTTGTCGCCGTTGTCGCTCTCGATCTACTATCGTTTGGCAAGGATTATCACCCGACCGTGCCCACCGATTCGGTCCTGATCTCGCCCCAATGGCTCTCCCGCCCGATGACCACGCTGGGTGGATTTCGGACCACCGTGCTCGACCGTCGCATCGATTCGGGCTTGGATGGCACGCTGCTTTCGGCGAGCCTCGGCCTGCCTCTCGGCACCAGCGATGTGATTGTGCCTTCGCCGCTCCTGATGGTCCGGAACGACGCGCTCCTCGCGGCCGCTGGGCTTGACGTGGGCGACAAGGGCCCGGGAAAGGTGGTGAAGTGGTTGGCGCACATCGACGTTTCCCGGCGGCTCGGGGTGCGATGGATCGCCACGATGCATGAGATTCCGGGGCTGATTCCACTTGTACGTGGCCAGTACTTTGTCTTCGACGATGCGCAGGCGCTGCCCCGCGCGCGTGTCGTGCCCTGCGTGCGGGGCGTCGCGGATGCGGAGTCGGCCTTCGCAGCCACGCTGGCCGAAGATCCGAAGACAACCGTGGTCGTGGAGGGGGGCGTGTCGGGGTGTGCCGAGGGCGCCGCGCCGTTCGCGGTTGCGGCCACCGTGGAATCCTACCGGGAAGCCGAGGTGGTGCTGCGGGCGGTCGGTCCCGGGACGCTGGTGCTCGCCGACACGAACTACCCAGGTTGGACCTCCACCGTGGATGGGGTCGCGACGCCCATCGCGCAGGCGGATCTGGTGATGAGGGCCGTGCCGCTCGGGCCCGGCGACCACGAGGTCCGCTTTGGCTACGACCCGGGCTGGGCGGGTCGGGCCCTGTGGGCGGCGGCGGGCGTGGCGCTGGCTTGTGTCGGGGTGGGGCTTCGGCGGGGGCGCTAAGGCCGCCGCCTCCCCAACATCGCCCCCAACACGACCACCCACCCCCCGACGCCTGCCGCGCCGCTGTTGCAGCCGCAGCCGGCGGCTTCCACGGTGAATGCGCCGGCCAGCGTGGCGGATTCCCCCCCGGGGTTGGTCACGAGGATGTCGTGCGTGCCCACGGGAAGCGCCGTGGGCGTCGTTGCGGTGAGGGCGCTGGTGCCCGACAGGGACACCCCCGAGGCCGCCATGCCCCCCACATGCACCTGGGCGTTGGCTTCGAAGCCTTCTCCCAGGATCGCGATGATCACGGCTTCGCCGGAGGCGCCCGTGTTCGGGGTGACAGAGGCCACGGCGAGCGCACCTTCGCCGTCGTCGCCGCTGTCGTCGTTGCCTCCGGTATCGTTGGGATCGCTCCCGGTGTCGGAGCCAGTGTCGGAACCAGTGTCGGTTTCGCCGCCTTCGCCGCTGCCGGCGTGGATTACCCAGGCACCGCTCACCCCGAGGCTCGAAAGCGACCGCACCGCACCGCTCATGTAAAGGAAGCTCCCTTCGGCGGGGGCGCTGGTGTCGATCACGATCCCCGACTCATCGCGGTCGCTCACCCGAGGCCAGGCCTCGCCGGTGGCCGGGTCGGGTGTGCAAACCCAAACGGCGATGCTGCCCGAGGTGTAGGCCAGCGCGGTCCAGCCTGCTTCTTCGTCGTCGAGTGCCAGCCGGTTGATTCCCGTGCTGGAAACGGTGATCGTGAAGCCTTCGGGGCCCCAATCCATCACTCCGGCCGTGGGCTTCTCGCCTTCGGCGAGGATCTGCACCCCCACCTCGGCCAGCGTAGACTCGCCATCCTGGTTGCCGGTGTTGCTGGCGAACATCACCTCGACATAGCGGATGTCGAGCGGCAACTGGCTGGCTTCGGCCTTGAGTACCGCGATCGCGCACTCGGGGAACTCCAGCCAGGCGAGCTGGTCGCCCGTGTCGTAGGTGTCGGAGAGGTCGTTCCGCAGCACAACATCGGCTGCCAAGACGGTCGAGATGGCGAACAGGAACAAGGGGAGCATCGGGGTGTGTCGAGGCTACCACACTCGCCGGGAGAGCCTGACGACGCTACACCGCAGCCGTGAACGGTGGAGTACCCATGGGCCCTTGGACCCCCGAAAGCTGGCGTCAGCGCCCCGCGGCGCAGCAGGTTCTGTACGACGACCCCGCGGCGCTGGCCGCGGCGCTTGCCCGGTTGCGCCGGCTGCCTCCGCTTGTCACCAGTTGGGAGATCGAGCGGCTCAAGGGCCAGCTTGCTGCGGCGGGGCGAGGCGAACGCTTCCTGCTCCAAGGCGGCGATTGCAACGAGCGCTTCGTGGACTGCGAATCGTCGGTCATCGACGCGAAGCTCAAGGTCATCCTGATGATGAGCGCCGTGCTCACCTACGGCGGCGGTCGCCCGGTGGTACGGGTCGGGCGCATCGCCGGCCAATACGCCAAGCCTCGCTCGGAAGACATGGAAACGCGCGATGGCGTGAGCCTTCCGGCCTACCGGGGCGACCTGGTGAACCGCATCGAGTTCACCGCGGCGGCGCGCCGGCCCGACCCCGCCAACCTCCTGGAGGCCTACACCCGGTCGGCGATGACACTGAACTTCATCCGTGGGTTGCTCGCGGGCGGGTTCGGGGACATTCACCACCCGGAAGTCTGGGATCTCGGCTGGGCGGCGCAGTCCGGCAAGGATGCGGCATACCGGGCCGTGCTCGCCAACATGCGCGCCTCGGTGCGCTTCCTCGATGCCAGCATCGGCCGCCCCTTGGCGGAGCTTGCCAACGTCGATTTCTATTCAAGCCACGAGGGGCTTCACCTGGAGTACGAGTGCGCTGTCAGCGAGCAACCGCCGCTGCGACAGGGCTGGTACGACCTCTCCACCCACTTGCCATGGATCGGTGAACGCACGCGCGGCCTCGGCGGTGCGCACGTCGAGTTCTTCCGCGGGATCCGCAACCCGATCGGCGTCAAGGTGGGGCCGACGATGACCCCCGACGAGCTGGTGGAACTGGCGACCGTTTTGAACCCTTCGGATGAGCCCGGCCGCCTCGTGCTCATCGTGCGATTGGGGGCCGGTAAGGTGGCTGAACGGCTGCCACCTTTGGTCGAGGCGGTGCGGCGAGCGGGCCGCACGGTCACCTGGGTGTCCGACCCGATGCACGGGAACACGTTCCGCACGGCGGATGGCACCAAGACCCGCCACTTCGACCACATCCTGGCCGAGCTCGACGCCACCTTTGCCGTTCATCGCGACCTGGGCACCGTGCTTGGGGGCGTACATTTTGAGATGACGGGCAAGAACGTGACGGAGGTGGTCGGCGGCGCGTGCGGGTTGACGGAAGCCGACCTCGCGATCAACTACGAGAGCGACGTGGACCCGCGCCTGAACTACGGTCAGGCGTTGGAGATGGCTTTTCTCATCGCTGAGCGGTTGCGCGGCGAACGATGATCAGGCCTCCCGCCATTCTCCCGCCAGCTTGAGCCTCGCTTCCGCCTCGGCGGGGTCGAGCTGAACGGTCGCCGGGGGGTAGTCCTGAAAATACGGCCGCACATCGCTGCCACGCACGCGTCGGCGCATCGCGAGGAAGTGAAGGTATTGCTCGGGCCAGCGCCACACCCACGCCTCAAAACGTTGTACGAACGCTTGGAAGCTGGCTGCGACCGTGCCCTGCCATGCCAGCGCTTCGCTGATGACGACGCGATGCTTTGCCTCGCCCGGTTGGCGAATCACATAGGTCGGCAACAGCGCCGCGCCTGACTTGTGCCACAGCTGAGCGGGCTGTTCCGAGAGGTTCGCGCGGCGACCGAGCAGGTCCACCTGCGCCCACTTCTTCCCCCCCCCACCATCGAAAGCGAGGCCGAGAACACCGTTTCCCTTCAGCATCTCGAACGCGGGCCGCAGGAAGCGGAACACGTTCACATGCCGCACGGGGAGCCGCTTTTCCATCTGCCACCGGCGTGCCAGCACCCGTTCCCACAGCGGCGTGGTGCGGGTTTCATGGAGAATCTCGCCCCAAACTGGCGGCGGCGCGCTGAGTTGCGCCATCGGGTAGCCCATGTGCCCGAGCGCAGGCATGATCATCTGGTTGGCGCCGAAGTGGCCGATGAGCAGGATGGCACCCTTGCCAAGGCCGAGCGCAGCATCGAGGTGCTCGCGACCTTCGATCGCGCACACGTCGCTGATGGTCGTGGGTGACAGGTGCGGGTAGCGGAGCACCTCCAGTTCGTTGTAGAGGGTGAGGGCGTGGGCGTCGCGTAGAATATCTTGTTCTGTCCGAGGCATTTCGCGCCTCGCGAAGATCGCCTGGAGCTCGGCGCGCATGTCCGCGTCCCCAAGGAGCTGCACGAGTCCTCCCCCGATTCGCGACAGTCGATCGAGCACGGGCGCCGGCACGCGGCTCACCGCCGCCTGACCCGGGTAGTACATCGCCAAGCCGCCGAGATCCTTGACCAGGAACGAGGGCTTGAAGCCGCGGAGCAGCTCGGCCCGCCGGTCCCGTTCAGCCACGGTCGTCCCGCTTGGGGTTCACGGGCTGGGCGATCACCGCGTTCTTGTCGATCTTTCCGTTGGGGAGCTTGGGGATCTCCGACCAGAACTCCACGATGCGCGGCACCTTGTAGTTCGCCATCCGGTCACGACAATAGGCCTGTACCTTGCGGATATCGAGCGCGGAGTCGGGGTTGGTGTGCACGATCGCTCGCGCCACTTCCCCACGCAGGCGTTCTTCCGCCCGCACGACGACCACGCCGCGCACCTCGGGGTGCTGGGCGATCACCTGTTCGATCTCGAGCGGGTACACCCGGATGCCCCCGATCTTCAGCATCTCGGAGCGCCGGCCGGTGAAGAACACGAACCCGTCGGCATCGACCCGAACGAGGTCCCGCGTCTGGTACCAGCCATCCTGGAACTGTTTCGCCGTTTCTTCGGGCTGGTTCACATAGTGATCCACCACAGCGGCGCCCTGCACCCACAGCTCCCCCACCTCGCCGACCGGGGCTTCACTGCCGTCGTCGCTGACCACGCGGATGGTGTACCCCGGGATTGGCGTGCCGGTGCTCCCTGGCCGCCGTGGCCCCCCGGCGAGCATTCCCAGCCCCACGCCCGTGGTCTCCGTGCTGCCCCATACCGGCAGAAACCTTGATCCGAAGGCCGCTTCCATTCGCTCCAGCGTTTCGGGCGAAACATAGGCACCCCCCGCTTCCAGCACGCGGAGCGAGGTGTAGTCCCCGCCGTGCGCAGCCCGGAAGTCGAGCAGCATCTCGTAGAAGCTGGGCACGCCCATCGTCCAGGTGATGCGGTAGCGGGCGATCAGCTCGGCCGCGACGCGAGGGTTCAGGGTCTCCGCCACGACGAAGGCGCCCCCGAACAGCAGGCTGCGGTGGAACAGTTCGTGCGGGTGGGCGAACACCGAGAACATGCCGAGGTACACATCCTCCGCCTCAAACCCGAGCCCTTCGGCGGTGGCGATGGCGTTGGCGTTGATCTGGCGGTGGGTGGTCGCCGCCCCCTTGGGCCGGCCCGTGGAGCCCGAGGTGTAGTTGTAGTACACCACATCGGTCGCGATGGGGCGATGCCCGGCCTTCCAAGGCGGGGCGGGCGCCTCCCACACGCCATCCCCGTGTCGGCCCGGACCGTCCACATAGACGATCCGCCGCGGGTCGGGCAGAAGCGGCAGCAGGTGCTTCAGCAGCCCATCGAACGCAGGTTCCACCACGACAGCGCTGACCCGGGCGGTGCGCAGTTGGTCCGCGACCTGGTCCGCGTGGAGCTTCACGTTCACCGGAACGTAGATGGCACCCAACCGAGCGCATGCGAAAAAAGCAAGCACAACCTCAGGGCGCTTGGTCATCAGGATGCCCAGGGCATCTCCCCGCCCGATTCCGCCGGCCGCGAGCACGGCTGCGGCGTGGTCCACGGCCTCATCCAGCTCGCGCCAGGTCCAGGTGCGGTGGAGCCCAAGCATCGCGGGTCGGTCGGGCCAGCGACTTGCATTTCGGCCGAGCAGATCCCCGAGGGTCACATCGACAAGCGTGGCGAGATCGACGGTCAGGGTAGCGGCTGGGTATCACCATTCGGGGGAACGGGCCCCCCGGGGAACCGACGCTTGGATGCCTCGCGGGCCTGGTCAATACATCGCTTCCGGACCGCCGGGTCCTCTTCGCTCTCCAGGGCACTGTCGAGCGCGCAGGCCGTGGAGTTGCCGGCCAGACTACGGATACGCAGGGTGACGGAGCGGCGGATGCCGCTGGCGGGCGGAACGACCTCCGCGACGGCCGAGACATGTTCCTTGTCGATGCCCTGGCTGGACAAGACGCGCACGACCGAGATGGCACGGGCGCTGGCCAGGCCCCAGTTGTCTTCGAACGGCGGACCGGAGATGGGGACACCGTCGGCGTGACCGACCACGTCGAGGATCACCGGTTCGCCCTCGACGGCCGCGGCAAGTTGCGCGAGGCGAGCCCGGAAGGACTCGTGAACGACCGCGCTGCCCGGCTCGAACATCACCTGTTCGGGCAGGACCACTACCAGCGTGTTGTCGACCAGACCGAGCTGGATGACGTTGTTGGAGAACGTGCCCTGGAGCCGTGTTCGCACCGCGTTGATCTGGGGATCCGATGCGGCTACGAAGGTTTTGATCGCTTCTTCGAGCGGAGAGGCAGGACGGTCGCTGGCATCCTCCTCCTCGCCCTTCTGCTTCGGCGTGGCCTCCCCCACCCAGTCCAGGGGGGCACCGTGGAACTCGGTCTGCAGCCCATCGATTACAGCCGCGAGCTTCACCCTGTCGACTTTAGACTGCGACCAAAGCACGACGAAGAACGCGAACATGAGCGTCATGAAGTCGGCGTAGGAGACCAGCCAGCGCTCGTGATTCTCGTGTTCCTCGGGCTTTGGCTTGGCCATCAGGGGTTGACCTTGTCGAGGATCGCCGAAGAGGTGGCCCCCTCCAACCCGCGGATTTTCAAGGTCACGGACCGTCGCTGGGGGTTCTCCTCGTGCACCAGCTCGGCGGCCGCCGTGAGCTGCTGGGCGGCGACCCCGCGAGCCGTCAGGAAACGCACCGTGGCGACCGCGCGCGCCATGGCTAGCCCCAGGTTGTCCCCGAAGGGCCCCCCCGAGGTGGGCGTACCGTCGGCATGCCCGACCACGTCCAGGATCACGGCTTCATCCATGAGCGCCTCGGCGAGCTCACCGAGGGAGTAGTACGCCGTCGGGTGAATACTGGCGGAGCCGGACTCGAACAGCACCGTCTCGTTCAACGCCACAAGCAGCGTGTTGTCGATGAGTCCCAGCTGCACCACATTGTCGGAGAAGCTGCCTTGGAGGCGGGCTCGCACGGCCTCCAGTCGCGGGTTGCTGGCCGCATTGAAGGAGAGAATTTCAGCTTCCGGGGACCGGCTCGCGTACCCGTCGCTCGTTTCTTCGTCGCCGAGCTGAAGGGGGTTTTCCGCGCCCACGGCCGCCATCGGCGTGCCTTCGAAGGCCGCCTGCAGCCCATTCTGGAGCGCGTCCATCTTCACTTGGTCCGTTTTCGTCTGCGACCAGAGCACCACGAAGAACGCGAACATGAGCGTCATGAAGTCGGCGTAGGAGACCAGCCAACGTTCGTGGTTTTCATGGTCCTCGTGCTTTTTCTTCCCCATCAGGCGGCCTTCTTTTCTCCGGCTGAGTGCGCGAACGGCGCGAGCATCTCCCCGATCTGGCGCGCGTTGATACCCGCCGCGATCCCGACCACCCCCATCAGCACCATGTTTCGCGTTTCGGCGTCACGCCCGACGATCTTCTTGAGGCGGTTGCCCATCGGCAGGAAAAACAGGTTGGCGAACCCCACGCCGTAGACGGTGCCGATGAAGGCCACGGCGATGCCTGCCCCCAGCATCTCGGGCTTGTCGAGGTTGCCCATGACGTGAATCAGCCCCAGGACGGCGCCGAGGATGCCGATGGTCGGGCAATAGCCCCCCGCGGTTTCCCACACCTTTGCGGCGGCGGTGCTGTGGTGCTCCGCGAGCTCCATCTCGGGTTCCATCGCCCGGCGCACCTCGTCGGCCGAGCTGCCGTCTACCAGCATTCGGAGCCCACGTTTGAGGAATTCATCGTCGATGCCGTCGAGGAGCGTTTCGACCGCAAGCATGCCATCGCGCCGGGCGACGTTCGAGACTTTGACAATTTCGTCCAGCAGTTTTCGCCGGTCGGAGTAGCCCGTGAAAACGAGCCGTTTGGTAAGGACCAGACAGCCCTTCAAGTCTTCGTTGGTGCACGCAAGCATCGTCGCGCCGAGGGTGCCGCCCATGACGATGATGAAAGCGGTGGGGACGATCAGCGACCCCAGATGCCCGCCTTCGAGCGCGTTGCCGCCCACGATGGCAAACATGGAAATCACCATGGCGATGATTGGTGTCGGATCCATAGGTGGCGGTGTCTCCCGGGTGCCCTTCGGCCGAAACCAGCGGGACTTGAGTCAGGGTGTACGGAACGAGGTCGATCAGGCGCACGCCGCCCTGAGCAACGCGTGGTGAAGCGCATGTCCGCTGCGCCGGGCAACGAGCCGCACACAAGGGCGACCGGGCAGCAACGCGAGGTCGCCGAGGGCGTCCAGTGCCTTGTGGCGTACCACTTCGTCTTCGCGGCGAACGCCGGCGGGATTCATGGGGGCATTGTCCCCGTACACGAGGGTATTGTCCAAGGAAGCACCCTGGACGATTCCGAGCGCCTGGAGTCGTTCGGCGTCGCGATGGAAGCCGAAGGTGCGTGCCCACGCCAGCTCGCTGCCGAAGCTGGAGAGCGGCCGGCCGACCCACCGCTGGAGGCCGATGGCGGGGTGGTCGAAGTCCACGCTGATGTCCAGTTCCAGCTCGGCGGCCGGGTAGAGGGTGGCCTCGCTGTTCCCCGCGGAGACATGGATAGGCTCTCGAACGGTCCAGGTGTGCGCTGGGCGATCCTGAACTCTCCGGCCCGCCCGACTCAGCGCCCCGAGCCAGCCCAGCGCCGCGCCGTCGAGGATGGGAACTTCGTCGCCGCCTACTTCCACCGTGAGATTGTCGATGCGGCAGGCGAGCACGGCCGCCAGGAGGTGTTCTACGAGCGCAACTCGCACGCCGCTGCGCCCGAGCACCGTTGCCAACGTGGAGTCCACCACGTTGGCAACGTGTACGGGCACGTCGTGACCTTCCACCTGGAAGCGCACGCCAGCGTCGGGAGCGGCGGGCCTCAGCCAGACCGCGCACGGAGCGCCGCTTCGAAGACCAATGCCACCTACCTCTACGGCGCGGCCGAGGGTCGCCTGGCGCATCATCGTGGGGAGGGACCGGGCAGGCCTAGGATCGTGTCTCCCACGCGCACCGCGTGTTCGGTGAACCATCCCTTTCGGGCCTCGACAGCGTACAATGCCGGGGCGGTTGAGGGCGTCAGGGTCAGGTTCAAAGGGGTCATCTCGGCGATCGAGACCACCGCGCCGGCGGCATCGCAGAACGCAATCGAGAGGGCGGTGGGGGTGTCCTTCATCCAGAAGTACCTATCCGCCGCGCTTGGGTACACGAAAACCATGCCCTCGTCGGGTTGCAGCGCGGTCACGCCCATCAGTCCCCGTTCGCGCTCGGCGGGGTCGTCCGCCACATGGGCCTGAAGGGTGGCACCGCGAACGCGCAGGGTCACGACCGCGCCGGGAAGGGGTGAAGCGGTCGGTGCTGCCGTGGCGCAGGCTGCGAGCAAGGCCAGGTTCATCGGTCGAAGATCCCTGTTCCACGGTAGTCTACGACGGCGGCACCGCTGCTGGTCAGCGTTCGGCCTTGCGGGGTGCGTTGCAACAGGCCTTCGCGGATCAGGTAGGGCTCGTACACCTCCTCGATCGTGTCCGGTTCCTCACCGATCGCCGCCGCGAGGTTGCTGAGGCCCACTGGGCCGCCATCGAAGCGGAAGCCGACAGCGTGCAGGATCTTGCGGTCCATCGAATCTAAACCGCGTTGATCCACCTCAAGGCGTTCCAGCGCGTTGCGCGTCAGGGCGAGCGTGATGCGCCCATCCCCCTCGATCTGCGCGAAGTCCCGCAGGCGCCGCAACAGCCGGTTGGCGATGCGCGGGGTGCCGCGGGCGCGGGACGAGAGCTCGTTGGCGGCCTCGTCGGTCAGCTCGAGGTGCATCCTTTCCGCGCTGCGAACGAGGATCAGCTTCAGTTCGGCGGGGGTGTAGAAGTCGAGCGCCGCGTGGATGCCGAACCGCGCCCGCAGGGGGCTGGTGAGCATTCCGGACCGGGTGGTGGCCCCGATGAGCGTGAAGCGCTGCAAGGGGATGCGCACGCTGGAGGCGCCCGGGCCGCTCCCCATCACGATGTCCAGGTGGAAGTCTTCCATCGCCGGGTAGAGAATTTCCTCGACTGTCCGGTTCATCCTATGGATCTCGTCGATGAACAGCACTTCGCGAGGCCCGAGGCTGGTCAAGATCGCCGCGAGATCGCCGCCGCGCTCGAGCGTGGGCCCGGCCGCGGTGCGCATCTGGACCCCAAGTTCCTCCGCCAGGATGTTCGCCAGGGAAGTCTTCCCGAGGCCGGGCGGACCGCTCAGCAGCACATGATCGAGCGCTTCGCCGCGTTGGATCGCTGCACGCACATACACGCGCAAGTTGTCTTTAACGCGCTCCTGACCGACATACTCATCGAGCCGCCGCGGGCGGAGCGCGGGGTCGGGGGGTTCGATTTCGTTCGGATCGACGAAGCGGGTCACGGCCGCGGGCATATCCCGGACGCTCAGTCTCCGCCCTCGGGACCGGCAGGTCGAACGCCACGGGCGTCGCGCACGAAGGTCGAGGGTAGCGCCCCCATGCTGGGAGCTGGAACGGTGACCGGGGAGGCCCCTCGCTCGGCGCGTTCATCGCTTGCGGAGGGGTGGGCGGCGGCGGGCGGTGAGGGGCGCAAGGGTGCGGGAGGTTGTCCCACCGGCCCGGCTTCCGCGAGGTAGGCCGCGGGTGCCACCGCCGGGGCCTCAAGCGGCTTTCGACCGCCGAAATAGATGATCTGCTTCCAGCACCGGCTGACGTGATCGCCGAACACAAGGACGACATCGCCCGGCTTGGCCAGCCCGAGCGATCGTTCTACGGCCTCGGCCTCGGACTCGAAGCGTTCGATGGCGTCGGGGTTCACGCCGGCCGCCAGCAGCTCCGCCGCCAGCAACCCAGTCATTTCACCCTCTGCCCGCCCGCGCCGGTTGTCGTCGGGCTTGCAGATGAAGCGGTCGAAGGTTGCGGCGGCGCGCCGGGCGATGGCGCGGATGTCTTCGTCCCGCCGGTCCCCCGGGGCCGACAGGGTCACGATTCGTTGACCGCGCGAAGTGCCGCCCTCCCAAAGGCGATCCACGAGCGAACACATCGCTTCCACGGCTGCCGGGTTGTGCCCGTAGTCCAGGATCACCTTGAAGCCGAGCTGGTCGTACACGTTTCCGCGGCCTGGTGCCTGGAAGTAGGTCGTGTCGAACGTTCGCAGGCCCTGCCGGATGTCCTCAAGGCGCACCCCCATCGCCCACGCCATCGCCGCGGCGAACATGGCGTTCTGTACGTTGTGCATCGCCTTGCCTTCCACGGTGGCCGGGATGAGGTGGGTCCACACCAACGGCATGTGGGCGCCGTTGTCGTACACCGTGATCATCTGGCCGTTGAGGCCGGCTTCCAGCGCCACGGCCCGGCCGCCCGCACGGACATGTTCCCTTACCAGCGCGTTGTCGGGCTGCATGGTCACCCAGCAGATGTGCTTTGCGATAGAGCGTTCCGCCATGCCGCGACAATGGGGGTCATCGGCGTTCAGGACCACCGTGTCGCGTGCCACTTCGATGGGGATCCGCTTGACTTCCGCCAGCTGTTCGAGCGTGTGAACGCCGCCGAGGCCCAAGTGGTCGGCCGCCACGTTCAGGCAGCAGGCCACGTTGGGGTGGCGGTACCCCAGGCCGGCGCGGAGCAAACCACCCCGGGCCGTTTCCAGGACGGCCACGGTCACATGCGGGTCGGTCAACACCATCTTCGCGGCCATCGGACCCGTCATGTCGCCGGCAACCGTGGGTCGGCCATCGATGTACACGCCGTCGGTGGTGGTCATGCCGACCACTTGTCCGCACAGCTTGTGGATGTGGGCCAACATGCGGGTGGTGGTGGTTTTTCCGTTGGTCCCGGTGATGGCGGCGATGGGGATGCGGGAGGCCGACCCCGTGGGGAAAAGCATATCGAGCACCTTGCCGGCCACATCTCGCGGCTTGCCTTCGCTCGGCGCCACATGCATGCGGAAGCCTGGCGCGGCGTTCAGTTCGCAGATTCCGCCCCCCACTTCCTTCCAGCTGCGAGCGATGTCGGGACTAAGAAAGTCGACACCGCAAACATCGAGCCCCACCGCTGCCGCTGCGCGAATCGCCATCTCGCGGTTGTCGGGGTGGCACACGTCGGTCTGGTCGATGGCCGTGCCCCCGGTGGAGAGGTTGGCCGTAGAACGCAGGTACAGCCTTTCACCGGCCGGGAGCACGCTCAGCGCCGTGTACCCGGCCTTGGCGAGCAGCCGGTCGGCCTGGGGGTCCAGCTCGAGCCGGGTCAACATCCGTTCGTGGCCGATACCCCGCCGGGGATCGGCGTTCACGATGTCAATGAGTTGGGTGACAGAACGCTCGCCATCACCCACGACGTGGCCCGGCACCCGCTTGGCGACCGCCACCAGTTCGCCATTGACCACCAGCATGCGGTGGTCGAAGCCCTGGATGAACGATTCCACGAGGACCGAGCTGGAGTGTTCTTCGGCGGCGATGAAGGCCGCCCGCACCTGTTCGGGCGTCGTCAGGCCGATGGAGACGCCCCGGCCGTGGTTGGCGTCGAGCGGCTTGACGACCACGGGGTAGCCGATGGCGGCGGCCTCCTCCACGGCTTCCTCCGCGTCGTCCACCTGGGACTGCTTTGGCACGGGGAGCCCCAGGTCTCCCAGGATCTGGTTGGTGAGTTCCTTGTCGCCCGCAATCTCGACCGCGATGTGCCGGGTTTCACTCGTGACCGTGGCCTGGATGCGGCGCTGCCGGAACCCGTGCCCGAATTGCACCAGGGAACCTCGGGACAGGCGCACCCACGGGATGTCGCGGGACTCCGCCACCCGCACCAGCGAAGCGGTAGAAGGACCAAAGGCGCGCGTCTCGGCCCCTCGGATCAGCGCGTGCAGCTCCGCCGTGAAGGCAAAGGTGGGGTCGGGCTCGGCATCCCCGCGCAGGGCCTCGGGGAGCAGGAAGTGGAGCAGGCGGAGCGCGAGAAGCCCCGCACGTTCGCCCACCCAGGCATCCTCGTACTCGTAGACCATATGGTACTGCCCCGGCACGCCATTCCCGCGGGTCTTGCCGAAGCTGACCTTGGCACCGGCGATGTTCTGAAGCTCGATGGCCGCGTGTTCCATCACATGCCCCATCCAGGTGCCGCCGTCTTCGCGCAGGCGCCGCACGAACCCGCCCGACTCTCCGAACGAGCAGCCGTGTTCGGCGAGGGAAGGAACGTGGGCAAGGAGCGCGTCCACGAAGCCAGGAATGGTGGCGCTGGGCGCGCTTTCCAACGGTCCAAGGTCCAAGGTCATGCGGATGACCTTGAAGTTGGCGTAGAGATTCGGGCCGACGTAAACGCTCTGGTCGAGGATGCGCACACTGCACCGGGGGCGGAGGG
>CAMBIK010000022.1 GCA_945867435.1 Klebsiella pneumoniae
CTTCGGGGCGGGGTGGTCGCCGGGCTCCCCTTTCCTTCCGAGCCCTCGCTCACCCCTCCAAAATGACCGCAACCCGGTCTCTCAGCTCCAAATCGTCGAGCGGGTCCGCCCCCCGACGACTCGACGCCCGCAGGTGAGCCCCGACCGCCACAGAGCGCGCGGACCCCTCCCCGATCAGAAGCGCACTTTGGACCTCTACCCTTAGCTCCTCCACCACATCCCGGATGTGCCAACTGGCCTCCGCCTCGGGTCGGTCGATCACGCGTTCCCACCGCTCTCTCACCCCCCCAAGCTCGGCATTCGGCAAGGCCGCCGCGAGGAGCGCGAACATCGGCTCATGCAGCCGCAAACGCTGACTGTCACGGAGAATTTGGGCGCACAGCACGCCATGACCCCCCTCCCAGGCCTCGATGACCAGGCTGTCACGGAGCAAGCGCGGCAGCACCGAGAATTCCTCGATGGCCCCGTTGCCCCCGAGCACTTCGATGGCATCCCGGATGGCGGCGGGGCAGGTGAGCGCGGTCCAGATCTTGTTGAGGTTGACCAGCATCCGCAGCGCTTCCGCCTCGAGCGGACGGCCTCGCCCTGCCGCTGTGCGGTCCGCCATGTCCGCCACCCAGAACGTGCTGGACCGTGCGGCGTGGGCCTCGGTGTTCAGGCGTGCGAGGATGCGGGCGATCGCCGGGAAGTCCCGGATCGGCCGACCAAAGGCGAGGCGGTGCCGGGCATAGCCCTCGGCCTCCCGCCAGGCCCGCTGCATGAAACCGCAGGCCACGACGGCGTTGTAGACGCGCGACGTGTTCAGGACGACCTCGACCGTGCGCCGGAAATCGCCCACGCGCCAGCCCTCGGCCCCAGCGAAGTCAACCTCGGCGCTGGCCATCGACCGGGTGCCGAGCTTGTCCTTGAGCCGCCGGATCGCGAAGTCGTTCACGCTGCCATCGGCCTTCCTCCTCGGCACGACGAACGTCGCGAGGCCGGCGGTGCCTTCCCTCGCCCCTTCGGGCCTGGCGGTCATCAGGAACAGGTGCGCATCCACCACCGAGCAGAACCACTTTTCGCCCGTGATTCGCCAGCGATCACCGTCGAGCCTCGCCACCACCGCGTTCGCGCCCACGTCGGAACCGCCTTGCACCTCGGTGAGGAACTGGCTGCCGTGGAAGTGGGTGTCGTAGTCGGGGTCGTAGAGGCGTTCCAACCAGGCCGCAGCCTGCTCGGCGGAAGCGCTGCCCGCGGGTACCGGACCGCGGGTGGCATCGCGAGCCGCCGCCTGCACGGTCTTGATCAGACCGGCCGTACATGCAAAGGGACAGGTGTGTCCCGCCTCCCCGTTCTGGCCGAGGAGATAGGTGTACACGAGCGTTTCAAGCTCACGACCCGGCGTGGCGTACAGCCCCATCAGCCCCGTGCGATAGGCCGTGCGCCCGATCTGGTGGTACTCGGGATGGAATACGATGGCCTCGCGACGGTTGCCGAGCGCGTCGTACCTGCGAAGCTGGGGGAGGGCGCTGTCGCGGTTGGTCTCTCGGGCCCAGCCGTCGATCGGGCCGGTCACTTCGGCGCCAAATTGCACGAAAGCCGCGGTATCCCCACGCGGGTACAGGGCCAATAGCGCGGCGAGGTGCGGGTCGGCTTTCCAGGCGTTCACGGCCAAATCCGCCCGCCAAGCGGCGAAGGCGGCTCGGGTGGTTTCGGGCGAGTTCACCCGCTCGCTATAGCCCGCTACGATCCGCTGGTGCAGATGCGCTCGGAGCCCGGCTTGCGGTCCACGGTCAGGCTGCCGCTGTCGCGCTTCACTTCGACCCATTCGCGCATCAGGTTGCCGCTCTTGCGAACGTTGGTCACGGTCACGCTGTCGCCGGGGGACAGGGCGACCAGCGCGCCGATGGTCGGGTGGTTGTCCACGATCATGAAGCCGAGATCCTGGCTAACGGCCTCTTCGCGACCGGCCGTGGGGGCGTAAACGCCGACCGATCCGCTGCCGGCCCAGATGCGACCGCTGAGTGAGGCGGTGCAGATGCGAGAGGCGTTCGGCTTGTCCACGCGGAGGCGAACCTGGCCGCTCTCCAGTTCCGTCCAGTCCAGGCGGGTGTGGGTCTCGCCGCGTTCAACGCTCACGATGGAGGCATCGCTGATGTTGATACCGTGCTTGGCCAACGCGAACTCGGCGGCCATGCCATCCGAGAGGCGACGCCAGGGGGTAGCACCGTCGGGCGTGGCGATGATGTTGACGGCCGGCATCTCGATTTCAAGGTCCATGCTCGAGGCAACCGCGGGCAGCACATCGTCGAAGGCGAAGGCGGAGACGGTGAGGAACAACAGCATGGCACACTCCCTGTAGGGTAAATCGGCGGCGCTCGGGCAGGGCATGAGGGGCGGTGCGCAGTTATTTGGCTGCGTGGCGTTCACCTTCGACGGCGTTCTGGTAATGGGGAAAGAGCTTCGGCGAAGCCCGGATCGGGCGCGGCGGGAACTGCAGGCTCGGGCGGCGGCGGCGGCGGCGGCGCTACGCGCCGGAGCGGAATTCGTGGCCACACTCGAAGCGAAGCTCGCCGGTCAGTCCGTGAGTGGGAGCGACCTGGTGTTCGACCTTCTGCGCGAGCTCGGGGTCCCCGCCGACCGCATCGTGCGGGCGTCGCGCACGCGAAGCACCCGCGAGGAAGCGGTGCTGGGAACGTCGTTGTTCGCAGAGCGGGGGGTGAAGCGGGGGCTGGTGATTACCGCGCGGTACCATGTTCCACGCGCCCGCCGGCTGTTTGCGGAGTGCTTCGCGCCGGTCGAGGTCCACGCTCCGGAAGCACTTTGGCGCTGGGCCACGGAGGCAGAGCGGGCGTGGATACGGGGGGGGGAGCCCGACGCCGGTGCCCTCGTGGAGGAAGCGCGGAGCGAACGGATCTTTGGCGCGATCGAAGCTGCTTTGCGGCCGCTTCCCTTTGGACTGCGTAGCCGGGTGGAGATCCGGGCGGGGGGGTGGTTGCGGGGGTGAGGGCCGCTAAGGAATCGGCCCGAACAAGATGCTGCCCTGGTCCGGGTCCGCCGGATCGGCCTCGGGTTCCTGGCCGCCGGACAACACGACCGCCACCGTGGCGCCGGCGCCCGCGATCGCGACGCCCGTGCCCGCCCAGACCCACCAGGGCACCGTGGACTTCACGACGGTCGTGACCGTTACCGCACGCTCCTCGGGCTCCGGAGGGTCGAAGAGCAGGTTGGCGAGCACGGTGTTGCTGCCGATGTCGAGCGCAAGGACCTGGGCCCCCACTCGGTCGGCCCGAATGTCGCCGCTCTCGGTCACATAGCCGCCCACAGTCGGCACGAGGTCGATAAGCGCGCCCATCGGGTCATCGCCGGGGTCGGCGGTAAGCGCCCGCGAGAAGTTGCCGGAGATGGGGGAATAGATCTGGATCCCCACCTGGCCGCTGAGCAGTTCGCCCGCGATGAGCACCGCCCGCCTTTCATCGTAATCGCCGAGCGCACGGTAGAGGTCGCGCACCTGACGGGAGCGGCCGGGACCGTCGGCAACAGCCACGCCGAGGGCCTGGGTTTCGAGCGCCACATCGACGGTTTGGGTTTCGCCCGGCCCCACGAGGATGGACTCAAACCGGGCGGCGCCGCCTGCCGCGCGCACCAGCACGTAGTGTTCGCCGGGAACGAGCCCAAGCTGCCGGATGGGGGCCGTGCCCCGGTCAACGCCATCGACGAACACGGTCGCGCCCACAGATGTTTGAATGATGACCTTTGCTGCGGCTTTCTTCGTTACCCCGGCGCGGGCAGCGTTGTAGAGATTGATGATCTGGGGGGGGTAGTTCACGGGGTCTAGCTCGCGTGCCACATCGAGCATGGCCGCCGCACGGAACGCGCTGGAGGCGCCCTTCACATCGCCCAAGGCGTCTCGGACCATCGCCAGCAGCACATGGGCATCCAGCAGCTCGCGGATGGTCGTGCTGACCGCCATGCCCCGCTGCAGTCGCGCCACCGCATCCTCGGCCACTGGCAGCGCATCCTCGACCTGCGCCCGATCGTAGAAGAGCTGGGCCTCCCTCAGCCTGTCGCGCCCGGGCCCGAGCGCAAACGTTTCGACGACGAGGTTTTCCCGCCCTCGGATCACCTTGCTCACCTCGCTGGGCTCGAGGACATCGACCGTGCCTTCCTCTTCGAGCGCGGCCCCCAGGCGCTTGGCGGCTTCGGTGGCCGCATCGCCGACGAGTCCGGGCAGGTGAACGCCGACCACGAGCACGTCCGGTTTTTCGCCAGCCCAGGCCAAAGACGCAACGCACAGCGACAACAGCATGCCGGTAGCCTACCCGAGTGGGATAGGGCTTGCACATGGCGCTGCCCGACGTGCGCGTGATTGGCATCGATCCCGGCAGCCGAACCACCGGCTGGGGGGTGGTGGAACGCGTGGCGGGAAGGCTGGTGGCGGTGGCTTCCGGCGTGATCCGCACGCGGCCGGAAGATCCGATGCCTGCACGCTTGCAGGCCATCCATCTCGGACTGGTGGCGGTGTTTGCGGCCCATCTACCTGGTGAGGCGGCGATGGAGGAGATCTTCAGCCACAAATCGGCCACGAGCGCGCTGGTGCTGGGCCAGGCCCGCGGGGTGGCGCTGCTCGCGACGTGTGGCGTGCCGCTCGTCACCTACAACGCCATGACCATCAAGAAGTCCGTCAGCGGGAGCGGCAAGGCCGACAAGGAACAGGTTGCCCGCATGGTACGCGTTTTGTTGGGCACCGAGGGCACCAGCGTTGCGGATGAGACCGACGCGCTCGCCATCGCCATCACCCACCTGGTGCATCGCCGCGGGGTCACCCTCGCACCGGTCACCGTGAAGAAGGAACGCAGGATGTCAGCGAGAGATCAGTGGACCGCCATCGCGCTGCGCGCGGGAGTGAAGGCATGATCGCGAGGTTGCGAGGCGAAGTGGTGGAACGCGGCCCCGGCTGGCTCGTCGTGGATGTGGCTGGCGTCGGCTACGAGGTGCTCGTCCCCGCTCGGGTCGGCGAATCCGCTCGCGACGAGGTCACGCTGCTGGTCCACACCGCCGTCCGCGAAGATGCCATCACGTTGTACGGCTTCGCCACAGCAGAGGAAAAGTCAGCCTTCGTAGCCCTTACCGGCGTGTCGGGCATCGGGCCGAAGCTGGGGCTGGCCTGTTTGAGCGGGCTGACCGTGGATGCGCTGGCTCGCGCGTTGAACGGCGGGGACATCCGCACGCTCTCGGCGGTGCCTGGCATCGGGAAGAAGACCGCCGAGAGGCTGATTCTTGAGCTGAAGGGCAAGCTCAGCGCGGCACGGCTGGCGCCCGGCGTGGCCGCTGCGCCGACAACAGACGACACGCTGCCGCTCGCGCTCGCCCAGCTCGGCTACAAGCGGGCAGAGATCGATCTGGCGCTCTCTCACCTCGCCGATCTCGGGAAGTCGGCCGCGCCGCTACCCGAGCGCATCCAGTTGAGCCTGCAGCGGCTCTCGCGGGGGTAGTACGCGTAATTCGTGCACTTCTGGCCTGGCCGTGGTAACTGTGGATTCAATCCCCAATCACCATGACGCCGCGTACCCTCGCCCCACGACTCCTGGACCTCAGTCGAGGCTTTCCAGCGTTGTTCCTCACGGGACCTCGACAGAGCGGGAAGACGACGTTGGCCCGCAGCACGTTTCCGGACTGGCCGTACTGTTCGTTGGAGGATCTGCAGACGCGGGAGGAAGCCGTCGTCGATCCCCGAGGATTTTTGGCGCGATTCGCCGGAGCGCCGGGTGTCATCCTGGACGAGGTGCAGCGCGCCCCTGAACTCTTCAGCTACCTCCAAGGCTTCATCGACGAGCGACGCTCGGGACCGGTGCTGTTGACCGGGTCCCAGAACTTCCAGCTATCGGAGCGCATCTCCCAGAGTCTGGCGGGTCGAGCTGCCGTTCTTGAGCTCCTCCCGTTCTCACACGCCGAGGCGAGCGGCCGGGCGGCTCGATCCCCGTCCTCCCTCGCGTCGGGATGGTCTGCTGTTGCCGGCGTCGGAGCGAGCCTGGACGAAGCGATCTTTGTGGGCGGATACCCAGCGATTCACGACCGGAGCCTTGACCCGCGAGCGTGGCTGGACGCCTACCTTCGCACCTACGTCGAGCGGGACGTTCGCGCGTTGGCGAACATCGGCGATCTCGCGACATTCACGCGGTTCCTGCGCCTGTGCGTCGGCCGCGTGGGCCAACTCCTGAACCTCTCCGCCCTCGGTGCCGACGCGGGTATCGACCACACGACTGCAAGACGATGGATCTCGATCCTGGAGGCGAGCTACGTGATCCGATTGCTCCCGCCGCACTTCCGGAATTTCTCCAAACGCTTGGTGAAAACCCCGAAGATCTACTTTCTCGACTGCGGACTTGCCGCCACCCTGTTGGGCATTCGTTCGCCGAGCGACCTGGCGACGCACCCCTTGCGCGGCGCCCTCGTGGAGAACTTCGTCGTGACCGAACTGGTGAAGGTGTTCCTCCATCACGGGGAGTCGGCGCCCGTGTACTTTTGGCGGGACCACGCCGGGCACGAGGTGGACATCCTGGTCGAGTTCGGTGCCGAGGCCCTCCCGATCGAGGTGAAGTCGGGGGTCACTGTTCCCGCCGACGCGTTCGCCGGCCTGCGAAAGTACGGCGTGATCTCCGGTCGGAGAGAGGGGGTTCTGGTCCACGGCGGAAGCGAGTCGTACGGCCGCGGTGATCACGTTGTTCAAAGCTGGGAAGGCATCAGTTGAGCGGGCCGGGTATACGCATCGCGATGGGCCTCCTCTTCCTCGCGCTCGTCGCCTGCCGCCCGCCCCCCGCTCCGGCGGTGGTGTCGGAACCGACTGTGGAAGCTCAGATCCACTTCGCCTCGGCCGTGGAAATGCGGCGCTTCGAGGGACTGGCCCGGCACGCGGGCACCGCCGTTCCCGGCTGGCGCACCGTGCCCTTCCGCCGGCTGGGGAACGTGGTCGAGGGGCGCTGGTGCTCCCCCGCGGTCCCGGCCGCCGTGTGCGATGGAGGCGGCGTGGTCAACGACCGCGTGCCGGGCACGGCGTGGCGCCAGCTTGCGACGCTCACGGACGATGCGACATGGCCTGAGTGCGGCGGTCTCGTGTGGATGGCCGGAAACCTGCCGGAAACCGGCTGGGGTGCGGTGGTGGAGTTGAAGGTCGGCGGAGAGGAAGCCTTTGCCGCCTCCTTTGTGAGCAGCTCGCCGGTCGTACGTACGCTGCGCGTGGGCGATTGGTCGGTGGATCTGGGCAGCACAACGGTCCGGCTAAACTCCCCCGGCGTGATCGCGGAGGCGCGGAGCCTCGTGGCGGGTCCGGAAAACTTCTCCGCCACGGTGCGGCTGCGCTACGAAGCGCTGATCGCCAAGGTCAGGATTGCGGCGAAAGAAGGGACGATACGGGTGTGGGAGGAAAGCGCCCCGGGGGGAGGGCTTCCGCCGGTGCGTCGTGAGGTCACCGCATCCCCCTCTGCGGCCGCGCAGCTCGCCGCTACGGCCGAAGCCGCGCTCACGGCAGACCGCGACCTCCTCGTGCGTGAGGCGGGAACATTGCACTCACTCTTGGTGGGTTTGTTGCCCCCCGAGGTGCTTCGCTGAGGTTTGGGTGGTCGCGTTTGGGGTCGTAGTAGGCGGCCCCCCTCAAGTCCCCGCCGAAGCGTACCGCGCCAACCCGAGTCGCCACGCGCCGTACCCCCCCACCATCGCAACCCCCCCCACGACCGGTGCCAGCCACGACAGCAACTCCCACTCCTGCCCCGGCAGAAAGAACGCCGCCCCGTAGAAGCCGGCGAAGCCGAAGGGGAGCACGGCGGTGAGCAGCCAGCGGAGCGGCGCGGAAAAGAGGTCCATCGGGTAGCGGACAAAGGTGGTCAACTGCATCACCAGGCCGATGGCCGTGCCCCGATGATGCAGGTGGAAGCCCAACGAAGCGATGGCGGTGACCAGGCCGCCGAGCGTACACAGGCCGCCGAGCAACCACAGCGGCAGGAGGGCCAGCCGCCACCCTTCCGGCACCGGCAGGCCCCACCCCACGGCCAGCGCCATCACCACGACGCCAAGCAGTACACTGGGGATATCCTCGAACGCAAGGTTATCCGCCAAAAGTTGGACATAGGGATCGATGGGCCGGATCAGGAGGCGGTCGAGCTCGCCCCCGAGGATGTAGCGTCGATTCAGAACATACAAGCCGCCGAAGACGACGTAGAACAGCCCCGACACCGTATCGGCGTACCCCCAGATGAACAGCACCTCCGCGGCGGTCCACCCCCCCAGGGTATCGACATGGCGGAACAGCGTCGTGATGAAGATCGGACCGATCACAGCCAGCAGCACCCCGGAAAGGAGTCCGGCGGCCAGATCCCCCGGATAGGCGAGGCGGGAGCGAATCCGTTGCGCCAGCAGGTGGCGAAGGGGGCCCACGCTACCCGCCCGCGATGGTGAAGGTGCGGGCCGCACGGTGCCACAGCCACAGGCCCAGGGCCCACAAGATCGCTGCCCACGCCAGTAACTCCACGAAAATGGGCACCAGGTCTGCCGTTCCCAGCAGCACCATCGAGGGCGTGCGGCCGAGCAGGTGGAACGGGAGCGCCAGAGCGACGGCGCGCAGCCCCGGCCCGAAGAGCTCGATCGGCAGGAGCACCCCGGCGAACAGCGAGACGAGCGTGGCCTTGACGTACCCCAGGCCGGTGGCGCTCCCGAGGCGGAAGGCGCCGACGCCGAGACAGAAGCTGATCGCCACGTTCACCAGATGGGCGCCGAACAACGCGGCGATCCAGGCGATCCATCGGCCGGGCGACTCGGGGAGGCCGAGCGGGGCTGCGAGGCTGCACAGCGCCAACAACGGCAGGGCCTGCACCAGGAACGCGGCGCAAGCGCGGCCGAGGTCGCGGGCGTACACCATCGCGGGGAGCGAGATCGGGCGCAGCAGATCGGCGGCGATTTGGCCGTCGCGAAACCGTTCGCCCAGGTCTTCGTGGACCCGAGTCGCGATGGCGGCGATGCCCGCCCACGCGACAAGCACGCTGGCCCGCCAGTCCAAGGAGGGTGCGCCTGCGATGGTCGGTTGCCCCGCGGCAGCGGCTGTCCACAGCGCCCCGTTGAGACCGGCGAGGATGCAGGCCGCAACGAGCTGGATCGCCACCTCGGTCGGATAGGCGAGGTGGTGTCGGAACCCGATGGCGGCGGCGGCCCGCAGCGTGGCCAGGTTCACGGTGCCCGCTCGTAGAAGCGCGCCACCAGGCTCTCCACGGCGGGCTCCTCGATGCGGATGTCGGACACGTCGAAGCGACTCATCAGGGACCGCACCACGTCCGCCACGGCTTCACCCGTGCGCACGGGTACGGCGATCTCGCACGCCCCCGTGCGTTCCCCCCCGACCCCTTCAATCTGAAGGTCATCCGCCGGCGTCTGCAACGTGATCCGCACGAGGTGGCGACCACCGAGTCGCGCGGCGAGGGCGTCGAGCGGGCCATCGTGAAGCAGCTTGCCTTCAGCGAGCAGCAGCACCCGCGGACAGAGCGCGCGTACATCGCCCAAGTCGTGGGTGGTCAGCAGGATGGTGGTGCGCCCTTCGTCGCGCAGCGCCGCCAGGAAGGCTCGCAGGCGCAGCTTGACCGCCACGTCGAGGCCCACGGTCGGTTCGTCCAGCACGAGCAGCGAAGGCGCGTGGAGCAAGGCGGCGGCGAGCTCGCAGCGCATTCGCTCGCCCAGGGAAAGCTGCCGCAGGGGCGTGCGGAGAAGCGGCCCGATCCCGAGCACTTCGTCGAAACGCGCCAACCGGGACTTCACGTCGTCCGCCGGGATCTGGTACATCGCCGCCAGCAAGTCCAGCGCCTCGACTACGGCGAGGTCCCACCACAGTTGGGTGCGCTGGCCGAACACCACGCCCAGGTTGCGCACATGTTGGGTGCGGTCGGCCCACGGGTCCAGCCCGCCGACACGGATGCGGCCCGACGTGGGCTTCAGGATCCCTGTGAGCATCTTCACCGTCGTCGACTTTCCCGCTCCGTTCGGGCCGATCAGCGCGACCGCCTCGCCCGGCTGGATGGAAAAGCTCACCTCGTTCACGGCTCGCCGCTCCTCCGAAGCCGGGCGAAACAGGCCCACCAGCGCGCCTGCCAACCCGCGCGAACGTTCGCGTACCGGGAAGCTGCGAACGAGGTCCTCGGCGTGGATGTGGGGCACGGACCGGGGGTCTATCTGGCTGGGGAGGGGTTAGAAGCAAGGGATGTTCACCACCGCGTTCCTCTGCCTCGTCGCCTCCGCCCTCGCTGCGCCCACAATCCGCGAGCAGGGCTCGCTCGTCCTCGACGGGATCCCGGAGGTGTCTGCGGATATCTCTGCGCGCACCCGTCAGTATTCCAATACCCGCAGCGCCTCGCTCAGCGATTGGGATGTGGCGGGTCCGGGGATGCTCATCTTGACGAGGTTCGGGGCGACCACACAGGTGCATCACGTCGCAGGTCCGGGCGCCGACCGTACCCAACGTACGTTTTTCGCGGAGCCGGTGTCGGGGGCGGCACTCGATCCATCGGATGCCGACGGGTTCTATGTGTCGATGGATTCCGGCGGCGGCGAGTTCAACCAGATCTACTGGGTGGCCAGCTCAACCGGGCGGTCCACGCGACTCACAGACGGCACATCCAAGAACAACGGCCTTTCTGTCTCGCACGCCGGGGGTCGCGTGGCGTGGACCTCCACCCACCGGAACGGCAGCGATTTTGACTTGTGGGTGGCCGATGGGCACGACCCCGCCCGCGCCCGCATGGTGGCGCAGTTGACCGGCTCCTGGTCCGTGCTGGACTGGTCCCCCGATGGTGGTCGTGTGCTGCTGCTTCACGATGTTTCCATCACGGAGCGCTCCGTGTGGGTCGCGGACATGGCCACGGGCGCGGTGGTGGAACTGGATGCCAGCGCCTCGCCCGACCCGGTCGCTCACGACGCGGCCGTTTGGTCCGCCGATGGCAAGTCCGTGTACTTTGCCTCCGACGAGGGGTCGGACTTCCGCCGGCTGGTTCGCTACGATGTCGCCACCGGAACGAAGTCGGTGATCACGCCCGACACCAAGTGGGACATCGCGGGAATCGCCGCTTCGCGAGATGGTAAGTGGTTGGCGTGGGCCGTGAACGAAGGCGGGCGCAGCGCGGTCTACCTGGCCCCTGCCGGCAAGCCTGCCTCCGCCGCCCGGCTCGATCTGCCTTTGGGCGTGGTGGGGGGCTTCGGCTTCGATCGCACGAGCACGCGGTTGGGGCTGAACGTGTCCAGCGCAGACGCTTCAACCGACGTGTACGCGGTAGACGTGAAAAAGCGGCTGGCAACCCGGTGGACGCACAGCGAAATGGGGGGGCTGGACGCAAGCACTTTCGTCACCCCCGAGCTCATCGCCTACCCAAGCTTTGACGGGCGCACGATCCCGGCGTGGGTCTACCGCCCGAAGCGCGCCACGGGGCCCGTTCCGGTGGTGATCACCATCCACGGGGGGCCGGAAGGGCAGAGCAGCGCCGGTTTTTCGTCGAATATCCAGTACCTGGTGAACGAACTAGGGGTGGCGGTGATCGCTCCCAACGTGCGGGGCTCCACTGGCTACGGCAAGGCCTATGTGGAGCTGGACAACGGTATGAACCGGATGAACAGCGTGAAGGATATCGGTTCATTGCTGGATTGGGTCGCGACGCAGTCAGACCTGGATGCGCGACGGGTAGCGGTGGCAGGGGGCAGCTACGGCGGCTTCATGGTGCTGGCCAGCGCCGTGGAGTACAGCGACCGCCTGCGCTGCGGCGTGGACAGCGTGGGCATCTCCAACTTCGTTTCCTTCCTCGAAAACACGCAGGCGTACCGTCGCGACCTGCGTCGCGTCGAATACGGCGACGAGCGGATTCCAGAGATGCGGGCGTTCCTTGAGGGCATCGCGCCCCTCCACAACGCCGCCCGCATCAAGATCCCGCTGTTGGTGGGGCAGGGGGCTAACGACCCGCGCGTTCCGCAGTCCGAAGCCGAACAGATCGTCGCCAAGGTGAGGGAAAATGGCGTCGAAGTCGGGTATGCCCTCGCCAAGGATGAGGGGCACGGCTTCGCGAAGCAGCCCAACCGGGAGGCATGGCTCGACATCACGGCCAGCTTCTACACGCGCTGCCTGCTCGCCCCGGCCCCGTAGGGTGAGGCTGATCGTTCACGCTGACGACCTCGGCATGTCCGAGGCCGTGGACAACGCCGTGATCGAAGCGTTGGCCGAAGGAACGGCTACATCTACCAGCGTCCTCGCGACGGGCCCCACGTTCGAGGCGGCGCTGGCCCGCCTCCCTCGGGATACCTGCCTCGGCGTACACCTCGATCTCACGGGTTTCCCCGCGCTCACGGGATCGTCGGTCCTGGAGGAATGGAGGGCACAGGTCGCGAAAGTGCGTGCCGCAGGCTGGGAGCCCACGCACATGGACAGCCATCAGCACGTGCACTGGAAGCCGTTCCTGTGGCCCTTCCTGCGAACGCTGATGGAGGAAACGGGCATCCGTGCTGTCCGCGGGATCGGCGCGTGGCGGCCGGAGGTGTCGCGGCTCCGGGAGCTGCCGCAGCGCGCGCGGGCCGCTCGCTTCCGACGTGCTTTCTCGGGATTCGTCACGACGGATGGATTCGCGAACGCCTCTACGTTTCGCGCCCGCGAGGAAGCCGGCGCTCAACGTCCGGATACGCTCGAAGTGATGGTGCATCCTGGAAATCCGGCACACGATCGCTACGCGGTCGAGTTGGCCTGGATGCGGGAAGGTGCCTGGCGGGCGGGGACCACGCCGGTTTCGTGGCGGGATCTGGTGGGGGAGTGGCCCCGCAACGGCGGATCAGCGCCGTAGTGTGTAGGTACATCCGTTGTCACAGGCGCCCGTAATCCGGCTGGAATCTTTGACCGTTCCCACGCAGCCGTCCACGCCATTATCGTTCGCGAAGGTCACGGTATCGCTGACGATGGTGGCCGAGTAGGGCGTTCCCATGGTCATGCCGCCCACCGCGTCGTAGTCGAGGGTGAGCGTGCACCCGCTCACGGTGATGACGACCGGCGTTCTCATCTGCGGGCATTCGCCCGTCCACGCCCAGTCATCCCCGGGATCGACCGCGGCGCAGGCGCCGCCGTTTTGACCGGTTTCTTCGCCGGAATCACCGGTTTCTTCGCTCGAATCGCTGGTGTCCCCGCCGCCCGGGGCACCGGAGTCGGCCTCCCCGCCCGGGATAGCGCAGCTCAGGAGGAACAGGAGGAGGCCGGGGATAATCAGCATCGTACTCTCCGAATACGAAGCGTATCCCTATCGTGTCTGGCACCGTTCTGCACCGGGCAGGCTACGGTGTGGCGTGCGACCCCAAGCCCGGCTCCTGCTTTTCGGCTTGCTGGGAGGATGTGGGCCTTCGCCTTCGCTCCATGAGCCGGTGGGGGCCCCCGTTCCCGGCGACAGCGAGGACCCCGGCGCTGAAGGCGACACGGCGGATAGCGCCTGTGCCCCCCTACCGTTCTACGCCGATGCCGACGGCGATGGCTTCGGTGATCCGCTTGTGGCCACGCTCGCGTGTACCCAGCCAGTTGGAATGACTTCCGATGCCACGGACTGCGACGATGCCGATCCCGCCGTGCACCCGAACGCCGACGAGTCCGATTGTGCGAGTGCGGTGGATGCCAACTGCGATGGGTCGGTCTTGTTCGCGGATGCCGATGGGGATGGATGGGCGGCTTGCGAGGAGTGCGACGATGCCGATGCCCTCCGGAATCCGGGTCAGGTTGAGGTGTGTGATGGCGCGCGGGACGAGGACTGCGATGGGCTCCTTGACGACGCGGACGACCACGTTCTGAGTCCCCCGATCTGGTACCGGGATGCCGACACAGACGGCTACGGCAACGACGCGTTGGTGGTCTCGATGTGCCAGCAGCCGATCGGGTTTTCCGGGGTCGGCGGCGATTGCGACGATGCGGACCCCTGGCGCAGCCCTGGCCGGGTGGAGGTGTGCGATCTCGAGGATCTGGACGAGGACTGCTCCGGGGTGGCGGACGACGCGGACATGGGCACTCTTCCCGCTTCCTTCTCCAGCTTTGCAATGGATTCCGATGGGGATGGCTACGGCAATCCCGCTCGGTTGGTCACGCAATGTGATCCGCCTGCGGACTACGTGACCGACGCCACCGACTGCGACGACACCGATGCCGCTCGTTCTCCGGGGTTGGCGGAGACCTGCGATGGCGCGGACAACGACTGCGATTCCCTGGTCGACGACGACGACGCCTCGCTATCGGGCGCGCCTTCCTTCTTCGCGGATGTCGACGGGGATGGGTGGGGGGACCCAGCAACCGCCGTTTCGGCGTGCACCGCCCCCACCGATTTTGTGGCGAACGACGACGACTGTGACGACGCCGACCCGGCGATCCCCGACGCGTCGGGGATTTGTGGGAGCGCCACCGCTTTGGCAGACACTGCCGGTGTGGACACGGGCACCGTGGACACGGGCGCCGCCGCGCCCGCCTCAACCGCGACGCGCTTCCTCGTGCTTGGCGACACCGGGGATGGCAGCCTGAACCAGTACGCGGTCGCGCTGGGGATGGAAGCGGTCTGCGCGGCTTCGGGTTGCGACTTTGCGCTTTTGGTGGGCGACAACTTCTACCCGGGCGGCGTGACCAGCACCGGGGATGCCCAGTGGACCGATGCGTTCGAGGCCCCCTATGCGGGGCTCGACCTGCAATTCTGGGCAGTCATGGGCAACCACGACTGGGACCATTCCTTCGACACCACGCTGCTCGATGCCCAGGTGGACTACACCGCTCTATCGGCCAAGTGGTACATGCCCGCCGACTATTACGCTCGGGTAGAAGGCGATGTCACCTTCTATGGCATCGACACGCAGATGATCACCGTCGGCTCTGGGGCGGCGCAAGAAACCTGGCTCCCGACCGAGCGAGCGGCTTCCGCCACCACCTGGAACCTGCTTTTTGGCCACCATCCCTACCTGTCGAACGGGCCCCACGGGGATGCCAGCGGGGATTGGCAGTCCTTCTTCGACACCTACGGCTGCGGCCAGTACGACGCCTACTTCGCTGGCCACGACCACAACCTTCAGTGGCTGGAAGACTCGTGCGGAACGGCGCTTTTTATCTCAGGCGCGGGGCACTCCACCTATCCGCTTTTCGGCAGCAATCCGACCTGGTTCGAGGCCCAGTCCTTGGGCTTCCTGTGGGTGGAGATCGCCGGGCGCACGTTGACAGGCGTGTTCTACGACGAAGATGGCATCGAGCTGTTTCGACAGACGATGACCAAATAGCGGGGCCGCACCCTCCCGGTCAGGTGCCTGCGGCTGTCCACTGCGTTCCCACGGAAACGGTGCTTCGCGTGCTCGTGGCCTTCGTCACATGCACCCAGGCGCCCAGCTCGCGGGCCAGACCTTCGACGTGCGAGATGATGCCGACTTGACGCCCTGTTGCGTTGAGCCCCTGCAGGACGCCCACCGCCAGCGCGAGCGTGTCGGCATCGAGCGTGCCGAAGCCTTCGTCGATGAACAACGAGCCGATCACGAGGTCCTTGGAGGTGATTGAGGCGAGCCCGAGGGCCAGGGCCAGGGAGGCCAGGAAGGTTTCCCCGCCCGAAAGGCTGGACACCGCGCGGATGTCGTCGGCGTGGTCCCGGTCGATCACCTGGAGTTCGAGGTCCACGTTCGGCACCCGTTGCAGGCGGTAGCGTGGGGCCAGCATCGCGAGCTGCACATTGGCCTGCACCACGAGCACATCCAGCGTGATCGATTGGGCGAACTTGGAGAAGACCTGCCCTTGGCCGTCCCCGATCAGGTCCTTGAGCGTGCCCCATTCGGTGGCGATCGCATGCAGGTTGTCGTACTCGACCCCGAACTCGGCGTGGCGCTCGCGTGCCGCCGCGTCGGCGCGGAGCAACTCCTCGACCGCACCGACCGTTCGCAGCGCCTCCTCGGCCTCCTGCTGGGCGGCCTCGCGCGCCGCCTGAGCCTCCTCGGCGGTCGAGAGGGGCGCGTTCGCCGCCTGGTGGGTCTGGAGGTCGGCGGCCCGGCCCGCGAGTGTGGTCGCGGCCTGTTCCTTGGACCGGTCGAGCGTGGCCAGCGCCGCGCGCTCGGCCTTGGCTTGGTGCGGGTCGCGCCCCAACCGGGCTTCCACCGCTGCGAGCTCCAGTTCCAGGGCCAGCACGGCCGCATCGCGTTCGAGGAGGAGCCGTGCGGCTTCCTCCGCTGCCCCAGCTGCTGCTGCAGTTGCCGCTGCCGCGGAGGCGTGCTTCGCAGCGCGTTGCTCGGCCGCGCTCGCCGCGGTCCCACGCGCCAACGTCGCTGCGCTGGCCGCTTCGGTCCCCGCCAACACCAGGCGGCGCTCCACGGCGTCTGCCGCTTCCCCAGCGAACAGGGCGGCGCGGGCGGCCTTCTCGGCGGCGAGGGCGGTGGCTCGCTGGTCCGCCTCGACCGCTGCGACCTGGGCGCGCGCCTGCCCTTCGGCAGCGAGGAGTGCGAAGGCCGCGAGCTCCGCCTGCTTCACGGCCTTGTGCCCCGCGGCACCCGCACGGGTAGCGAAGCGGGCCCGGTAGGCGGTTGCATCGTCGCTGCACTGGTCTCGGAAACCTGGCGGATCCGCGTGAATTCGAGCTTCCCAGGCGGTCCAACCGGCGAAGGTCGGTGCCAGATCGAGGAGCACGCTCTCCAGTTGCTTGTGGTGCGCTGCCGCGGCCTCGTCGTTGCGGAGCCTCGCCGCTTCCGCCGCCTGCGCGTTCGCCGCCGCTATCGTGGCGGTTGCGGCACGGACCTCCATGGCGCCACGCGCCACGCGCTCAGCTTGGCTCGCCGCCGCCTCCGCCGCACTTGCCGCCTTGGACATCGCTTCTAACGCATCCACGGCTGCGATCTGGGCGTCGAGGGCGGCACGATCCGGTGCCAGGGTGGCGGTGGCCGGCTCGCCGCTGCGGCCTGCGGCGGCCCACTCCGCCACGAGGCCCTGGTGCGTGGCGTGAAGCACGCCTGCTCGCACCGCCGCGCCTTCGGCGGCACGGTCGGAGCCTTCAACCTGGGCATGGGCCCGCGTTCGGAGCTCGGTCAGGCGCTGGATCTCGAGGGTGAGGTGGGTGACCGGTGCTTCGAGCTGTGCCAGCAGGGCATCCACGATGGGGGGCACCGCTGCAAAGGGGTGGTCGGAAGATCCGCAAAGCGCGCACGGAACGCCGGGGACCAGACTGGCGCGGTGAACGCTGAGATCCACCGTCAAGCGCGCCTGCTCCCAGGCTCGGGTCGCCTCGTGCAGCCGCGGCTTCTCCACCGCGATCCCAGTGTCGGCCGCCTCGCCCTGCTTCCGGTGCGCGGCGGCCTGGCCACGGGCCACTCGTTCCTCCTCTTGCGCTACCGCCCCTTCGGCCGCCGTGCGCTCCGCCTCACGAGCGATTCGGCTCGCCTCCTCGACGCGCTGGCGGGCCTCGTCGAGGGCTCGGCCGGCGTCCATCGCGGCCGATGCGGGATTCGCGGCCACCTGCGCTTCTGCCTTGGTGAGCACCTCAGCCGCCGCCGCGTGCGTCGCCGCCGCCGCTTGGGCGGCCAAGTCGGCCGCTGCCTTTGCATTCTGCGCTGCGGCTGCCGCCGCCACGAGCGGGTCACGGGCAGCGATGCACTTGGCTGTCTCCACCTTTGTCGACGCAAAATCCGACAGGCGGCTGTCCACGAGCGACCACCGCTCCACGAGGAGGGTGAGCGATGCGTTTTTCGCAAGCCAGTCGTTGGCGGCGAGCTCTTCGGCGGCCAGGCGAGCCAACGCTTCAACGGTCGATTGCAGCGTGGCCGCGGCTGCGACCGCTTCCGCCCCGAGGCTGGCGGCAGAAGCCGCGGCCTTGGTGGTCTGTGCGGCCAATTCGGTGACCGCAGCATCGCGCAACCGAGCCTCGTCCAGGAGCGGTCGCGCTTCCGCGAGGGCGGTGGCCGCCCCAGCGGAAGCGGTCTCCGCAAGGACCAGACTTGCGGCGGCGACCCCAGCCTTCTCAGCGGCCGCCACCGCCTCCAGTGCGCATTTCTCGGCCCCGGTCGCTTCCTTCGCGTGGCGGTCCTGGGCGGACTTTGCGCCGAGGAACAGTACGCGCAGGGGCTCTACCGCGTCGTCCTGACGCAGTTCCGCCCGGCGTGGCTCTGCCTCCACCCAGGAACTTTGGACCGATTCCACATTTTCCTTCGCCAACGCCAGCAAGCCTTCCAATGTTTCCAGGCGGGCGTACCACTCCACGGAAGCCTGGGCGGCCTCGGCAGCGGCCTGCGCGGCGTCGGCCTCGGCCTGAAGGGCTAGCCGTCGTGCCTCTTCCTCCGCACGCTTGTCGTCCGACAAGGTCACGATGGCACCCCGCTGGTCCACGACGCGTTGCAAGGCCGCGTCGGCTTCGCGCCACTGTTCGTACGATTTTTTGCCGATTCGTCGGAACAGGTCGGTGCCTGTGACTCTCTCCAGCAGCTCGGCGCGCACCTTCGCTTCGGCCTTCAGGAAGTTGGCGAACTCCCCTTGCGGCAGGAGCACGGACCGCGTGAACTGTTCCATCGTGAGCCCGATGTTCTGCTGCACCCACGCCGCGACGGCGGTAACGCCCGACGCCTCGGGCCGCTCGGCACCGACCGCCGTGACGCTGTGGGTCGCGCCTTGTAGGCGCCCTGAAGGCTTCTTGCCGGCGCGCCACACATGCCATTTTGCCCTGAAGGCACGACCGGCCCGGTCCGTGATCTCGGCTTCCGCCCAGGCTTCGCCCGTGCCGCGGCGCATGATTCCCCGTGGATCCCCTGACTTGATCTTCTCTTCCTCTTCCAGGGTGGAGACTCCGTACAGGTGGCCCGATCCGCTGTACCTGGGCGTTCGCCCGAACAAGGCCAGGCACAGCGCATCGAAGATCGTCGACTTGCCCGCGCCGGTCGGCCCGGTGATCGCGAAGGTGCCGGCGTGCGCGAGCGGCCCCGTGCTGAGCGAGAGATCCAGCGTCGGCAAGCTGGCGAGGTTGTGACCCCGAATGGCAAGGACCTTCATTCGGCACCTGCTCGGACGAGCTCCACCAGCTCGTGAAACCGCGTGAGGGTGCGGTCCGTGATTGGGTTGTCAGGCCATTTGCTGGCCCACTTTCGTCGGAAAACGTCCTCCGGCTCAAGCTCGGTGAGCGAGACAGCCTCGACCAGATCGGCGAGCCCCGCCTGGCCATCGGCCCCTTCCGTCGTTACTCGAAGCAGCTTGGCGCGCTTGTTGACCATCGCTTCTTCAAGCACTTCGGTCGCGTTCGCCTGCCCGGGCTGCGCTCGCACGCAAACCTCGATCCAAGCGGGTTCCTCGGCGGGAAAGGCCAGGAGGGCGGCGACCGCCTCCGCGAGCGGCAGGCTCCCCGAAGCTGGGATGCGCGGCACCGCCACGGTGCGGGGAATGCGGAGCGAGCGGACCGTGGCGGGTGCATCCGCATCCACCTCGACCACGCAGATCTGATGGGGGTAGGCGCGTTCATCCAGCGCGAGCGGGATCGGGGAACCGCAGTAGCGAACGGCAGGCCTTCGACCCACGACCTGCGCCAGGTGCAGGTGCCCGAGCGCCGCATAGGCCACGCGTGCGGGGAAGATGTCGTCGGGCAGCGCGTGGAGGTTGCCGCCCATGATCTTGCGCTCCGAGAACTCGGAAAGCGAGCCGCCCACCATGTAGCTGTGGCCCATCGCCACGAGTGGAACGCCATCTTCGGGTGCACAGGCGAAAACCGCCGCGTACACGTCGCGGGTGGCTTCCACCCAGCGGTCCGGGTTTTCGCCGCCGGGCAGGTCGGAGGGGCGAAGATAGGGGACCGCGGCGACCCGGCCGAGCAGTGTGCCCTCTTTTCCGCGGACCTCCACCAGCATCGCGGCCGAGTCGATCGCGTCGCTCTCATCGCGTGGAACGGCACCGACCACATGGACCTGGAAGTGGCCAAGCAGGTCGCGCGGGGCGTCCAGGCGGGCCCCCGAGTCGTGGTTCCCGGCGATCACCACGATGGTCATCGTAGGGAGGGCGTGATTTGCGTCTCTCAGGAACCGGTACCACCTGCGCATGGCGTGGGCGGGAGGATTGGCGGCGTCGAACACGTCGCCAGCGATGAGGAGCGCGTCGGGAGCCTCTTCGCGGATGCGACCGATGAGCCAGGCGAGAAAGGCGTCATGCTCTGCGCTTCGGTCCTGCTCTTTCAGCGTGTGCCCCAGATGCCAGTCGGACGTATGAATGAAACGCATGCCGCAACCCTGCTTCGCGGCGCAAGTGTAGCGCGGCGGGGGGGGCGTCCACGCAGGATACGATGTCGGCGATGCTCGGTCCTCGCGCCGTTGGCGCCCATCTCCTTCGCGCCACCGGGCTGATGCGCCCCGAGGTGATCGTCTTCGACGTGACTCACCGCTGCACCAGTCGGTGCGCCGGCTGCGCGTTTCGGGAGCCCGAGGAGGGTGAGCTTGCCGTGGCGCGCTGGAAGGAGCTCGCAATCGAGGCGCGTCAACTTGGTTTTAGCGAGTTGGTGCTGACGGGCGGGGAGCCTCTCGCGCATCCAGAGATCACGACGCTGCTCCCCGCGCTGGCCAGGGAACTGCCGGTGTCTCTGATGACGAACGGGCTCGCGCTGCGGAAGCACGCGGTGCTCGTTCGAGCGCATGCCACGAAGGTCTTCGTGTCCTGGGATGCGGCTACAGAGGGCACCTATGAGCGAATCCGGGGCGTGCGGGGCCTGGCTGCCGTGGCGGAGGGTGTGAGCGCGCTCGCCGGCCACCCTGTCCACGCCAGGGTCACGGTGTGGGCGGAAAACATTGATGAGTTGAGCGCGATTCGGCGGGCGACGGAGGCGGCGGGGTGTACCGAGATGAGCCTGCTCGCGTCGGACACGAGCAGCGGGGGATTCGGCGTCCGGGGGGAGGACCGCGGCACGCCACCGCGACCCGAGCAACTGCCCCGCCTCCAGGCGTTCGTGGCCAGTCTATCGGGCGATCCCTTTGTGGTGATGTCGGATTACGCGAAGGCGCGGACGCAACTCCTCGCGGGCGGCGGCGCGGAGGCGCCACGGTGTTCGGCGCCCTGGACCTCCGGAGTCGTGGACCCGACCGGGGCCTGGCGGCCCTGCTTCTTCCTCGAATCGTCCGCGAACGTCAGCCGGGGCCTGCGGGCCGCCATGCGTGCCGCGAGGCCTGAGCGGCGCACCCTGGACATCGCCACCAATCCGGTCTGCGCCCGCTGCGTTTGTTGGCGCAGCTGAAGGGCCGGCACCCAGGCCGGTTAGGCCTTCCCGTGCTCCCGACCCAGCTCTTCCTCGCCGCCGTTTGTCGGGCCGAGGAACCGGACATCGTGGACAGCGCGATGACGCGAGAACAGGCGTTGGAGGGCGTGGATCCGGCGTGCCCCCCCGAGATCACCGCGTCCCAGGCGCTCCTGAACGTGCGGTATCGTTCGATGGACGGCAAGATTCACGCCGGGCAGATCTTGATTCACGAGGGATTTGCTGCGCAGATCACCGAGATCTTCGACCTGGTCCTCCAAAGCGGCTTCCCCGTTGCATCCGTGATCCCGATGGCGCATCCGTCGTTCCGGGTGAACGGCCGATGGGACGATGATGCTTCCATGAACCTTGGCAATAGCTCTGGGTTCAACTACCGCGCCATCTCGGGAACCCGCACCCCCTCTCTGCACTCGTGCGGTGCCGCGATCGACCTGAACACTCGCTTGAACCCGTACGTTCGGGTGCGCAGCGGTCGCACGCTCATCTCCCCTCCGGGCGCCGCCTACGACCCCCGCGTGCCCGGCACGCTCAACGAAGCTTCGCAGGTGACCCAGAAGTTTCTCTCGCTGGGCTGGCGCTGGGGAGGGAACTTCCGGGCACTCAAGGATTGGCAGCACTTTGAACGGGATTGTCCTTAGGCCGGCAACACCGCAGCCCCCGCCAGCAGCTTCGGCAAGCGGGCGAGGCCCTCCGCGAAGGGGAGCACCTCAACCCCGTCCTCGACGTAGGCGCGGTCGCCCCCGTAGAATACCCACAGCTTCGCAGGCGGGTAGTCCTCCGCAAACGCACGCAGTCCCGCAAAGTCTTCTCGCCGCAGTCGCGCCGCGCGCTTCACCTCAATGGCATGCAGGCCGCGCTCCCCGTAGAGCACGAGATCGACCTCCTCGCCGGCCCGGGTACGCCAGTAGGAAAGCGCATAGCCAAGGTCGCCCGCGTCGTTATGCGTCCGCACCTCCTGAAGCAGCAGCGTTTCGAGGGCGGCCCCATCGATCTCGTCGGGGGTGTCGAGCGGGCCGCGAGGGCGCAGCGTTCTGAATACGCCTGTGTCAAAGAAGAAGAACTTGGGGTGGGTGGCCAACGCCCGGCTCGCGCGACGAGAGAACACCGGCAGCCGAACCGCCACGAGCAGATCCTCCAGGACCGAGAACCAGTCTTCCACGACCTTTCGCTGTACGGCACACTCCCGGGCCACGTTCGCCATGTTGAGCGGCGCTGCCTGCGAGAAGCTCGCGGCCTCCAGGAAGCGCGCAAAGCCGGGTAAGTTCCTCGTGACACCCTCGGCCTGCACCTCCTCACGGAGCCACGTTTGAACGTAGTCTTGGAGGTAGGCGCGCGCGCTCGCGTCGTTTTTCCGGGTGACTGCGAAAGGCAGGCCGCCGCGGTCAAGCGCAACGCGCAGGCTCCATTCAGCGCCCACCTCGGCTCGCACCAGCGGGTGCATTCGCCGCGTTAACGCCCGACCAGCCAGCAGGTTCACCCCTCCGCGCCTCAACTTCCGCGCACTTGACCCGGTGAGGGCGAAGCGAAGCCCTCGCGTTTCGATGAGGCGGTGCACCTCGTTAAGCACCTCGGGAACACGCTGCACCTCGTCGATCACGACCCAACCCTGATGATCCTTCGGTAGCCGCCGTTCGAGCCGGGAGGGGTCGGCGAGCAGGTCGAGGTACACCGTAGCGTCAAGCAGGTCGAACCACGCAGCTCCTGCGAAGCGCTGCCGCAACCATGTAGATTTCCCTGTTCCTCTGGGACCAAACAGAAAAAAGCTCCGTTCGGGGACTGGATTCAATCTGGAGTGCACAGTTCCTTTATATCATACAAAAAGGAACTGGCAGTTCCGAATCGTGCGCGGTGTCAGACCCTGACCGAAACCCCGTTGACGGGCCTCGACGTAGGCCCCGCCGACGGGGTGGTCGTTGGCTACCCCCCCTACCCGCACCACCGCAAAAATCCCTCCGGATCCCCCTGAACCTTAGCCAGGAGCGGTTCCGGCACCACGCCCGCCCGCAGGGAAACCCGGTCGGCCGACTCCCCAAAGGCCTCCGCTACGGCCGCGAAGCGCTCGGGGGCGAGGTGGCGCTCGCCACTCTCCACCTTGCTCAACAGCGAGGCGCTCACCCCGATCCGCTCCGCGAGCTGCGCTTGGGACCAGTGAAACGCGCTGCGGCGCTCGTGAATCCAGGCCCCGAACGAGGCGGGGGCAGGCGGCCGGCTCGGAGCACTCCCGTTCTTGGAGGGCGGCTCGCCCCCGCGCTCCACGGTCCATTCCAACTCGGCCCAGGCGCTGTGGTTGTGGATGCTCTCCAGGTTCTCGACGCTCACCTTTAGCCATCGCGACCGGCCCTCCAGCGTGCGCGTCACCTCCCGGATCAGATCCTCCACGAACCTGGGGTTGTCGTAGGCACGCTCGGTGACCCACTTTTCGTCCTCGCGCTTGAGGAGGGCGAACAGCGGCGAGGATGCACAGGACTCGACGGCCTCGACCACATCCTCGATCCACAGGAAGTCGTTGCCGCGAACCCACACATCCACCCAGGAGCGCTGGTTGTGGGCACCGCGGTCGCTCACCGCTTTGCTGCACGGGCAAAGCGTGGTGACGGGGACCCGCACCTCCAGCACGAAATCAAAGACATCGCCATCGAGCTTCGCATGGAAGGCGGCCCCGTATTCCATGAGCGAGGGCACCTTGCTCACGGGAGCGAGTCGCTCCATGAAGTAGGGGAAACGCACATCCAACTGCACGGATGGCGCGTCGAGACGCCTCTGAATCTGGGCGAGCAGGTCGGGGAGGGTGTGCAGCGACAGCTCGCCGCGAACGCCGCTGATCACCTCCACGAAGCGCGACATGTGGGTGCCCTTCACCCCCGCCGGCAGGCTGACCGTCGCGTCGATCTCGGCGACCACATGTTGAGCCTTGTTCGCACGATCCCACACGATGATCGGCCAGCGAAGACCCTTGATCCCCACCCGGTCGATGGGGATGCCACGGTCGTCGGCATGACTCGCGTGGTCGGGGAGCAGGTCGCGGTTCGGGAGCGTGTTCATGGCAGGTCGCTAACGCTGCGGACACATCTGGCAAGTACGTATTGACACAGTGAGCCTCATTGAGTGGGCGTGTTAGCGGCCATACTTGATCTCCCTCCTTTTTTTGGGCTGCCTGGACCCCTTTCCGACCGACCGCCACGACCTGGTGGATCTGCGGATTGTGGGCATGGCCCTTGGCGAAGGGTCGAGGGGCTTCCGGGCATTTGCGTGGGAGGGCTCGGAGGCCTGGTCGCCGGTGGCGCCCAGCGTTGCGTGGGAGACCACTCGGCTCGACTGCGGCGGGGAATCGTGCGGTGCGCTCGATATCGGGCTGTTCTCCCTGGTGATTACCGGGGCGGATGGCGCTTCGGAGCGGGGCGAACTTGCCGTGGAGGCGGGCGCTCGGGTGCCGGCCCTGCTCGGCTATTCGCGAACGCTGGGGGAGGGGGGTGCGGAGTTTTCGCTCGACGTTCCCGACGCCGAGGCCGTGCATTGGATGGCCCCGGCGGGGGAGTTGGTGGAGACGGCGAGCGATGCTGCGACGTGGACGGCTCCTGTGGATGCCGACGGCGCACCTGAGCCGGGGATCTGGCCGGTGGTCGCCCTCTGGATGGATGGCCTCGGCGGCAACGACTGGGCGACTTTCGACGTGCCCGTGGGCATCGACGGCCCGTTTTTGGCCATCGGCGGCCGCCTCTTCCCCATTGATCTCGCCCTTCCGGCCGGCCCCATCACTGCGGTCGTCACGATCGCCCCCGCCAGCAACCAGACCGGTTTCGCCTTGATGGATTTGGCGGTGGATGATGGTGCGGTCAGCGTCGATGTGCCGTGCGGCGTGGACGACGAGAACCCGGGCCCCACCTCCACCTGGGACCCCGACAGCGTGATCGAACGCCGATGCGGTCGCGATGAAGTTGCCGAGGCGCGCGTCCGGGTGTCCGGCGAGATCGTGCCATGACGTTCTTGTTCATCGCGGCCGCATGGGCGGAGGATCCGCCCGAAGGGGCCGGCGAGGACGACCCTCACGAGGTCGTCGTGGAAGCTCGGCGGGACGCGCCCGTCGTTTCGGCTCATGTTCTGGACCGCGAGCGTGTGCTGCTCACGCCGGGCACGTTCGAAGATGCCGTGCGACTCGTGCAGGCCTTGCCGGGCGTGGCCCTTACGCCCGAATATTCGCCCAGCGCCGGCGACCTTGCGGTGCGGGGCAGCGACCCTGGCGAAACCCGCTATCTGCTCGATGGGATCGAACTCCCCTATTTGTACCACTTCAATGGGTACAGCTCTGTTTTCCCCGCTCGACTGCTCGACGAGCTCCAGTTGTTCCCCTCTACCTTCGGCGCCTCGTTCGGGGATGCGACCGGCGCCATCGTGGACACGCGCAGCACCTGGAACCGCCCCGACCGACCGCGTGCCAGCGCAAACGCCAACTTGGTGATGGTTGGGGGAGAACTGGCCGCGCCCAGCGGTGACGCCTGGACCGTGCGGGCTAGCGCGCGGCGCAGCTACCTCGACGCCGTTACCCAGGACGACCCACAGTACACTGCGTTCCCCCGCTTCTCGGACTGGTACGCCCGCCTGGAATACGCGCCTTCGGCAAACGCGCGATGGGCGATCACCGGCTTTGGGGCTGAGGATGCCTATACCCGCCTGGCTGGCGAACCCACGTTGCTCGACCCCTGGGAGCAGTCGGCAAACCCGGCGTTCGTCTACGACAAGGGCTACAACGTGGGCCAGATCGCCCATCGCCACCTCATCGGAGCGAACAAACTTGAAGGTGCCATCGCGGTGACCGGGTTCGCGGTCTCGGGGGCGCTTCCCGCCGCTCACGACAACCAGTCCCTCCTGCGCCTGCAGCTCCGTGAAGACGCGACGCTGATGCTCGCGCCATGGTGCATCGTGGCGGCCGGCGCGACCGGGAAGTTCGACTCCTTGAGCCTGGATGTGGAGACCGACCGGGCGTGGCACGATGTCGCCCGCGAATCGCCCTTGTTGGACCGCGGGGTTTCGACGGACCAGACCGTGGAACGTGCCATCGTCGGCGCCTACGCCGAAGGGCGCCTGTCCGCCGGAAAGTTCAGGTTCGTACCTGGCGTTCGGGTGGATGGCGACACGCTCTCGGAGGCGGTCGTTGTGGACCCCCGCTTCAACGCGCGGTGGCGGATCGGTGCCGACGAGCAGCTTCGCTTCGCCGTGGGTCAGTACTCCCAGTTTCCCCAGGCGATGTGGCTCGCGCCCGGCGTTGGGGATCCGGGCTTCGCTCCGGCCGTTTCCCACCAGGCCGCCCTCGGTTTTGACTACGCTGTGGCCCACCGGCTTGAAGTGGCCTTCAGCGCGTGGGGCAAGATGACGGAGAACCTGATCGAGGTCGAACCAGGTGGAGAGCCGAAGGGAGGCGTGTCGGGCCGCGCCTACGGGCTGGAAGTGGAGAGCCGCTACCGGATTCGCAACGTGGTGTTTGCCTCGCTCGGCGTCACGCTTGCCAACAGCCAGCACGACGACCACCCTTCCGACTACGACCAACCCTGGGCGCTGAACGCCATCGGTAGCTGGAACTTCCGACCTACCTGGAACGTGGGCCTTCGCTATCGGGCCAGCGCCGGCCTGCCCTACACCCCCATCGTCGATGGCACCTACCAGGCCCAGGACGACAGCTACGGTGCGGTGTTTGGGGCCACGAACAGCGAGCGCCTGCCGGTGTTTCAGAAGGTCGACGTTCACATTCAGAAGGACCTGCGCTTCCGCACCTGGAGCCTTTCGCTCTACAGCGAGCTCTGGTTCGTTCCGCCGGGCAGCAACGTGATGTACCAGGCTTGGAGCTACGATTACGATGACGTGGGCGAGGTGAGCGGCCCGGTGTTCATCCCGCTGGTCGGCGCGCGGGGTGAATGGGGGATGGAAGCCGCTACCCCTCTTCGCAAGCCAGATCGCCCAGCCCGCTGACATAGAGGAACAGCCCGCCGCCGGCCACGCCCGCGCCGATCAGCTCCACCTGGCCGCAGGCGGTCGTGTTCCGGAAACACATGGAACCTCCCGCGACGATCCGCTGCAGCTCGGCGCCGCCCGATTCGCTCGTGGTGGCGTACCCGAACGCTTCGCTGGTGCAATCACAGTGATCGCTGTCGGAGGTGAGGTCGCCGTCAGAAAACGTGACGGTCCAGTCGGCGGTCGTGACCACCACCTCGGTGACCGTGCGGTGGTCGCCGGTATCGGCTGCGAGCGTGCCGGAAATGGTCGCATCCAGGAGCTCTTCTCCTTCGGCCGCCTCGCAGCCTTCCGCCACAAAGGCTGGCTCTTCCTCTTCAACGCACGCGAGAAACGCCCACAACATGACCATCGAACTCACCTGACCTCCCATCTGCGCGGCTACGATGCCACGTTCACGCTCACATGGCTACCCTACGAATCGGCGAGAGCTGAAGCGATC
>CAMBIK010000023.1 GCA_945867435.1 Klebsiella pneumoniae
GTGTAGAAGACCTGGGCCAGACCATCGGCGTTCGTCGTTGCTTGTTGGGGCAGGATTCCGTCGCCAGCGGTGAGCTTGAGCCCCACCGCGACGTTCGACACCGGATAGCCGAATTCGTCGACGCTGAGGACGGTGATCATGGCGGACGAAGCACCGTCATTGCTGAGGCGAGTGCGCGAGGGAACCAACAGCAGGCGCGTCATGGGGTTGCCGGTCATCGGCGCGGCCACGCTGGCCGAGACTTCGACCGAGCCGTTGCCCGAGGTCGCGAACAAGGCTTGATAGTCGCCGTTACGAAGGTCCTTGACCTCGCCCTTCACGCGGGCACCCGAAGCACTGAAGGTGATGGTGCGAGCGCCGAGTCCGACGCCGTCGGGACCGCTTACCTTCGTGAACACCTTGAAGCCTTCGGCGGTGGGGGAGAGTACAGTAGGCTCCGCCGCAAGCTCGACGCTGGCGGGGCGCACGCTGACCAGGTTCACGGAGGTGGTCACGGTCTGCACAGCGGGGCTGTCGGCCAACGAGGCGGTGATCGTGGCCTGCGCGGCGCTGGCGCTCGTCGGCGGCGTGAAAATGGCGGAGTACACCCCGTTGCCGGCGTGCTTGGGGGCCGTGATGGTGCCCCCCGTCGTGGTGAAGATCACCTGCGCTGCGGTGTCGGGCTTGCCATCTACCGTGAACACCACGGCGTGAACCGGGACCTGCAAGCGCGAATCGCCGGGAAGGGTGGCGGTGGGCACCAGCGCGATGCGCCGGGCTTCAGGAACTTTGAGATCCAGGGGTTCGGAGGTGCTCTTCCCGTCTGCCCCGATCGAGATCTTCTCGGCAGCCTGGGCACCCGGCGGCACGAGCAGCGGCACGCGAGCCCGGCCCTGCGCGTCGGCCTGGATTGGGCCAAACTGCTGGTCGGCCATCTTGATGAGGACGCGGGCGTTCGGCGCGACTGCGACCGGGAAATCGACCTTGCCCCACATGGGGATGGCAACGCTGCCGAAGGTGCGCGAGGGATCGCGCTTGTCGGCCGCCGTGATCATCGCCACATGGGGATAGTTCACGCTGGGGGCTGTGAAAAGTGCCGTGAACTGTCCGCCGCCGAGGTTGGTGAGGTTCTCGATGGTGCCGCTCGAAGCAGTCAATACGAGGTCTACGCCGGCGAGCGACTGACGGTCCCCGCCCGCAAGATTGAAGCTCAGCGTGGCAGTACGGTCCTGACCCAGGGTCATCCGAGGGGGATTCGCCGCGGCAGTCAACTGGCGACTGCGGCCCGGCGCGACCGTGAAGTTCCAGGAGCGCTGGATGGTGTCTTTCCCGATCTTTCCCTTGAGGGTGAGCGCGACGGTACCCTTCGCATCGACCTTTGCCGGGGTGTAGGTGATCCGGTAGAGGCCCCCGCCCGCATCGGTCAACGCAGTCACGGAGCCAGCGGACACCGAGGGCTTGAGCGAAAGGCCGGCAATCGGAGCACCGTTCGCGTCGAGAGCGAGCACGAACAGGTCGGCCTGGGTCGTTCCATCGCCCACAACGCTGGTGGGCGGAATCATCTCCAGAAGGCCTGTCCCTTCGAACACGGCGGCCGGCTGGGCGAACGCGCTTCCTGGGGCGACGGCGATGCCAACCACGGCACCCGTTAGGAGGAGGCGGAGGATGAGGGGCAGCTTGGGCATATTTGAGTCTCCGGAGCGTGGCGCGCCATGGTACTTCGGTTCGGGATCATGTCAACCGTTCCGACCCGTTTGCCGTTGTCCTCACCAGCCTTTGACCTCGAGGCCGTTGGGTATGTTGATCGCTGGGACCGTAGCCCGATCGTGCGGTTTTGGCGTAGCCGAGTGATCTCGCGGGTCGTATGTGGCACCGAAGCCGGAGGCCGAATCGCCGACCTCGGAATGGGGATCGGCACAGACGCATTCTGCTTGGAGGCCGCGGGTTTTCATGTCGTGGGCCTCGATGGATCGCCCGGCATGGTTGCTGCCGCCCGCGAACGAGGGTTGACCGCTCGGCTTGGCGATCTCCGGGATGCGCCGGCTCTGCTTGGTCGTGATTTTGATTCAGTACTCTGCAACTTTGGCGTTATGAATTGCCTTGACTCTCTCGGTTGTATTCAAGAAGTGCTCGCGACGATTTTGCGGCCGGGCGGCCGGGCTTTTCTGGTTTGGATGACGCCTCACTGCCCCGTGGAGGCGATAGCGCGCTTGGTTCGCCTGCAACGCCCTCGTCGTGGTCGAGCCACTGCAAATGTGGCTGGCGTTTCGGTCCCCCTGCGTTGGTGGTCGTCGGGGGAAGTAAAAAAGGCTCTGAAACCATCGTTCTGCACGCTTTCGGTGGAAGCGATCGGACTGTTTGACCCTCCTCCCGACCTCGGGGGCCGTCCCGGGTGGCGTACGCGGATGGAACCGCGGTTTGCGGCGGTCCCCGGGCTTCGGGCGCTCGGCGTTCACACCCTGTTGGTGGCGGAGCGCCGCGCGTGAAACTCATCCTCTTCAATCCACGGGCGCAAAAAGCGCACCGGCGGCTCCCCCTGTCCCTGCTTTCGGTGGCGCGTGGATTGCCTGCAGGGGCGGACTGGACCCTGATCGATGGCAACATCGACGCGGATGCGGAACAGCGGCTTCGTGCGGCTTGCGCCAGCGGCCGGGTGCTTCTGCTGGTCACCGTGATGCCCGGGCCGCAGCTCCGGGTCGCCACCCCGCTGTGTCGCGAGCTGAAGGCGAAAAACCCCGACCTGTTCGTGGTGTGGGGGGGGTACTTTCCCTCCGTTCATCCCGAATCTGTGGCTCGGGACAGCGGCGTGGACTTGGTGGTGATCGGGCAGGGCGAGGCCACCCTGGGGGAGGTGGTGGCGGCATTAGACGCGGGCGCTGACCCGCTGGTGGCTGGCACGGCCGTATGGCGCGGGGGGGGACTGGTGCGCGGTGCCGCTCGGCCGAACCGGGTGAGCTCTGATTGGGGTCCGTTGGCCTATGAGCGGCTGGACATGAACCGCTACGCGGCCAGCACGTTCCTCGGATCACGGACCTTCAATCATCATTCGAGCGTGGGATGTCCGTTCCTGTGCAACTTCTGCGCGGTCGTGAACCTGTACGCGGGGCGATGGCTCCCGGACCCCTCGGAAGATGTGGTGCGGACCGTTCGCCGGCTGGTGGGGGACCATGGCTGCAACGCCATCGAGTTCCACGACAACAACTTCTTCGCGTGGGAGCGCAGGTGCCGTGAGGTGGCCGATGGCATCCAACCCCTCGGGGTGTCGTGGTGGGGTGAAGGTCGTATCGACACCATGCTCGGTTTTGCCGGCGAGACGTGGGAGGCGATGGCCCGATCTGGACTTCGTATGGTATTTTTGGGAGCGGAGAGCGGCGACGACGAGGCCCTGGACCGAATGGACAAGGGCGGTCTGCGGGTGGCCGACACGCTCGCTCTCAACCGGCTGGCGCAGCGGCACGGGGTCGTTCCTGAGTTCAGCTTCGTGCTTGGCAACGCCGGCGACCCCGAGCGAGATGTGAGGAAGAGTCTGGAGCTCATCCGGGCCTTGAAACGTGAGAATTCTGCGTGTGAGATCATCCTCTACCTGTACACTCCCGTGCCCCTGCCAGGGCAGTGGGATGAGGCCGAGCGCCTCGGCATGCGGTTCCCGACCGAGTTGGATGGCTGGTTGGCTCCCCCCTGGTCCACGTTCGACCACCGCCGAACCGAGAGCACGCCGTGGATGACTCCCGCGTTGCGGAGAGAGATTTACGACTTCGAAGTCGTGCTTAACGCCCGCTTTCCTACGGCCACGGACCGGAACCTCTCCGGTTGGCAACGCACGCTTCTGCGCACCCTCGCGGCCCCCCGGTGGGCCTCAGGGCTGAACCGGTCGCCGCTCGAACTTCGTCTTCTTCAACGCGTATGGGCTTACCGTCGCCCGGAAGAAATGGGTTTCTAACGCCGGGCTTGCCGCACGACCCCGGCCAAGACCCGTTCGTAGGCCTGCCACACTCCTCCCCACCGGTACCGTTCCACCCACGCTCGACCGGCGGCCCCGAGACGTTGGCGTTCGTCGGCATCGCGAGCGAGTCGCAGGATCGCGTCGCGGAGCGCAGGAACGTCGTCGCGCGGGACTATTACCGCCAATCCACCGGTTGCCTCGATGACGGCTGGGTCCGAGAAGGCGACGACCGGTAGCCCGCACGCCATGGCTTCGACCGCCGCGTAGCCGAAGCCTTCCGGCATGCGCGTCGGGAAGGCCGCGATGTCTGCCCGTTGGTAGAAAGGCGCGACGTCGGCCACGTCGAAGTGAAACAAAATGGGCAGGTTCCACGCCTGTACGGTCAACTGGTCGGCGTAGATTCGGTCGCTCACCGTCCCGACGATATCCACACGCAGGCCCTCCCGTTGGTCGGGGCGCATCCTGCCGACGGCATCCACCGTGCAATGCTGGCCTTTTCCAGGAAGTATGCGGCTTACCTGAACCAGACCTACGTTCTTGTCCGGCGGGCGTGGCGCGGGCGAAAAACGGTCGAGGTCCACGCCGTTGTGGATGGTGACCACCTTCTCAGGAGCGATCCCGAGGGTCAGGAGCGCGGCGCGTGTGGCCTCGCTCACCGCGACAACCCGGCTCAGTCCGGCGGCTTGACCGCGGTAGAATAGCCGTCGCGCGCGTGCGCCGGCCCCCGCACCCGACCCCCCAAAGTTCAGGTCATGAACGAGGGTGACGGTGGGAACGCCAGGCACCCGCACCTCGATGGAGTTGCTCAACACCACGTCTGGCTTGAATCGCCGGGCCTCGGCTGCGGCGGCCAGCGGCATCGCCAACCACGCAGCCGCGCCCCGCCCGCGCAGGTCCACCGCGACGGTTCCTTCGGGGAGGAGCGCTCGATCGCGCGTGAAGCCTGCCACAAGTCGAACGTCGTGGCCGGCGTTGCGCGCCTCGGCAAGCAGTCGCTCAAATACGGTTTCCGTGCCGCTTCGAACGTCGGGCGGGAAGCGTCGTGCGACCAGCAGCAGCTTCATGGGCGGCCGGTCCCGTCATCGACGTAGCCCAGGGCCTTCAACATCTCCTCGTTTACACCCGATTCGGCCGCCTCGAGGAATCGCAAGCCGGGAACCAAGCCATCCCATGATGGTGCTCGTTTTTGCTCGGTCCAGACGTGGGCGCGTCCTGGCATGTCGAGCGCCGCCGGGAGCCGTGCGCCGGCCAGGAGGGTGGGCGCCGCATCCAGAAGAGGAATGTCGCCAAGGCGGCCCGCGGACACCCCTTCGCCCCATGCGAGAAACACTCCGTGGAGCTCATGCGTACCGGTGTAGGGTACGGACATCGTGACATAGTCCCGCATCGGGTCCCCGCCGACGTGGTCGAGGGCCAGCCGGGAGGCCGTGATTCGTTCGTCCACGAGCGTAAGCGCTACGCTCGCGGGATCGTCTGGAAAGTCGCCGGCTTTGTAGAACGGTTGACCGACGTCGTCGGTGAGGGTGCCGACCCAGGCCCGAACACGACCGGCATCGGCGGGGGAGGGCGTTCCCACCACGAGCTTGTGGCCCACCCGGGTCACGTCCACATGCACCACTTCCGTGGACAGTCGAGCGGAGAGGCGTTCGGTCAAAGGAAGGAATTGCCCGGCGATCCCGTTCCCATCCATCGCCTTGAAACCGTGGTCGCTCACGACCAGCAGGCGGCCCTCGGAGGATAGTCGCTCCCGGAGCTCCCCGAGGATGCCATCCACCTGTCGATACGCGTTCCTCAGTTCGTCGCCGCCGGCAACGTAGCGGTCCCAGTAGAGGTGCGCGAGGCCGTCCGTGGCGTAATAGTTGAGGCTCGCGACCCGCGGTGCCTCCACATACGATTGCTCGATGAATACGTCACGGTCGATGTCTCCGCGGATCAACTGCATCACTGTATTGCGACGAGACTCGTCCGGGTCGGTCACGAGCGCTTCCAGCGTCCACGCCCCGGCGCGGACCAGCGTCGAGAGCCGCACACCCACGCCGACCAGCCGGAAGCCCACGGAGAGCGAAGCGCCCCGCTCGCCCACAGCTTTGCGGCGAAGCCGATTCGCAAGCTCCACTTCCTTGACGACGGAGAGGTGCGCCGGCCACGTTTCCGGGGTGGGCGCGAGCCAGCTGGGCACCCAGAATCCCCCGGAGGTGAACGCACGCGGCGGGTAGTCCACCAGCCACTTGTAGAGGCCGACGCGAGCGCCCGAGGCCTCCGCGATGTCCCACCAACGGGCGACTTTGCAGTCGTTGCTGTGGACATGAAAGCCGCGAACACCGTGATCCGCAGGCGTGCGTCCGGAAGCGATGCTCGTCCAGAGGAGCGGGGAAAACATGGGCTCCATGGAGATGAGGTCGCCGCGCGCGCCTTCCGCTGCGGTGGCCTTGAACGCGGGCAGCTCCTCGGCATCGATCACCTGCCAGGTGGCTCCATCCACGCCGAGGATCACCATGCGGGCGGGGAGGGGACCGAGGGAATCCCCGGCGGAGAGCAACCAGAGGGGTGCGGCCAGCAGGGCGGCGGCCGCGCCGATTCGGCGGAGCCTCACCTCTCCGGCCACCCACACCAAGATGAGCGCGAACGCCGCGAAGCCCAATCCGATCCAGGGTAGATCGTTGAACATGGGGTGCGCGTAGTCGACTACCGTCACTGTGGCAGCGAGCGCCAGGAGCAGTACGCCGCTCGCTGCAACCAGTCCGTTGACGACGTTTCTCATGCGAGGATCAGCCCGCCCGGTTGGAATTCGTCCCAGAAAAGCCATGATTCTGGGTGCCGGCTCAGCACAAGGCTGAGCCAGCCCGCCGTGAATGTCGCGCCGGCCTCGAGGGCTGCGTCCAGCGCGCCGTCTCGCAAAACTTGAACTTCAGGGCCGATGAAGCTGGCGTGCCGCTTCGGGTCCAAAGGATCCCGCGCCGTGTAAAGCGTGTGGAGCCGAGCCCCTGATTGTCGCGCCAGCCAGAACGGAGTCACCGGTACGCCCATGGTTTGCCCAAGCACCGTTCGTGGCAGCCTGCGGCCCAGCTCCTTACCACCCCCTGTTCCGTCGCACGCGGTGAGCACGATTCCGCCGCACTCAAGCGCACGCAGCAGCCCCCTCAGAAATCCGGCACCATCGTGCAAGGTCACCTTCATCCTAGCTTCAAGGCGCGCTCGCTCGCTGCTCGCCCAACGCCCGACTTCGGATTTTTCCCCTTGCACGGCGCCGCCGCCGACCTGATGCACCGGCCGACCCATCGCTCCGAGCGTTGCCAGTGGCAGTTGGGCCGGTCCCATGTGGGGGTGCATGAGCACCACGCCCTTGCCGTCCCTCGCGGCGTCGTCGAGGTGATGCAGCCCTTCGAAGCGAAGCCACTCCGACCAGTTGTCGGCATCGAGACGCCCGAAGGCGAAGGATGCGTATTGGTTTTCGAAGTGTGCCCCGAACGCCGCGCGTGCGACCTCGTCGAGGTTGGCTAAATCCGGGAAGGCTCGGGCCAGGTTGGCCTTCACCACCGCCCGCTTGGCGGGAGAGAAGTGTGCGGCTGTCCTGCCGATACGCTGCGCGGCGCGGTAGTCCAGGCCGGGTGGAGCCGACTCCATCAGCGCACGCCAGGGGCCCCACATGATGCGACGGTAGGCATCGCGCAGCGGGGATTCGGCGATGATCACTCTTTCTCCAACGCGGGCTCCGACTCCGGAGCCAAGGGTTCCAGATACCCTAGGGCTTCCAACTTGGCGCGATCTGCGGCCGATAGCTCTTGCGCGGAGAGGCTCGAGTCGGCCTGGAACAGGGCCGTCGTGGTGGATCGCAGGTTGCCCAGTTGCTCGGCCAGCACGGGGTCGGCGGCCCATCGCGGCGCGACGTCCGCGACACCGGTGGGGTCGGCGGCGATCTCGAACAGTTCGCCTCGTCCATCGATCTCTCGGTGCACCCAACGCGCCGATTCGCTGCGTAAGGCGCCGAGCCGCCACTGCGGTTTGGTGATGCGCTTCGCCTTACGTTCTGCGAGGTTGGTGTCCCGGTCGAAGCACATCGAGGAGGCGAGCGACCGACCCCCCGTGAGGGCGTCCACCCCGGACATGCCTTCCGTGGGTAGATCCAGGAGGTTCAGGATTGTCGGTGCTACATCGGTGCCTTCAACGGGATGGGAAACCACGCCAGGCGCGATGTGGCCCGCCCATTTCATCGCGAAGGGGACATGCACGCTGGCCTCGTAAACGTCGTCGCCGTGGTTGAACCAGATGCCGTGCTCACCGAGGCTTTCGCCGTGGTCCCCGATCACGGCCACAAGGGTGTTATCCGGGATGGCGGCCAGCAGTTTTCCAAGTTGGGTATCGGCGTAGCTGATCTCGCCATCGTATTGTGCGACCACATAGTTGAGGTCAGTGATGCCGCTGAGCGAGGGGAGGAGGTACGAGGCGATGCCCTCGACGGCGCTCATGGAGGTATGCGCCGGATCACGAGGATCTCCGGCATAATATTGAGTGTCCCACGGCGGCGGCGGAAGGTAGGGGCCGTGCGCGTCGAACAGGTGTACCCAGGCGAACCAGGGACGATTCTGGGCGGCGATCCAACCGTTGGCTCGGCTCACCGTCTCCTCGCCCCGTCTTTCCAGGATCCAGTCTGGGTCGGCGTGTCGGTGGGCCATCGTGACGGCGCGGGGCACGAGCAGGGAGCCCAGACCGGGGAAAGGCCCGAAGTCGTCGTCATATACGTCAAAGCCACGCGAGAAGCCCAGCGCTCCGTCGAGCACATAGGCGCTCACGAAAGCACCGGTCGCCCAACCTCGCCCCCGCAGCCGTTCAGAGAGGAGCTTGTGTTCCTCCGGGAGCGGGATGCCGTTGAGCAACACCCCATTTACCCATGGGCCCGTGCCGGTGAGCATCGCGGCGTGGCTGGGCCCCGTGACCGCCGCGACCGCGCTGGCGTTGGTGAACAGCACGCCCTCGGTGGCCACGCTGTCGAACCACCGCGTGTCCACCGTGGCGTTCCCATAGGCCCCCATGTGGTCGGCGCGAGTCGTATCCAGCGTGACGAACAGCACGTTCGGGGACCCTTCCGGGGCCGGCGAGAGTTCGCCCGAGGAGCGATCCCCGGCGGTCCAGGCCCAGACCCCGCCCGCGAGGGCGAGTGTGAGAGCAGCGGCGGTCACGTTTCGCAAGCCGTGACTGGACCGATGCAGCCCCCAGGCCAGGACGCCCGCCCCGCCGGTAAGCGCAAGCCACGCCAGCGGGCTTCCGTGAAGGGGAGGCGGCTCCTGGAACGGGGGCGGGTCCGTAAACAGCTCCACAAAGAGCCAGACGGCCCAGGCGGCAACTCCGCCGGCGAGCAGCGCCGCCCAGCGTGCGCGGCCTCGAGGCTGCGCCGGCATCGGGAGCAGCAGCAGCCCGGCCGCAAGGCCTATGCCGGCGGCGCTTACGGCACCGACTACAGCTAGGGTGAGCTGCGTGCCTGCCCCGAGCGCCAGGCTCGACGCTACGAGTCCTCGGGCCGCTTCCACCGCCCCGAAGGCGGCCGCGCCCAGCGCCGCGAAGGTCAGGCGGTCTCGGGCGAGCTGGAGTCGGCTCGGCGCGTCAGTCATCGCGGGCCCCCGATAGCGTTGCCGCTGCGCGGGGTCCAGCCTCTCGACAGAAAGCGACGGACGTGGCAATATGCTGGGTCGGCCGGGGGTTGATGCCCCGTGTTCCCTTACTGAGGTCTTGATGCTCGTAGTTCCCCGCTTCCTCCCTGCTGTTCTCCTGCTGGTGGCGCCCTCGCTGGCGTGGGCCGGCGGAACGGCGGTCGTCGCACCGCTGGTGGGCTCGGGCGTGGATGGCAAGGTGTCCAACAATCTGACCGCATTGATCAGCTCAGAGCTTGATTTTTCTGGCAGCTTTGATTCCGTTGTCGAGATCCCCGCGCCGTCCAGCCTGAACTCCAGCTGCGTTAGCTCTACGTCCTGCCTCGGAGCCATCGCGAAGGCCAACGACGCGGATACCGTGATTACCGGCACGGTTTCTACCGGCGGCGCTGGACTGAAGATCAGCCTCGTGCTCTACGACGCCAAGAAGAATTCGATCGTTCGGAAGAAGCAGTTCGACTTGCCGGCCGATGTTGGAACATTGGCCGCCAACGCACCGAAGATGGTCAAGGAGATCACGGGCGAGGGTGCTGCTGCGGCTGCCGCCGAGGAAGCTGCGGTGAAGACCACTGCCTTCGACGACGAGGAGGATTTCGACTTTGACTCCCAGAAGTCAGACGTGAAGGGGAAGACCAAGTTCACGCCCGAAACCAAGAAGGGGAAGTTGGAGGACGTGGACGAGGAGGCTGAGGACCGTGCGGCTGCGGCCACGGCAGCCAAGGCGAAAGCGAAGGCGGATGCCGATGCGCGGGCCAAGGCGGAGTCGAAGGCTGCTGCGGAGGCGAAAGCCAAGCAGGAGGCCGATGCGCGGGCTGCAGCCAAGGCCAAGGCCGAAGCCATCGCCAAGGCCGAGGCGGAGGCGGAGGCCGAAGCGGAGGCGAAGGCGCAAGCGAAGGCGGCAGCTGAAGCGAAGGCGAAGACGGAAGCGGCGGCCAAGGCTGCGAAGTCGAAGAAGGTGGTCGTGAGCGAGGAGGAAGACGACATCTCCGACGCCGAGCTAGCGAACTTCTCCTTTGGTGGTGGAGGTTCGAGCGACGAACCCGAGGAAGAAGAGGAGGTTGACGCCCGTCCTTTCTCCGAACGCCACCCGACATCTGCTCCCACGAAGGGCGCGGGCAAGGCCAGCAAGCGCTCGGTCGCGGAAGAAGAGGAAGAGCCCGACGAGGAAGAAAAGGATGAGGAAGCCCCTCGCTTCTCGTCGAGGAAGGTCGTCGAGGAGGAGGAAGAGGAGGAAGCCCCGCGCAGCTCGCGCCGCTCTTCCGACGACGACGATCTCGATGGTCCTTCCTCCCGGTCACGCCTGCCCAGTGATGCCAAGGCGAAGTTTGGAATCGCGACCCGGGCCGGCTACATGCGCTACGGCAACCTGGATTTTGTGACCTACGGCGTCGAGATGAACATTCCCGTGGCGGAGCGATGGGTGTTCCTGCTCGGGGTGGAGGGCGCGTCCACGAACCGGAACTACACCGAAGCGGAACGAAAGGTCGTCGCCGACTCAGCCGGCATCCTGCCTGAACAGGTGCAGGACTGGAACGCGATCCTCCCTATCGATCTCGGCGTGGTCTACAAGGTGCCGGCGGGCCGCATCCAGCCCTACGTCGGGGCCGACTTTGTAGCCGTGGCCTACACATCTACGCCGGACTTCGCCCTCGGGGGTCGTTTTCGGGGCGGTTGCGACTTTCTGGTCAGCGACAACTTTGGGTTCAACTTGGACCTCGGGCTGGGCGTCCTTTCGGGGGACCAGTTCGACCGCATCCAGAAGGATCTCGAGGATACCGGCTTCTACCCAGAAGTGTCGGGCGGCACGGTCCTCACGTTCTAATCGTTACCCGAGGCGCTGCAGCGCCGCGCGCACCAGGGCCTCCACGTCGGCGGTGGGCGTGGGTCCTGTCGTAGGCGCAGGTGCGTTCGTGGCGGGGCCCAAGCCGGCCTTCCGACGGGCTTCAAGCAGGATGGCGACATCTCCGGCAGGAAGCGGGCGAGCACCTCCCAGGGGGCGCGCCAGTGCTGCGATGCGGGCAAGGTGTTCGACGAGCTCCATCCTGAGCAGCGCCGTTTCCGCGTCGGGACCGATGGTCAATACGCCGTGGTTACCGAGCAGCACCGCATCGGCGCGGCCCATGGCGGTTTCGAGGGCCGAGGTTGAGGCTCCCGGGAGCGCGTAGGCCACGAGGGGGATCGAATCCCCCAGGGAAACCACGGCCTCTGCCAGAAACGGGGCATCCCAGAACGATTCGCCCGCGACCGCCCAAGCGGTGGCGTGCGGAGGGTGGGCGTGCACCACCCAGGCCGCGTCGGGCCGCGCCCGGTACACGGCAAGGTGCAACGCGATCTCGCTGAACACCCGGCGGGTGCCCTGTACAACCTTGCCATCTCGATCCAGCACGACCAGCATCTCTGGCCGCACGTCCCGCTTGCTGATGGCCGTTGGGCTGGCGAGCAGTCGGCCGTCGGCCATGCGGGTGCTCACGTTGCCATCGTGGTTGGCCACCCAACCTCGGACATGCAGGTCCTGGCACAGGGCGGACACCTGTCGAGCGAGGATCTCCTCCATTGTACCTCCGCCGGCCGGGGTATCCTGAAACTGGGGAAGGGGCTCCCTCACGTCCGGCCTTGGCGACCGCTCATCCGCTGATGCAGTGGCGAGCCGCGAGGGCGAACGCGGGCGCGGAGACGAGCAGGGCGAGTGCGGCGAGGATGCGCTTCGGCCGGCAGGGCGTTTCGGGACGATTCCACCCGTCGGCGTGGAGCGGCATCAGCATCGCCGCGGCCGCCCCGCCGACCCACGCCCCAGCGTGCCCCACGAAGGAGACCTCCGGGTTCGTGAACGTCCAGGCCATCAGCGGTACCGTGACCAGCACCGTGCCGGCGCCGTAGTAGCCGCGCAGCCCGGAAGGGATCCACGCGCCGTGCCTCCACCCGATGGCGAATTGCCCTCCCCAAAGGCCGAAGGCCAGCACCGAGGCCCCGATGCAGGGGAGGGGAGACAGGGCGGTGATCGCCACCGTTCCGCCCAGGAGCGCGCCCCCCACGACACCGAGCAACCCGACCGCGCCGACAGCCCGTTCGCAGCGCCATCCGCAGTACGCCACGATCACCGCATTGCCGATCAGATGGAGGAAGTCCTGATGGAGGAGCTGGGCGGTGAACGGAGTCCACCAGCCCCCGGCGGCCAAGGTGGACTCCCAGCCGACGCTCAGTCGCTGGAGCAGCGCGCCATGGTCGGCCGCGAGAGCTGAGCGGAAGTGGAACTGGAGGAAGCCGCCCGCGACGAGCGCGAACACCAGAAACGCAGCGAACCACGCCGTACGGTCGGCACGAAGGTTCGCTGCAAACCTGGCCGCCGGGGTGGCCAGGGCCTCCGCGAACTCCGGAAGTTGGTCCAGCCTTCGCCAGTTGTCCCCTGTCCATGGCGGGTAGTGCAGCCGCGCACCGCCCGCTACCCTGGCGCTTCGAACCTCATCTTCGAGGTCGGCCACGTCAATGAGCTGCACATCGCCTTCAAACTCGAGCTCGGCTCGCTCGCCCATGTCGCCATCGTAGCGTCGATGCGGTCCTGCAAGTGTGAGACGTTGGTCTACGCGGTGCCGAGCGTATCCACGATGGCCAGGACCACGCTGTGCAGCGGGTCGGTGTCCTTCCCCAGAATCTGGCGCGCGGTGTTGCCTTCACGAGCGCACAGCACCAGGTCGCCGACGCCGGCTTGCACCGAGTCCACGCTCAAGAAGCTTGACCCCAGCGGGGTGGTTCCATCGGGCTTTACGGGCTGCACGATAAGCACGATCTTACCGTCAAAGCACGCATGCTTCACGGTTGCAACGCTGTTGCCGATCACGCGCGCGAGGATCATCGGCCACCCCGCAGGTAGCTGGGATCGCTCCAGGCGTGGTCCACGATGCGGACCACCGCGGCATCGACTGGGGAGTAGGTGATCGGCAGGGCGAGCGCCGCTTCACGCCCGGTTGTCCATTCCACGATCTCGCCGACGCCTGCCTGCAGCGGGTCTGCGGCTACGATCGCATCCCCGTCGGGCGTGCCGTTCTCGTCTTGGGGCTGGATGAGCAGGAGGCGCACGCCGACCAAGGAGTCGTGTTTGACTGTCGCCACCACGGTTCCGAGCACTTTCGCGAGCTGCATCACGGACCTCCGAAGGGGGCGCGGCGTAGGATCCACGGGAGGAATTCCGCGTGGGCCCGTGGGATGATCTGCGTATCCACCAGGCGCCCGCGCGGCTCGAGGATGGCGCGACCCACGCTGACCGCGGCCTCCACGTCGTGCTGCAGTCCGGTCACGACGTAGTAGGCCTTGCCGCCGAGCGCCGGGGCGAGCCGGAGCCCGGCCAGGTGAACGTTGGCCTCCTTGGCCGAGCGGTCGGCCGCCTCGATCACCGAGGCCACCGCGCTTCCTTCGATGATCCCGACGCAGTCAGCGTTTCCGAGAGATTCGTTGCCCGCCAGGCACGCCCAAACCCTGGGGTGCGCGCACGGCAGCAAGAGCTGGTCCACCAACTGGCCCTCGGCGAGCGCGGCCCCCACCGCGAAGCTCGCCTGGGTCTCCGCCACACCGCCGCCGAAGAGGATCAGGTACTTTCCGGGCTCAACAAGGTTGGCATCCACGATGGTGATCGGCGCTTCCTTCACCATCCAGTCCAGGATGCGGTACCCACGCGAGATGCTGGACAGCTCCAATAGAGCCAGCGCTTCCAAGCCCTTAGACGATACGGAAGTGACCGGCGAGCACGCAACGGCGCTCGCGGGTGAAGTTCCGTGCGGTGGTGAGGCCTTCCCCGGTGGGGGAGGCGATGGTGAAGCTGGTGTAGCCTTCGCCCTGGAAGCCCAGTCCTGAGAAGTTCGAGGCGTTCTTCACGAAGATCGAGACGTTGCTCAACCGGGCCATGCGGTGAAGATTGTCGATGTTCTTGCTGTACATGCTCGCGGTGTGCCCGAAGCCGTGCTCGGCGCGTACGGCCATGTCGATGGCTTCGTGTACATCCTTGGCGCGGGTCACGGGCATGATGGGCATCAGGAGTTCGTGCTGCACAAAGGGGTGGTCGAACCCCACTTCGCATACGATCAGACGCGGGTCGCCCTTGAAGGGAACATCGATCTGCTTGAGGTATTCCGACGCGTTCTTGCCCACCCACTTGCTCAGCGTGTGGTCTTTCTCCGGCGTGAGAATGAGTCGTTCGAGGCGCGTGATCTGATGGTTCCGAAGAATCACCGCACCGTGCCCCGCCAAGTTTTCGAGCAGCTTGTCGGCGACCTTTTCGACGACGAAGGTCTCCTTCTCGTCGCAGCAGATGACGTTGTTGTCGAAGCTGCAACCTGCGATGATGCCGCGGGCGGCCTGATCGAGGTCAGCGGCGTCGTCCACCACCACGGGCGGGTTGCCGGGCCCGCCGCAGATCGCCTTTTTACCTGCGTTCATAGCGGCTTTCACAACCGCTGGGCCGCCAGTGACCACGTTGAGCCGAATCCCCGGGAACCGCAGCAGCTCGTTCGCCGATTCGATGGTCGGGGATTCGATCACCGTCATGATGTTGTTGGGACCCCCCACTTCCATCGAGGCCTTGTTGATCAGGTCGATCACGAAGGCGCTGACGCCCTTTGCGCCCGGGTGGGTGTTGAACACCACGGTGTTGCCGCCCGAGACCATGCCGATGCCGTTGCACAGGATGGTCTCGGTGGGGTTGGTGGAGGGGGTGATCGCGGCGATCACGCCGTACGGGGCGCGTTCGATGAGGGTGAGGCCATCATCGCCCGTGTAGGCGATCGGCTCCAGGATCTCAGGCCCCGGCGTTTTGTAGATGACGAGAAGATTCTTCTTGATCTTGTCTTCGACGCGACCAAGTCCGGTCTCTTCGACCGCGAACGAGGCGAGCGAGCGCACCTCTTCGGCGGCGCGCTTGCGGATGTTCGCGATGATCTCCCGGCGGCGTTCCAGCGGCAGGGCGATCAGCGTTCGTTGCGATTCGGTGGCGGCACCCACCGCATCCGCGACGGTCTTGAACACGCCGTGGCCACGTTTCGGGGCTTCCATCTTTGCGGCGGGTGCGTTGCCGGACTTGATCCGGTCGAGCACCTGGCTCACGATGGCTTCGAGTTGGTCGCGCTCCATCCGGGCCCTCCTCAGCCTGCCGCTGACTTGTCGTACCGGACCACCCCGCCCGTTTCGACCGTATCGACGATGGCCATGATCACGGCATCCACCGGACGGCCGTCGGTTGCCTGGGTTTGGCGAGCGGACGAGCCGGAGGCGTAGAGCACCACTTCACCGACGCCGGCCCCCATCGCATCCGCGGCGACGACGAAGGCTTCGCGCCCCTTCATGTCGAGGGACAGGTCCTGAACGAGGTAGAGGCGTAGCCCCTCCAACTTCTCGTCCTTGCGGGTGCTGACGACGGTCCCTACGACCTTACCAAGCTTCATTGCGGCTACTTAGGGGCCGCGCGGCCCAGCGGCAGCACCGCATCGAGGTTCTCGTGCGGGCGGGGAATCACATGCACGCTGACGAGCTCACCCACGCGCTGGGCCTGACGGGCACCGGCCTCGGTGGCTGCTTTGACTGCCGCCACATCGCCCCGCACGATCGCGGTGACGTAGCCGCCGCCGATCTGCTGGAATCCGACCAGCTCGACCCGAGCTGCCTTCACCATTGCATCTGCCGCTTCAACCATGGCTGTAAAGCCCTTGGTTTCGATCATTCCGAGCGCATCGCCTGACATTGGAACTCCTGCCTAAAGGGGGGTTGTAGAAATTACTTCTTGTTCTGACAGGCTTCGATGGCCGCGATGGCGGCCGCCGCTGCGCTGTCGATCTCGGACTCGGAACCGGCCATCCATAGGCGACCGAAGGCACCGTATGGCTGGAGGTTGATCAAGTTTACCGGTGCAGCCTTCTCCGCCTCGTTCGCGGCGAGGACAATCCACGCCGCGGGCTCGGTTTCGAGGATGAACAGGCTCTGGCCGGGGATGAGCATCATGCCCTGCCGGTTGCGGTTGATCAGTTGGGCCTGATAGGGTTCAACCGCACGGATGATCTGGTTTGAGGTGACCTTTGGCGGCGTGTACTGATCTTCGCGCAGGTTTAGGAAACGCAGCACGGCATCGCCCGCCGAACGTACTTCCCCTTGATCGTCGTGGTGAAGCTCCAGCAGGCCGAATGCCCGTTCCACCACCTGCACGGCGGGGATGGCGCGGGTCGCCTTGAGCGCCACGTCTGTCACCCGATTGATGATCATCCCGGGCGCGGTTTCGATCCAGATGCTGGCCTGGCCCCCGAGCGGCAAGAAGCCGCGCGCGGTCGTTCCCGTAAAAGCCGCGAGCTGCGGCTGAAGGCTGTCGAGGAACACATAACTGCGAAGCGTGACAGACACGCGGACTCCGGGAGACCGAGCTTTAGCGCAGCGGGGGGGGGCGTGTCAACGGCGCACGCACAGATGTAGCCGATTGGCCGCCATCGGGAAGAGCGGGTAGAAGGGGGAGACGTTTCAAGGAGGGTTCATGCGCATTCTCGTTCTTCTCTCGCTCGCGGTGCTCATGGGTTGTCCGGACCCTTCGGCTCCTATCGACGATCCGCTGGCAAACCCGGGCGGAGACGGGGCGCCTCCGGGGGGGCCTCCCGGTCCAGGCGGCGGAGCAGGCGGCGCGGCCCCCATGTCTCCGCCCTCCATCGGGAACTCAAAGTTCGATGTGCTTGCGGGCGAAGGCGTAAAGCTTTCGGGCAACATCACCTACGCAGGCACCAAAGCGGGCGCCACCCACATCGACTTCCTCCGGCCGGGGGAGAACGGTTCGTTCCCCGGGCTGCTCTCCTCGATCACGGTGGAAAAGCTGGGTCCATGGGAGGTGGAAGCTCCAAAGGGCCTCGGGAAAGTGGGTGTCGTCGGGTATGTGGACGTGGCGGGGGATGGCCCCAATTCCGATGACCCGGCTGCCCGCATCGCAAATTTGATCGACGTCGGAACCGAGCCGCTTACCGGCCTCGACCTTACACTCAGCGATTCTCCCGATCTCGGAGAGTTCACGCCCGGTAAGGGTGACAAGGGTCCGTCGCCTGCCGGCACGCCGGAAGGCGGTGCGGTCGAAGCCCCCGGGGGGGCGGCCCCCGTGGCCCCGCCCTCGGCCGAAGGCGGAATCCCCCCTGTCGATGGAACGCCGCCGCCCCCCCCGGCCCCCTCTCCCGCCCCCCCGGGCGCGCCCGCGCCGGCCAAGTAAGCGTCGTCGGATGGGCGGCTTCGTTGGGAGCCTCGGGGCGGAAGATTCGCCCAGCGCACGGCGGATGTCGCGCATGCTCGACGCCCGCGGGCCCGCAGCGCGTTGGGAGCGGCATGGCGATTGCAGCTCCTTCGTCGTCGTGGCGAGCGGGTCGCCTTCGCTTGACCCGGCGGTCGGGGCTTCGGAAGGCGTCGTCGCTGCCGTAGATGGGCACATCCCGAATCGGAAGGCGTTGGCCGCCGAACAGGACCTCGAACCCGATGCTTCGCCGGGGGAGGTGGTCGCCAGGCTGATCGCGCGCACCGGCTTCGTTCGCGCGTTTTCTCGCCTTCCAGGAAATGTTTCCGTCGCCGCGTGGCAGCCGGAAACCCGCACCGGCTGGCTGGCGAGGGACCGGGCAGGGGCGCGCCCTCTGGCTTGGTCGCGGTCCTTGAACGGCATCGCGTTCGCGACCGAGGCGCGCGCACTGGTCGTCGGCGCTCAGCCTCGCTCGGCCGGTGGACTCGATTCCCTGGTCGCGCTCGGATGCGCCCTGGAGAGCGGGTACGCGGGAGTCCACCCGCTCGCCCCTGGCGAAGTCCTTTCCTTTGCGGCAGGGGACCCGGTCAGCGAGCGTCCGTCGTGGTCTCCGGGGCATCCGTCCGGGGCCGCAGGCAACGTCGACAGGTGGGCTCGTTCGATGCGCTATGGCCTGGACCTGGCCTACGCGAACGGGTCGCGGTTCGCAGCTCCGCACGGCATCGCCCTCGGAGGCGGCCTCGCGAGCGCCGCGCTCCTGGCGGTGCGGCCGCGCGATGCGAGCCCTGCGCTCGCACTCACGCTGGTTCGTGGCGGCGTGCTCGAGCCGGGTGTGGCCGCGCTTGCGGCCGCCGCGGGCCTGCCGCTCCTGCAGGTGGAGCTGGATGCCGACGCGCTCGATGCGCTGGTGGATCAAGTGGCGCCGAACCCTGCGTGGGTAAGGCCGGAAGCGTGGGTCTGGGCGGCGCTTTCCCAGCGTGCGTGGCGTGAGGGGCTGGTGGGACTGGCCTGCGGGCTCGGCGCTCGCGCAGGCTTCGATCCTGGGCTTCCGTTTAAACGAATGCCGAGCTTTCTCGCGGGCGTGCGTGCGGCGGGCGCTCGACTTCGTGCCGCTCTGCCAGGTCCTGCCGCTGACCTTTCGTTGCTGGCCACGACGCTCGGCCCCTGGCACCCTGGCGATGACTTCGCGCTTGCGGCCTTGTCGGCTCGCCTGGAGGGTCAATCCGGGCGGGTGAGCACCGAGGCTGTAGCTCGCCACATTCGACTTCCCGAGGTTGATCTCGCAGCGTTTGATGCCGGGTGTGCATCGTTTGGACTCGACGGGATCGCGCCGTTTGCCGATCCTGCGTTTATGGCAGTGGCCTGCCAGGCCCCCGCAGGGGTTCATCATTTTGGAGGCCGTCGCGGGTTGCTGGCACGCGTGGGTGGGGGGAATGCGGGGGCGGATCCCGGTGACTGGCCTCTGGATGTCGCGGCCCTGATCTCCGGTTTCTCGCTGGATACGTTGTCCTCGCGGCTGGAAAATCGGCTGGATGCGGCCCATGTCCGAGCCGTAGTGGCGGAAGCGCGGCGGGGGCATCTGCCCAGCCAACGAAGGGTGTTCGCGCTCGAGATGGTGGCGCGGGGGGTCACCGGGTAGGCGGGGGCCCCTTCTCGGCTTTCAGGATATCGCCCGCCGATGGGAATCAAGAACGCGCTACGCCGACTCCCCGGGCCGGTAAAGGATTCGATCAAGGAGCGGGTTTATCCCTCTCTTCTGCCCGAAGGCGAGACCGCCCCGGAGTGGCACCTTCAGTCCTGGGACGACAGCTGGCACCGACACGGTCGCCACTGGTCGGTGTTGTTCTTTTACGCGGATGGGGCGGATGAGGCCGACCGCGCCCAACTCCTGAAGCTTCAGGAACATCTCGCAGAGTTCGCTAAGCTCAACGTAAAGGTTTTCGCCATCCATCCGGCCGAGAGCGCCGTGACCTCTGCGTTGGCGAAGGATCTCGGGCTCGCGTTCCCACTCCTGACGGACCGGGGCGGTCCGGTGGCGCGCATGTTCGGCGCGTGCCTTCAGCTTCCGTTGCGTCCGCTTTATCTGTCTGCCTTGTATCTGGTGAATCCAGACCGAAAGGTTCGCCTGTCGAACCGCGGCCGGCCCAGCGTGGAGGCGGTCATTCGGTCGGTGGAAGCCTTGCAGCGGGCGACGAAGGGGTCGATGTAGTCCTACGCCCCGAGCTTCCACGCCGCCTTGTACACGATGAGAAATCCGGCGATCTTCAGCCACCGAGCTGTGCTGGCCAGCAGGAGAACGGGCAAGCGCATGCCGCCCGCACCCGCTGCCAGAGTGGCCATGCCGTAGGGCAGCGGCGTGACGGAAGCCAGCACCACCGCACGAACGCCCCACTTTGCCAGCGCCTGCGACGCCCCGGTCGTGGCCAGAAAGCGAGTCAAGACCCTGTTGTTCGCTCCCGCGCGGCCGATCCACCAGCCCATCGCGCTGGCGGCCAGGGAGCTGAGCGCGGTGATGGCGAAGAGCGGGGCCGAATAAACGTTTGCGGTGGTGCCGAGCAGAAGGCCTGGTTGGAAACCCAGGATCGGCAACGGGTCGCAGAGAAACACGAGCAGGGCGAGTCCGGGGAGGCCTGTGCTGGAGACAAACTGATTCCCCGCAGCCTCAAGCGGTTCGCGGAAGATCGTGCCGATCACGAAGCCCGCCCCCACCAGCAGCGCCGCTGCGATTGCAACCCGAAGGATCACCTCAAACGGCCGCTGCGCTGGTGCCTCCGGTTCCCCCTTCCACATGCCGCCGCACTAACACGACGGCGACCGTGCTACTTTGCGAACGTGGCGGAAACGACATCCCAGAAGCCCCCTTTGCCGGCCCCAGCCGCCGGAGACCCGTTGCTCGGGCGGGTGGTCGCCGAACGCTACCGTGTCACCCAGTTGGTGGCCCGGGGGGGAATGGGAAGGATCTATCTGGCGGTTCAGGAGCCCTTGGGGCGGGAGATCGCGCTGAAGATCCTTACGCGTCCAGGCTTCGGGTCCCTGGAAGATTCCGCCGCGCTGGAGAAGCGGTTCTTGCTGGAGGCCGCGACGTGCGCGAGGTTGGTGCACCCCAACACGGTCACGGTTTTTGATTACGGCTCCTTGAACCTCGATGGTAGCCCCACGTTCTACATGGCGATGGAGTTTGTCCGTGGCCGCACGCTGCATCAGGTCCTTCGAGAGGGGGGGCCGATGTTGGCGGTCCGTGCCGTGAACATCGCGTACGAGATTGTCCGGTCGTTGCGGGAAGCACACGCGGCGGGCGTCGTACATAGGGATTTGAAGCCGTCGAACGTGATGATCGTGGAAACCGATCAGGGCGAGTCGGTGAAGGTGCTGGATTTCGGCGTGGCCAAAGTGCTGTCTAGCGGGACCGAAGAGCTCACGCGCGATGGGAGCTTCATTGGCTCGCCGAGGTATTCGGCGCCCGAGCAGATCAGGCAGGAAGGCGTGGATGGTCGCTCAGACCTGTACGCGCTTGGCGTCGTGATGTGGGAGATGCTCACGGGCGGGGCGCCCTTCTCCTCGCCCGAACCCATGCGCACGTTGATGATGCACTTGAATCAGCCGCTGCCTGCGTTTTCTCCGCGCCACCCGGTTCCACCTGCGCTGGAGGCGCTGGTGCGGCGCCTGCTTTCGAAGGAACCGGTCGATCGGCCTCGCGATGCCGATGACTTACTGCGACTGCTCGCGCCGCACCGCAGCCGGGACACCTCCGATCTACCCTTCGACGGCACCCTGGATGTCGAGGTCGTTGCCGATGTTCCGGCCGAAGCACCGCCGAAGCGCTCGGGCTGGCAGGTCGGTCTGGGAGCTGGAGCGTTTTTGGCCGTTACCCTGGCGCTGAGCGGCGCGGCGTGGTGGTGGGCGGGGAGCACCGCTTCGTCGCCCGCGCAGGAAGGGGTTCAAGCGCTTCCGGAACCCCTCAAGTCGGTTCCGGTGGCCGCCAATCTCATTGAGGGTCCAGCCGTTGATTTGCCGCTCGGCGCTGGCCGGGACCTTGTCCGGGTAGACTCGCAGCCGTCTGGTGCCGAGGTGTGGTTCGAAGGGAAGAAGCAGGGAAACACTCCCTTCGATCTTCGCTACGATGGGGCCTCGGCCGGGCGTTCGCCCCTGGCCTTCGAGCTGCGCGCACCGGGTTTCTACCCCGCGCCCGGGCACCTCATCGGCCTCGACGACGACGGCGTGCTCGAACTTCAACTCCTCCGCATTCCCGCCGCGTCCAAGCGCTCCTCCTCTGGCAGTGCACCTGACATCCGTATGGAGAGGTGACCCATTCCGGTTCTTTTGGCTGTCGCCCTCTCCGTTGCCTGGGCCGCCGATCCCTCCCTGGACCTGTCCGAAGAGGCGGGGCTGGAGTTCGATCTCGGAGTCGCCGATTACCAGCGTGGAAACTACATGGATGCGCTGGAGCACCTTCTGGCGAGCAACCGGCTCGTACCCAACCGAAACGTGGTGTACAACCTGGCGCGCACGTACGAACAGCTCGGCAAATTCTCCCAGGCCTTCCGTCACTATAGCGATTACCGCGCCGTGGAGCCCGACACCTCGCGTCAGCGTTCGGCCGACGAAGCCCTGGCGCGTATCCGCCCCCGTGTCGCGCTCGTGCGAGTCGAAACCGACCCGCCGGGGGCGCGGGTCTTCGTGGACCGGATCGATCTTGGTTCGCGAGGGGAATCCCCGAGGTTGCTCGCCCTTGAGCCGGGGAGCCACACCCTCATTCTGCAATCTGAGGGCTTTTACGAGGCCCGATCCACGAACGTTGTCGCCAGTTTGGGGCGTGAATCCGTGCTTTCACTGCACCTCGAGCCCATTCTGGGCTCGGTGACGCTCGAAGGCAAGCCGGCCGGGGCGATCGTAAGGGTTGATGCGGAGGATGCTCCGGTTTTGGGTGCCCTTCCTTCCACGCTGAAGCTGTCTCCTGGGCCCCACATGCTGATTGTCTCGGCCCCCGGCTACCGAACCGTTCGCCAACTGGTGCAGGTGGCCGCGGATGGTTCCGTGCCGGCCGTCGTGGAGCTCCCGCTCATCACGGGAACGCTGGTCGTCGACGCGCTGGAGAAGGGAGCTCTCATCGAAATCGATGGTTTGGCGGCTGGGTTCACGCCGGCTGTCTTGACCGCAGTGCCAGCTGGAATACACGTTCTCCGCGTAAGTCTCCCGGGTTATCGGCAGTTTGAACATGAGATTTCGCTCGAACCCGATGGCCGAGTCGCGGTGACGGCTTCCCTCCGCGCCCTGCACGAGGTCACGGCCGCAAGCCGGCAGACCCAGGCGGTCGAGGATGCTCCCGCCAGCGTGACCTTGATCTCAGCCCAGGAGATCCGGGCGTTCGGATACCAAAGTCTGTACGATGCCCTGGGCGGCACTCGGGGAATTTACCAGAGCAGCGACCGGGTGTACGAGTACCTCGGCGTCCGTGGCTTCTCGCGGGCGGGGGACTACGGCAACCGCCTGCTCACGACCCTCGACGGTCATGCGCTGAACGACGATCAGCTCGGTGCATCCTATGTAGGGTCGGATTTCGCTCCGGACCTGATGGACGTCGAGCAGATCGAAGTGGTGCGCGGACCAGGTTCTGCATTGTATGGGTCAAGTGCCTTTTTTGGGGTGATCAACGTCGTTACGCGAGAGCGGGAGAGTACCAGCCGGTCTCATCTTTCGATTGCGGCGACTGCTCCGGCGGCGGGGCGGGTGCGGGGAAGCGCCTCGGGTACGCTCGGGGAGGATGCGGGCTGGTGGCTCTCCGCAGATGGATTGGTGGCTCAGGGTGAGCCCCCCGAGCTGTCGGTGCCGCTGCAGACCTCTGCGGCGGAAGCAGCATGGGTCGACTCCAGCGAGGCGGCCGGCGCCCGCGGCAAGCTCTGGTCGGGTGCCTGGACGGCGGAGGTCTACGCGAACTACCGCGACAAGCGCATTCCGACAGGGGCCTACCAAACCATCCCGGGAGATCCGCGTGCCCACAGCATCGATGGCCGGGCCTTCGCGGAGCTTCGTTTCGAGCCCAAGCTGTCGTCCGCGACACACTTGTTTACACGCGCCTATTTGGACCGGTACCAGTTCGATGGCGTGTACCCCTACGATGCAGAGGCCGGCGCGGAGTCCGTTCGGGATAGTTGGCGCGGCACCTGGATAGGCGCCGAGGGTCGGCTGGTGGCCGAACCTGTCGCGTGGTTTCGGCTCACCGGCGGTATTGCCGGAGATGCACATCTTCAAGCAGAGCTTAATGGGAGCAGCGATGGGGGCGCCTACCTGTCCGAGCGGCCGCTCTACCAGACCGCTGCGGGCTACGCCGTGGCGGAGGTCGATGCGGGGTCCGTGCTCACCGCCTCCGTAGGGGGTCGCCTCGACTGGTTCAGCTCCGTGGGTCTTTCGTTCAATCCCCGCGCCGCCGTGATCCTGCGTCCTGCCGAGGACCATACGCTGAAACTGCTGGCGGGAAGGGCGTTTCGGGCTCCATCGCCGTACGAACTCTTCTACAACGACGATGGAGTCACGCAGGTGGCTCCGGACACGCTCGACCCGGAGACCGTCCTGACGGGAGAGGTGGAATACACCGCTCGGGTGGGCGAGGTTGGCTCGGTGGTCTCATCTGTCTACTACGATAGGATCGATGGGCTTATTTCGCTCGAAGAGGGAGATGAGGGCGTGGCCGTGTATCGCAACTCCGAGGCGGGCGTGCAGATAGGGGGAGTCGAGTTGGAGCTTCGCCGCGACTGGCGCGGGGGGTGGATGGTGGCGTTGGTGCAGTCGGTTCAGCGCGCGCAGGAAGGGGATTTTGACAGTGGCACGCCGTTGACAAACAGCCCGACGTACCTTTCTTCTCTGAAGGGCGCGGCACCGTTGATGCCGGGAGTCGTAAACGGTTCCACGCGATTACGCGTCGAGACGGGCCGTTTGGACTCTACGGGCGACCCGACCGAGCCGGCCGTGTTGTGGGATGCCACGCTCACCGGGTCGGTCCCAACGCTTCGACTCGATTGGGCGCTCGGCGTGCGCAACCTGCTCGACTGGAAGATAAGCTGGCCCGCTGGGGACGACGGCTACAGCCCCACGGTGGAGCAGCCGGGGCGCAGCGCGTACCTCGAGCTCACGGTCGGCGTCTGATGTCGACCGTGCGCAGACTGCTCAAGGCGGTGTGTAGGAGGCTGGTGGATCGCCTTGTGGCCGTATTCCCGGCTGGTCACCGAACCAATCGCAGTGGCAACAACGCGTCGCAGCGGTAGGGGCGACACGCTTCGTTGACGCCCGCGGGCTGGCCTTGTGCCGCGCTACCCGCTAATTGAGCGTGCGGACGACCGCGGAGGCCTTTTGCTGCTGATCTACGCTGCCTTCGCACATGCGGCTGGGTATTCGCTTGATGTCGAGCTTGTTCGTACGGGATTTTCCGGTGCCGTGCCCGGGCTTGAGGCGCCCGAGGTGCAGAAGCGGGGTCACGTTCGTTCGGGCGTGCTGCTGCAATATGAGCTGAACCCGCTGGTGCTGGAAGTGGAAGGCGTCGAGATCGGCCCTGTGGTGGCCAACCGCTTCAACATTCAGCTCGGGGCCTCCGTCGACGTATCGAGGAAGCTGGCGCTCCGCGCCACCCTGCCCATGGCAGCCACCTGGGGAAGCACGGTTACGGAGCTTCAGAACGATGGTTTTGGTGTTGGAGATATCACTGCGGGCGTTCGCTACGAGCTCCTCAACGACAAGCTTGTGGCCCTCGGCGCGCATGCCGACCTGTTCGTTCCGGTCAGCCCCGAAGCCAGCTACCTCGGGGAATCCTCGCCGCGCTTCCTTCCCGGCATCGCCTTTGCGTTCAAGCCCGGAGACCTCCGCGTGGTCGCCGACGTCGGGTTCATGCTTCGCGGGCCCGTGGTTACCCAGCAGACGCTCGGCGCCGGTCAAGAAGTGACCGCCGGCTTGGACGTCAGCTATGGCCTGCTGAAGGATCAGATCCGCCCGCATGTGTTTCTCCTCACCCGGGCCGGGATGGAAGCGGCGTATTCGGGAAACGGCAGCGCCCCCCTGGAAGTATTCGCCGGCGCACAGGGGAAGTTCAGAAAGGTGTGGGGCGTGGATGCTTACGCCGGTCGCGGCTTGACCTCGGGCTACGGCGCAACCGACTTTCGCGCCATGCTGATGCTCTCGTACAACTACATGCCGAAGGAACAGCGCGTCGTCGAAGCGGAAGTGGAAGTTCCGGTCTTTGAAACCACGGTTAGCGACGCCGACCTTGACAAGATCATCGAGAGCCCCGAGCCTGAGCCCGAACCGGAGCCCCAGAAGGAGCTTGCGGTGGTCACGCAGAAAGAGATTGTCATCCGCGATCCCATTCAGTTCGCGGTGGGCACGGATCGAATCCTCGCGGAATCGCAGGCTACCCTGGATTTCGTCGCTAAACTGATGTCCGAGAATCCCGATATCCAAAGCCTCACCATCGAGGGACATGCCTCCGTGGAAGGCAGCTTCGAGTCGAACTATGAGGTGTCTCGCAAGCGCTGCGAGGCGGTTTTCCGTGAGCTGATCGAAAGCGGGGTAAGCCCGACGCGGCTTTCGTACCGCGCATACGGCGAAACGGCCCCCGTCAAGGAAGGCGATGATGCCGCCAATCGGCGCGTCGTATTCGGGATCACCCATCGCCTCCTCCCGGGGGAAGTGAATCCTGGTTGGGAAACCAAGATCGTGTTGCCGTGGAACGGGGAGCCTCGCGTCATTCCGGGCCCCGCGCTTCCAGTGGACCCTGCCGCGGCTGTGCGTCCGAAACAAGAGAAGCTGGAGATTGACGAATCCAGCTTTGATGACGAGGGAGAAAAGTGATGTTGACCCTGTTCCTCTCCGGCGCTTTGGCCGCCGATGCGTGCGAGAACCTCTTCGAGCAGGACTTGAACTGCAATAATGTCGACGAGCGCGACGAACGTCCGGTTGATTTGACTGACTTGACCTGTCTCGTCAACGTGGATGGTGCTGGCGATCCCTACGATAATGCCGACTACTACTTTGATTACTACAGCTACGGTTGCAGTTACCCAATCCTCGACCTCGACGTAGACCTCGACGGATTTTCGGCGGGCGCGAAAGACTTTCCCGAAGATTCTCCCTATCCCGACATCACGGTCACGCTCGCCTGCGACAATTGCGCGACGATCTACAATCCTGATCAGGGCGATGCCGATTGTGACTATGTGGGCGACGCATGTGACAACTGCAACGGCGTGGAAAATCACGAGCAGGGCAACGGCGATGCCGACACTTTGGGCGATGCCTGTGACAATTGCCCTACCGTCGATAATGAAGATCAGGCCGACGAGGATGGCGACGAGGCCGGCGACGAGTGTGACAACTGCATCGGCCTCTTCAACAATCAGGATGATCTCGACAACGACGGCCTGGGTGACGACTGCGACAACTGCCCCAACGTGGCCAATCTCAGTCAGGCCGACCAGGATCGCGATGGGTTCGGCGATGCGTGCGATGAATGCGAGGAGATCGCGGAGGAGGTCGATGATTCCGATATCGACGGCTTCGGCGACCCCTGCGACAACTGCCCGGACGACTACAACCGCGACCAGGCCGACAGCGATGCCGACGGGTTTGGCGATGCCTGCGATACCTGCGCCGGCACCCCGGATGCCGATAACGCCGACACTGATTCCGACGGGTTTGGCGATGCCTGCGATCTCTGCCCCGCCATTTCTGACAAGGCGCAGCTGGATCAGGACAGCGATGGCGTGGGCGACGCGTGCGACCTGTGCCCCGACGCGACCGACCTGACCAACGCCGATTCTGATGGCGATGGGTTCGGGGATGCCTGCGACCTGTGCCCGGAGATCGAGGATCCGGACCAGCCTGATGCC
>CAMBIK010000024.1 GCA_945867435.1 Klebsiella pneumoniae
GCGCCGCGACCTTGGCCGGGCCCGGTTGATCGCCGGTTAGAACTGGTCGGTCCCTCCGCGCTCCCGCCCCTGCCTCCCCCGTTCCCCCGGAACTACCCCTCTCCAAACTTCTCGATGTACCGAAAGATGGTGCGCGGGTCGACATCGAGGACTCGGGCGGTCTGAGCTTTGTTCCAGCTGTTGGCGTCGAGCGCCCGCTTGATGTAGCTCATCTTGAAGTCTTCCTCGGCTTCGGCGAGGGTCTTCACGGATTCGGCCGCCGTAGTCACGATCCCAAGGTCTTCGGGGATAAGCTGGCTGCGGTCCGTCATGATCACCGCCTTCTTCATGCGGTTCTCTAGCTCGCGAACGTTGCCCGGCCACGCGTAGGACTTCAGCAGGTTGATCGCCCCGGCGGAAAAGCCCCTTGCCCTCGCTCCGTATTGCTCGGCATACCTGGTGAGCAGAAACTGGGCGAGGAGCAGGATGTCATCCCCCCGTTCACGCAGCGATGGCAATTGGATGGCCACTTCGTTCAGGCGATAGAACAAGTCCTCTCGAAAATGACCAGCGGCGATCTCCTCTTCAAGCCGCTTGTTCGTGGCCGAGATCACGCGAATGTCGATGGCGCGTTCCTTCACATCGCCCACGCGCTCGATGGTGCGTTCCTGCAAAACGCGGAGCAGCTTCACCTGCAACGGCATCGGCATTTCGCCAATCTCGTCGAGGAAGATGGTGCCGCCATCGGCCGCCTCGAACTTGCCTACTTTGTCCGCGATCGCACCCGTGAAGGCACCGCGTTTGTATCCGAACAGTTCGCTTTCAAGAAGGTGTTCGGGGATGGCACCGCAGTTGATGCTGATGAAGGGCTTGGCGGCGCGGGGAGAGAGGCGGTGCAGTTCTTTCGCGACCAGCTCCTTGCCGGTGCCCGTTTCCCCCAGGACCAAGACCGACAAGTCGGAAGGGCCCACGCGCTTCAGCATACGGAAGACTTCCTTCATCGGCGCGGAGGCCCCGAGGATGTTTCCCTGCCCGGTGGTGCGGAGCTGGTCGCGGAGGTTCTTGTTGACGAGGACCAGCTCGTCCAAGCGGATGGCGGCATGGAGGATCACGGCCGCCTGCGAGGCGAAGACCTCCAAGAGGGCCAGGTCGGTCTGCGCAAAGAGGTTTCGAACGTTGTCATTTCCCAGGTACAACACGCCTAACAGGTCGTTGCGGTAGGCCAACGGTACGCACATTACGCTCGTGAGCTTGAGCTCCATCACGCTTCGTGCGCTGGCGAATTCGCTGTCCCGCATCGCATCGGAGACGATCACGGACTTGCGGTCACGGATGACCCGGTCCACGATCGAATCGCTGACCCGACTGAGGTCCAAGGTTTCCTTTCCGACGTTGTGGCTGGCGGCGAGGTGCCGGTCCCCATCCCGCAGCACGATCAGGAAGCCCTTTTCGGCCCCGGTGACCTCGACCACGCTGGCGAGCAACGCGGAGAACGTTCGTTCGAGGCTGGGTTCGGCGGCAATCGCTCGGCTGAATTCAACCAGCTTCTTCAGCTGAGCCACTTCACCGAGCGGGGCATTCCCAACCCCAGTGCGAGACTCCGTTTTCGGGTCGCCCTCCATCAGGGTCACCACGAAGCGCCCGAAGCCGACTTCTTCGCCCACGCGAAGGTCGGTGCTGCGCGCCCGCATTCCCTGAAAGAGAAAGGTGCTTGAACGGTCGATCACCGAGAGGGTGAAGTGGTTTCCCTTGCGGAGGAGGTTGGCGTGAGTGGGGGCGAGCGTCGGGTCGTCGAGGAGCACGTCGTTGCCCTCGGCGCGCCCGATCAGCACGAGGGGCTTCCGTAGCGCAACATCCTTCACTTCAGCCGTTCGGCTGTCTTTTACGCGTAGAAACGCCATTCATGCACCTAACCTCATTCGGGAGGCGCGTCAGAATGAGCCGGTCACCGTGACCGCACCGGGAGCGATGGCCACGCGGGCCACCGACCGGCGCGCGATGTCCCAACCTCCGAACTCGATGGCGGGGGGCAGGAGGAGGCTGAGGTAGAACGCGCCCGCGGTGAGGTTGCTGGCGAGCTCAAGGGCTCGCCAGTCCGCTTCTTCATCGGTGCCGGCATGGACGTTCCCCAGATCGCGCAGTTGGCCGATGAGGATGAAGTTCCCGACCAGCAGTGTTGCCTGGCTGGCGGCGACCGCTGCGCCGGTGCCCGGCTTCCCTTGCGCGAAGTAGTAGACCCCGCCCGGCGCCAGAGCAAGCCAAGGCGGTGGCGTGGGCGCGCTGGGAGGCGGCCGTACGACCAGCACATCTATCGGAGCTGAACGGGGACGGAGGCTCTCGAAGTGGCGTGCAACCTCATCGGGGTGCTGGAGTGGGTCCATCACATACCTGGGGGCCTCGTCGAGCAGCGCCCGGAAAAAGGGGTCCGCTGCGCTGGCGCCCTCCTCGGAAAACAGGATGTCACCCAGGTAGGCGAGCGCGTCCTGCCGCACTGCGTCTGGCAAGTTGCGCCCTTCACTGAGGATCTCGCGCAGCCTGGCCCGCGCCTCCTCCATGAGGCCGTCCAAATAAGACCTTCGCGCGGCGTCAAGGCGTTGCTCTGCGGTGACTACGGTCGGGGCGGGATCCTCCGCCCAAACGGAGCTGACGAGCGCGAGGACCAGCAAACACAAGGGCACTGCGGCGAAGGTACGCCGCACCCCGCCGCCGGTCAACTGCCGGTATCGAGGCCGGTGTCGCTGCCTGTGTCTCCGGCCGTATCGGCATCCTCAAGAAGTGAGCCGCTCGGCAGGTCTACCCGAACGTTGTAGGCGCCGGTTGCGTCGGTCATCGAGCGTGCGAGCAGCCAGCCCTCAGCGTGGTCGTACACTTCAATCATCGCGAAGGGTACAGGTGCATCATCCAGCATGGCCACGCCGCGAACCTCGGAACCAGGGACGAGGGTGAGGGGGTGATCGAGGGTCAGGTCGGCCTGCCGCAGGTCCAGCACCTGGTGGAAGTAGGCGCCCGCCGCTGCCGTGGGGGGCACGGCTTGAAGGCGCACCTCGGTGCGCGGCACCCGCATCGCATACACGCCATCCCGGTCGGTGGTGGCGCTGAAGCTGTACTCCCCGTAGCCAACTTCCAGGGCCGTGACAGTTACGCCGGTTGCCGGGTTGCCGCTCGCGTCGGTCAGGGTTCCGCTCAGCTCGGTTGGGGATAAGAATTTAATGTCCCCGATGTCTAGGCTAGACTTCACGGTCGCGGAGTGCACCCAGGGCGTGTACTCCAACAGGTCGGAGCTGGGCCACACCTCGAGGGTCCAATCGCCGGGGAGGAGGGGCAGTTCGAACCGGCCGTCGGACTGGGCATCGATCTCGACCACGAGGGTGCCCGTGGCGAGGGGGCCGCTGGTTGCCCGAACATGCGGCCCGAACTCGAACCGTTTCTCCCCCTGAGGGTGCAGGACCCGCCCGCGGATCTCCACAGCGGTACGGTTTCCCAGGTCGAGGTTCACTTCCGCCCCGGTCAGGTCGTCCACGAAAAAAGGCACCTTTACGCTGGGGATGGGCCCGCCTTCCGCCAGGGCATCGCCCACGGTCTCGATCCAATAGTCGTACCCTGGCTCCACCCGAGCCACGAACCACCCGTTGCTGCTTGTCGTGAACGTGGCGCTTTGGAGCTCGACGTCGGCGCGGCTCACGCGCAGCGAGACATTCCCCAGCTCCAGGCCAGCGGCATCCGTGACGCGCCCGTAAACGGGGGCGCCACTCGATAGCGTCTGGTCAAGTACAAGCCCGTCCTCGACCGCTTCGCTGGCAAGCAACAGGAGGGGGCTGAGCGTGGGATCCTGAGGGACGATGGAGATGGAGTACGGTTGGCGGCCGGGAAGCAGGAACGAGAAGGAACCCTCTGCGTCTGTCTTGGAGCCGCCGCCCTGGATCAGTCCGCTGCGCGAAGCCAAAACCACGGCGTCGAGGGGGCCGAGGCTGGAAGCGGCTACCCCCAGGCCCTGCATGCTCTCGGCCAGCAACGTTCCGGAGATGGCGACCGCGGCGCTCAGTTGGTGGCGAATCTGTTGGTCCTCATAGGTTTCGGGTGCCATGACGAAGCTCTGGGCGAGAAGATCCAAGGCGTCGGCCGCCGGATGCACGTCGATGCGGAGCGTGCCCGGCTCCACTTCCCCGGGGGGCGTACTCGAGGCATCTCCAAGGTAATCCAAGTTGTTGTCCGAGCAGGCGGTGAGCGAAAGCGCGATCAAGATGGCGTTCACAGCACCTCCAAGGGCCAGGCGATCTCTACCTTTGCCCCTTCGGAATCGAAGATACGGCAGGTGAGCGTTTCGCCGTCGAGTTCTTCGTCCCACGGCACATCAACGATGGACATCCAGGTGGGGCGGCGGGGAGGATCGGATTCTTCATCGCCGGGGTCGGTGATCTGCGGCTGCCCGAAGAGCGGTTCGTTCCCCGCGTTCCAGTTGAAGCTGAGCGGTTCGGAAGAGTCGGGGTCCTGGGCCGACACAAACGCGGTCGTGTCCGAATCGACGACGAAGACTTCGTCTTTTTCGCGGGGGTAGCTGATCAGCACGGGAGGTTCGTTGTCCTCTTCCGCCAGCGGCATTTCCCATGTCACGAAACAGGCCATTTGACTGAAGACCAAGCAAGCACCATGCCAGATGACAATTGCATAGGCGAGGGGCCGATGATGGCGGTGCGGCCGGCGTTCGCCCTTCGCTAAGCGCGACACCGGGGTCACTGTCGGAGCTCGGGCGGTAGAACCTCCGGCACGATGGTCTCGGAGCCGGGTTTCGGTTGCACAATGAAGGGGAATCGCCCCCTGGAACCGCAGTCAAAGCTGACTTCGCCGCCTCCCGGCAGGCTAAACTCGCGCCCCATCTTGCCCACCGTTCCATAGGCTGTGCCCCCGGCCGTAAGGAGGCAATCGTCGGGGATTCCCGCATTGACCAAGCACTTTGTCGGCTTTACCTTCACGTCGGCGGCGACCTTCAGGCTCTCACCCGGGGATAGGTTTACGCTTCGCGAGAAGGTCTCCAGGGCCGGGTTTCGCAGCTCTATCTGGTGGGGGCCGGGCGTGAGCACGATCGGGTGATTGCGCGTGCCGACCCAGCTGTCCTGGGGAATCGCCCCTCGGAACTGCCCGATCTGCTTTCCATCTACCCACACCGATGCCGGCGAGCTGCGCTCGAGAACGACCTGACCAGGCACATCCGCCACCGCGGCGCGGGGCGGAGCGGGGCGCACGGGAACGGGACGAGCGGCCGCCTGGGGAGCGATGGAGGTCGAAGCCCGAACGACTACCGGCTCGGGGCTGGGTAGCGTCGGAACGGCGATGGCGGGGGCCACCTGTGAGGGTGCTGCCGCGGCAACCTGGACGACGACCGGTGCTTTCACCGCTGCGGGCGGCTCCGCGCGTGGGTAGGCGACCCAGGCAGTCACCCCCGCGAGCAGCAGCCCTGCGGCCGCCACCATGGCCAGGCGGCCGATGCGCCCCCCGCTGGGAGGCGCGGCGTGCAAGGACTGAATCAACGCCAGCACTTCGGCGTGATTCTCGTCTACCGCCAGCAGCCGGTTGAACAGTTGCAGCGCCCCGACGGTGTCGCCGCTCTGGAGCCGCGCCTTGCCGCGGTCGAGCAGGTCGGTCTGCAGGTGGGCGGTCAGCGCCGCTTCTACCTCCTTGGGGTGCACGAGCCAGGCCCGAAGGTTGATCCTTGGGTGTCCGGGGGTGAGGCCCGACTCGGTGAGCACGGCTTGGAGCGCGACCGCCGCATCGTCGGCGTTGGCATAGCGGTCGTCGGGGTTGGTCTGCAGCAGCTTGTCGATCACCGCAGCCAGCGCGGGGGCCGCCTGGGGGTTGATCTCGAGCACTTCCGCCCGCTGGCCGTCGATGATATTACGAAGGATGATCGAAGCATTTGAACCGGCAAAGGGCACACAGCCAGTCACGGCGTGGAACAGCACGGTGCCTAAGGAAAACAGGTCGGTGCGGCCATCCAGCGTTTCGTCCATCGCCTGCTGCGGGCTCATGTAGGCCGGGGAGCCGAGCAGCGAGCCATCCAGCGTGATCTGGCCTTCGTCCAGCACGCGGGCCACGCCAAAATCCATGAGCTTGACCACGCCATCCCGCCGCACCATCACATTTTCGGGCTTGATGTCCCTGTGAATGACTCCCGCTTTGTGAGCGAACCCGAGCGCCATCGCCAGCTCTACGCCGATGCCGACGAGGACTTCGGAGGGCAGCGAGCCGTGGTTTTCGATGAGCGCAAGGAGGGTCATCCCATCGACCAGCTCGGTCACGATGTAGCAATCGCCTGCACCTTGACCGCTGTAGTCCAGGATGCTGACGATGTTCTCGTGTGTGAGTCGCCCGACGGCCCGGGCCTCCCGATGGAAGCGCTCGCGGTAGCGGGCGGAGGTGGTGAGGTGGGGATGCAGCACTTTGATCGCCACATCCTTACCAATGGCCATGTGCCGCCCACGGTAGACCGTGGCGGTGGCGCCCTCTCCCAGCTTCTGGACGACTTCGTATTTGTCGATGATGCTGCCGATCATCGCATGGCCCCGTTGCGCACTATAGCTGCCCGGCCTCGCGACGGTCGTTGATCACGCCTTCGCCGGTGAGGTGGGAGAGGATGAGCTGTGCGGTTTCCTCGACGGCGCGCTTGGTCACGTTGATCACGGGCCACTGCCGGTTGCGACGGAACAACTGCTCCGCATATTCCAGTTCGGCCAGGATGTAATCAATGTTTCCGTAGCTGGAGACTTCGTTGAGACGCATGGTCTTCAGGCGTTGGCGGCGGATCTGCTGGAGCGAGTCCGGGTCGATGGTGAGGGCGAAAACCCGCTTGGGATCCACAGACCACAGCTCCTTCGGCGGTTCGTGGTCCAGCACAATGGGCACGTTCGCCACTTTGTAGCCTTTATACGCTAAAAAGACGGAAAGCGGAGTCTTCGACGTTCGCGACACGCCCGTGAGCACGATGTCGGCGAGGGGGAGCATGCGAGGGTCCTTGCCATCATCGAGCTTTACCGTGAATTCAACGGCTTCGATGCGGCGGAAGTATTCTGCATCCGTGCGGTGCAGCAGACCCGGCATCGATTGCGGTTCTTCGCCTAGCCAGCCGGACAGCCCGGTGATCAGGCTGCCGATCACATCCACATGGAGAATTCGGTAGGCCTTGGCAAGCTCCTGCGCGAAGGTTCGTTGGTCCGCGCTCACCAACGAAGTCACTACGAACGCTCCTTGAAGCGCCGCTTGCTTGAGGATGCGTTCCAGCATCGCCCGGTCCCCCACGTTCGCGAAAACCTGGACCGGGTTCTGGGCGCCCTCGAACTGCCGTAGCGCCGCCCGGGCCACCCGCGTTGCCGTATCGCCCGTGGAGTCGCTCACCACGAAGATCGGGCGGGCTGCGGAATCCAGTGGCTCCATCCCGGTGCTGTAACCGAGCGGATAACCGCCGCCGATGCGCGTCCTCGATCTCAGTCGCCTCTTGCCCGGCCCGTTCGCGACGCTGTGCCTTCAGGGGCTGGGCGCGGAGGTCCTGAAGGTCGAGGAGCCCGTACGGGGCGATACCCTTCGGCACATTCCGCCCGCGCTTCAGCGTGATGGCCAGGAAGTGGGGGCGTGGTTCGCCGCGCTGAACCGTGGCAAGCGGAGCATCGCCCTGGATCTTCGCTCCTCTGCAGGTCGGGAGCGGCTTCTCGCGCTTTGCGGGGAGTCCGACGTTTTGGTGGAGAGCTTCCGGCCGGGGGTCATGGCGCGCCTGGGCCTCGGTCCTGAGGAGCTGTGCAGTCGGTTTCCGAGGCTCGTTGTCGCTTCCATCACCGGGTGGGGCCAGACCGGCCCGCTGGCCTCGCACCCTGGCCACGACTTGGGCTTTTTGTCGCTCGCGTCCATGTTTGGGGCGTCCGTACCCATGGTTCCTCGTCTGCAATGGGGCGATCTTGCTGCGGGCGGGCTGGTCGCGGCGCTGCGCATCCTCGCTGCCCTGAACGGCCGCGGACCCCGGTGGCTGGACATCGCGATGCTGGACGGGCTCGTGGGCCTTCAGCAGACTCAGTTCGCCCAGCTTGCGGCCGGCGCTCCTCCCGACTCGCTGCTGACCGGCGGGTCGCCGGCCTATGCCTTCTACGCCTGCTCCGATGGCGGCTTTGTGAGCGTCGCCGCCCTGGAACCCGCCTTTCACGACGTGCTCGCGGCGGCCGCCGGGGGTGAACCCTCGGCCGAGGCCCTTCGGGCCCTGTTCGCCACCGCCCCTCGCGATGCGTGGATTGAACGACTCGGGGGCGCCTGCGTGATCCCCGTGCTTCGCCCTGAGGAGGTGGCGGAGCACCCCCAAATCCGGGGGAGGGGGCTGTTCACGGCCGATGGGTTGGCGCACCCCCCGACCGGTCCGGTGCAGGGGCCGGTTCCGAAGCTGGGCGAGCACGAAGGCTACTGAGCCGAACTACCGCTTTCGAGCTATCCAACCGCGCAAATCCACCCAAACCTTGGGGGCGCAGAAGTAGAAGATGATCGCGTTGGAGAGCAGGAAGAAACCCCACTCGGTGGCGGCCCACGGCCCCGGCTCGGCAGGATGCATTAGGGCCACGCCTCGGTGAGCGACCCAAGTACCAGGATCGCTGTGAAACATATTGCGTTAAAGCTCAGCTGTCGGGCGATACGAATGGTCGTCTCCGCGTAAGCGTCAGGGCGGCTGATCTGGCCCGCCTGGTCGAGCTGGCGGGCGGGCTCCAGGGTCCAGACCTCCAAGTGGATGTAGCTGACCCATGCGACGAAGAGCAGCAGCAACTTCGACGAGTACATGGCCTCATTCGCCGTTTCCCAGTGGAGCGCCATCGCTCCCGGCAGCGGCACACCGGCGTTCGACCCCGTGACATGCCGAAACAGCTCGGTGCCGACGAAGATGCCGAGGGAGACCCCCAGCGCGCCACCGAAGGCGCGGTAGGTCCTCACGATGTCCTCGGTGCGGACGTGGGGGATCCTGGCCCGGAACAAGAGCAGGAGCGCGAAGGCGGCCAGCGCGCCGCCGTAAACGGTTCCGGCGAGGGTGTTCAGGGCGTGCAGGATGGCGATCAACTGAGCAGCTCCGCCACCCATTCGGCGGCTGGCTGGGCGCCAGGCGCGCTGAGCAAGCGGTCGGCACGGGTATCGTGGGCGTAGCGAGCCTTGGCCGCAGCCTCCAGGCTTTCCCCACCCCCCGTGGGCACGTTGCGGCGCTCCGGCCACCACCCCCCCCGCGTGGTGTACAGCTTCACATCGGTGGGCCAAAGCTGGGCACCTTCGAGCGTGCAGGCTGGCAGGCCACCTTTCTGCAGCAGGCCCTGGACGATGGCCCACGGGCGTTCCCCGAGCATCGGGCCCCAGCCCTCCAGGTTGGGTCGGCTCACGAAAAGCGGCTTGGCGGCTTTAAGAACGGCGAGAACGCCGACCTCACCCAGGAGAGGTCCGAGCGCTTCGGCCGCCGCACGCCCCTTGCGCACGTTCAGACGCCAGTCGTGGACGATTTCGACGCGAGAGGCGACCGCCGCCACTTCCTCCACCTTGCCCGGAGCCGCGCCGGCATCGATCCATTCTGGGCCCAGTTCGTGATGCGCGACCATCACGCCGAAGGCTTCCGCGATCGACCAGGCCCCGAGCGCCGGAGCCGCCAGGCCGCGGCTGCCCGCTTCCGTAGCGGCCGGACTGAACGCGGTACGCAGCTCGATCCGTTCCACCTGGTCGGCGCGGAGACGCTTTTCTCCGGCCTTCAAGTGGCGGACGAGGATGGTATCCAGTGCCTCTAAGGCAACGTTTGCCCAAGGCGTGCCCGGAAAGCGCGGTACGAGCAGGGTGCGGGTAAGCCAGACGGTTCCTGAGCCCGACCAGGGGTCGAGCGCCGGGGCGGCATCTGCCGTGGATTCCGTGGCCATGCCATCAGAGGCGTCGAGGATGCTGCGCGCCAGACTCAACGCACCGGACACGGTTGCCGCGGCGGACATGGGCACGTTGCCGACCCCACCCATCGCGCCTTTCACCGCCCTTTCCAGATCGGCTGCGCTCCCGCCGCTGAGCTTGGCCCTCATCACAGCGGCACCCACGCGCAGCGTGCGCACCTCGATCTGGTCGGGGCGATGGGCCAGCAGGCCCGCAAGACCGGCGCGACCGGCCAACTCGTTGGCGACGACGGTGGCCACGATCAGGTCATTGACCGTGCCTGTGGCTTGCGTCCAGCTGCCCGGAACGGCCGCGGCGCCCACGCGGCCGCCCAGCAGTCGGTCGTCGAAGTTGAACAGGAGGAAGGCGGCTAGCGTGCCGGCCTCGGATTTGCCGCACGCAATCCCGGAAGGCAGCACCGACAGCCGACGGGCGGCACCCGCCAGGGAGAGGTGCTGCAGCCGGGCGATGCGAGCGATGTCCTCAGGGAGATCGCCAGCGGAAAGGGCGGCGGCCCAAGCGCACAGTTCGTTTAGGGAGCCGCCCATTCAGTACTCAAGACCCCATTGTACGCCAGCCGCCAGAAGATGCCCGCCGATGGGGATCGGCGTGCCATTGCGCGAGTAACCTGCCGTGGGCGTTTCCGGCGTGCCTCGGTCCAGGGAGCCCTGCTGGAGCATGTGGTACTGGAAGAAGCCGTCGAGGCGTACGCGGCACGGGTTTTCCGGCCGTCAGAAAGGATCATCGTGCTCAAACCCAAGCCCAACGCGAAGATTGTGCGGTTGCCATCGAGGAGCGCGGTGGCGCTGGACTGGCTCACCAACGGGGTCGGTTCGTAGCCAACCCCGCCACAAACGGCGATCTCCCATTCCCCCCACGCGGGCCGCAGCTCAAACCTGGGGAGCTTGAGCTGCGTGCCGACCCGCGGCGACCATGTGGGCCTGAGGGTGACATCGAAGGGATTGCCGTCATCCGCCGCGCCGTCCGGGATGGTCAAACCGGCCCCGTTCACGGTCAGGTGGGTCACGGTGGCGATGCTGGGCACCAGCTCGTCCCACATAGAGCGGAAGAACGGTGGCGTTCAGGTCGCCGATGGCATCGGTGCGGGCGTTGACTTGGAGGTCGATGTCCACATCCACGGGCAGGCCGTGAATGTCCAGCGCCACCGCCACCACATCCCCGGCGAGGGTCGCCAGCGGCACGGTCAGGCGTACCCGATTTCCGGAGCCGGCGTAAGCGCGATCTGGCGCAGGTGCTCAATGATGTTCACCGGCGGGTCAGTGGGGAGCGCCTCGCGCAGGCACGACATCCGACCGCTGAGGTTTGCCGTTGCCAGCCCCGAACCCCGGTAGATTCCCCGTTCCTGCCCCTTCGTGGGCGCGGTCGCTCCGTGGGCGAGGAACTTGCCGGAGAGCGCCCCCCACTGCTTAGCGGGGAAGCGGTGAGGGGCGAAGAAATAGAACTTCTCGGGGGGGCAATCCGGGTGACTGGCGACTCCCACCGCTTCCGGGAGGTCGGCGGGGTAGGCGCGTTCCCCCTTCGGATGCGCGGCTGCGACCACGATCGAGCCGCGTTCGACCGCGTTCGCGCAACAGTCGCGCAAAAGCAGGGCTTTCCCCATGTTCGGCGTACCCAGCGAGAGGTTGATCACGCCGGCGCCGTTTTTCGCCGCCAGCTCAATCGCGGCGGCCATCAGGTCGGCGCTGGTGCGAAGCTTGCCGTCCATGATCTTGATGCACATCAGCTCCGCCTCGGGGGCAAAAGCATGGACAGCAGCGGCGATCTCGGTTCCATGCCCGTTTTCGTCGGCGTAGTCGGAGGCCAGAAGCGCGTGAGCGGTCGCGTTAAGCGTGATGTTCCAGCCCGTGAGCTTCGCGCCAGTGAGGCGCGGGTCCCGCACGTCTACGCCGCTGTCGATGATGGCGATGATCTGGCCCCGCCCGGTGTACTCGGCCCCGCGGAAACGCATCCGGACTCCTCCCCTCAGTGCCGCATGCTACGGGGTTCGGCGCTCATCGGCAAGCGCGCGGTCGCCGCGGTATGCTGGGGATGCGTCCATGAGCCCCGTTTCTTTCACCGCCTGCGCCACTTCCGATGGCGCGCCGTTGCTGGTGGGCCCTCGCGCGCGGAGCGGTATGCAGGCGCTCGCTGACCGCGTGGCGGGGGCGGGACACCCCGCTCGGGTCTTTGGTCATCCGGCCCTCGTACCTGCGAATCGCGATGTTTTGGTGGTCGCAGCCGGCTCCCTATCGGCGGCTTCCTTGAGCTGGCTGTGGGTGGGGAGTGCGATAGTCGCCGGCGGGCTGGCGCTGGCGCTCGCAGTGGTTGTGGCTTGTGGCATGTCGGTTTGGCCGCGGGCCGCCGCGTGGACAGTGATCGCCGGCAGGCCTTCGCCGCAGATTCGACACATCCATGTGCTGGCGGTCGATGTGCGCCGTCCGCAGCGCTGGCGGCTCGCCGTCGCGGCCTTTCCCATCGTGCTGTCCACGCTGTTTCCCGGGGACTGGATGGGTGTCGCCGCCGGCGTGGTCGCGCTGGCCGTGTGTGCCTACGACCCGCTCCGTGCCCGGCAACTCACGCTCGATGCAGCGGCGGCTTGGGCAAACGAACAGGCGAACGAGCCGGACTCGCTGGTTCTGGTGTCCACCGCGGCATCCGGGTACGGGGAAGGAGTCATCGCCGTCGTCGATTGGTTTGGACTGGATCCGGCGCCCATCGAACTTCACTTGGATGAAGAAGGCGACAGTGGCGTGCTCCCGCGCCTCGCGGCTTACGGGCTTAAGGTCGGGCAATGATCGCCTGGATGGCCCTTGCCTTCGCGGGCGAGATCTCCGGTCGGCTGACCAGCGTGGATGGCCAAGCGATCGAAGGGGCGACCGTATTGGCTTACGACTCCCGGTTTGCGTATGGGTACGCGACCAGCCGCATCGGCGGAGAGTGGACAATCGCGGGACTTCCTGAGGACCGCTACCGAATCCGATTTTTGCCCGCGAACGGTGATCCCCATGGCGATCGCTTCTACGGCGGCGCGTGGGACGCGTGCGCTGCGGAGAGCAGGCTGGTTTCGGGCACAGTCGGAGACGTTGACTCCGTTCTTGAGGTCGGTGCTAGCGTTTCCGGGCGCGTCGTAGACCTCGCCGGGGAGCCCATTCCGGACATGCAGGTGACCGTGTACGGCGCCGAGCCCCGCACCAGCCTCATCTCGCGGTCAGATGTGACGGACGAGGAGGGTGGTTTCGAAGTGGTTGGGTTGGACGCCGAGCTTACCGGCTCTGCCTTCAACATCCATGTGAAGGGGGAAGGGTGGCCCGCACAGTACCTCGGAGCCGCCTACGCCGAGGCGTACAGCGAGCGAGCGTCGTTGGCCGCAGGCGGCGCGTTTGATGTAGGCGATATGGCGTTGCTCGACGGTATCCGCGTGTCGGGGGTCATCTCCGGCCCCTCGGGACCGGTCTCATCGGGCTCGGCCTTTGTCTACTCAAGTCAGCAGGTGCTCGCCGCCCCGATCCAGGCAGATGGCACCTATGTCGCCGATGGATTGCCGCCCGGAGAAGTAGTCACCTGGGCGCAGTCGCCGGGCCTCGGCACAACCTACTTTCCGGACTTGGACCGACCGGGTGGCACGCTGTCGGTGCCAAACGAGGGAGACGATGCCCGCATCGATCTAACGCTCCCCGAAGAAAGTACGCTGACGCTTGTCTTTTCAGGGGAGGGGATCCTGGATGAGGTGTCGGTGCTGGTCTACAACGACACCTACACGGTCGGCCGTGGCGACAGCGTGGCAGCGGATGGGACTGTGACCCTTACCGGCCTGTATCCTGGTGACTTTTACGTTTATGTCTACGGGGAGGATGGCGGCTTCCCCTCCGGCTTCATCCTGGACGACGACGGTGAGCGCCTCACCTTTCCGGTCGACGGGCCGACGCAGCACGCATGGACGCTTCCGATGGGAGCGAGCGTCTCGGGGACCGTTACCGACGAGGAAGGCAACCCCGTTTACGGTGCAACCATCGCGGTGACAGAGACCACGGGCGAGCGGCGAGACTGGACCACGACCACAGACCGTGACGGAAGCTACACGGTGCTCGGTGTGGACAAAACGACCGTTACGGTCGGTGGTTCTTACTACTGGTACTGCTCCGCCGATCCGGGCTGGGCGCCCATGTGGTACGACGCTTCGCGGTCTCAAGCGGGGGCCGGCGTTTTGCTCCTCGACCACGGCACGGTTGTGGAGGATGTCGATCTGGAGCTGCCCGCAGACAACGATCACGACGCGATGGGCGATGCCTGGGAAAGGGAACAGGGGTTGGACCCCTCGCGCGACGATGGCGCTGCCGACCCCGATCTCGATGGCTACACCAACGCGGAGGAATGGCAGCTTGGGACGGACCCGACCGGAGCTGCCCCGGTAGAGGATTGCGGGGGGTGCGCTGGCGCGGGATTGACCGGATTGGCAATGGGCGCTGGAGCGCTGCGGCGAAGGGGGCGGGCTACCCGACCCGTCGCAACCATGCTGCGTACACGGGCAGCCCCAGTCCATCGAATTTGGCCTGATAGCCGGTAACGATGTCGTCGGGCCAGGGCGCGCCTGCGCTCAGGATGTCGTCGGAGGTCGCGACGAGATCCCATCCGGGGGCTTGGGCGAGTGCGTTCAACAAGGCTTCGCGATGGGGCAGGAAGTCGGTCTTGAGCCGGAGGTCGCCGCCCGGGCGCACCAGGCGCGCCGCTTGGGCCACAAAGGCAGGACCGATCAGTCGATGCTTGGCTTTGGAGTAAGCGGACCAAGGGTCGGGGTGGTGGATACAGATCCCGCTGAGCTCGCCGGGATCGAACAGGGTGTCCAGCTCGAACCAAGAATACCGCACCACCCGTGCGTTTGTCGAACCCACACCCACCACCTTCTGCGCGGTCTGTACACACCGCTTGTAGCGGATCTCCAGGCCGATCCAGTCGGCGTCGGGGCTCGCTGCGGCGCGGGTGGCCAACCAGCTGCCGTTGCCGGTCCCCAGCTCGAGCACGATAGGCGCGACCCGACCGAACTCGATTTCCCAGCGGCCCTTGCGCTCGGGGGCCTGCTCGGCCGCGATCAGTTCGCGCCCGAACGCCTCGTGCGAATCGCGGTACGGGTTCACTTCGGGTCGGTGGGCGGGCTTGTGTGCACGCGTCGCGAACGCACTCGCGTTGGGCCCGGGACGGCGGTTCATCGAGGTGTCACTCGATCGATGTTCATGATTTTCTGCCATATATAGCCTGGTGGCTGGGCTGTGCGCCGCCCTTCCGCCACGCCCACACGGCCGTAGTCCAGCGTTCCACCGACAACCGTCGCCGCCGCCCGTATGCCCACCAGGACCACCATCCCATCGCGACACCGGTCGGCTTTCGGTAGCCGCACCCGCGTGCGTGGGTGACGAAGGCCCCGCCTGGAGCCAACAGGCCGGCGGCCGTGTCGAGCCACGCCCGCGCATGCCTTTGACAACAGGCGAAGGAGCCCGGATTGTTGTCTACGATCAGGTCGTAGGGCCCGGCCCACGGTCCCGGGGCGTACTTGTTTCTCAGGGCGGTACGGTAGGTGGGGAAGATAGGGGCCGCGTTGATCTCGGCCTGAACGACCGTGATGCCATCGATCCGTGCCACCCGGTCCTGCCATCTCCGGGCGAGGTCGGAAGCCCCTATGCCGACATGCAGCACCCGCTCGTGGCCCCGAAGGCGAGGGGTGGCCACCTCCGACAGTTCTTGCTGGTCCGGCGTGACATCGCCGAGTGTGAACCAACGGTCTTCGTAGGTCGCAGCGGGTTCGTGTTCGCCGCAGTCGCGGGGGGGGAACATCCTGAGCTCAGAGTTGTGAGGATTAACGCTGGTGAGTCCCCCATGGTGCGTTCCGTGCCTTCCCAAGTGCATGAAACGGCCTGGTGCCATGGGTGACTGCGGCTCTGCGGCTGGGCGGGATGGGGACAGATCCACGCCCGGCGCGTTAATAACGCGCTTGGCACCGTAGGCCGGGATCGAAGGTTGGAGGCCGGAGGGAATGGTGCGGTAGGGGGAGAGGGCGGCGAGCCCTTTCCCCCGTTTCTGGTTAGGCGGGCGCTGCCCCCATGATCGACGAAATCCTTCGCATCAAGCGCGCCGGCGGGCGCCTCACCGACGCCCAGATCGCCTCGTTCGTGGGGGGTGTGGTGTCGGGAGTCGTCTCGCGCCCCCAGGCCGCAGCGTGGCTGGCCTTTGTCTTTTCGCGCGGGATGGACGATGCCGAAACGGTGGCGCTCACCCGCGAGATGACCCACTCGGGAACGCTGCTTTCCTGGCTGGGAATCGAAGGCCCATTCGTGGATAAGCACAGCACGGGCGGCGTGGGAGACAAGGTTAGCTTGGTGCTCGCCCCGCTCTGGGCCGAGCTGGGTTGGCGCGTTCCGATGATCTCCGGGCGTGGTCTCGGCCATACCGGCGGCACGCTCGACAAGTTGGAAGCCATTCCCGGCTACCGCTGCGACCTGGACGATGCCGCTCTCCGGCAGACTCTGGCCGATGTCGGCTGTTTCATCAGTGGGCAAACGGGGGAACTGGCTCCCGCCGACCGGGTGCTCTACGCCTTGCGCAACGAAACGCAGACTGTGGAGTGCATCCCGTTGATCGTGGCGAGCATCCTCTCCAAAAAGCTGGCGGAAGGGCTGGATCGTTTGGTGCTCGATGTAAAGGTGGGTTCGGGGGCGTTCATGAAGACGGAGGGTGAGGCCCGCGCGCTTGCCGAGGCGCTGGTCCGGGTGGGCAACGGCGCCGGGGTTCACACCAGCGCAGCCATAACAGACATGGAGCAACCCCTTGGCATCGCGGCGGGGAACGCCAATGAAGTGGTGGAAGCGATCGCAACGCTTCAAGGCAAAGGTCCTGCCGACCTTCGCGCTCTCACCCTCGCGTTGGCGGGCCATCCCGATGCGGAACGCGTCCTCGACAGCGGTGCCGCCTACGAGCGGTTTGCGCGCATGGTTCATGCCCAGGGCGGCGATCTGCGGTCGCTCCCTCGTGCTCCAGCGGAACGTGTGGTGCTGGCCTCCGCCTCCGGGTTTGTGACCCGGTGCGACGCGCTCGCCATCGGCCGGGCGGTCTTCGTGCTGGGCGCTGGCCGGCTTAGGGCGGAAGATGCCGTGGATCCACGGGTGGGCGTGTTGGTTCACCGCAAGGTCGGGGACCGTGTGGAACGGGGCGAACCGCTGGCCACGCTCCAGACCGCCGACCAAGGCGTGGATCGCGCGCTCGCAGAGGTGGCCGGCGCCTTCGCGATCGGGCACGTTGCCGCCTCCCGCCCACTCGTGCTCGCGCGCATCGAGGCCCCGTCGTGATGCTCCTCCTGCTCTCCCTGACCGCTCGCGCCGCCGATGGCCCGCCCGCAGGCTACCTTCCGCCTGTCGCCCACCCCAGCGTGGAAGCGCTGATGCCTCAATCGTATCGGATGGTTCCGCGGGGCGACTATCCGTGCAAGGTTCGCATCCTCCTCACCGCTGCCGGCGTGGTCAAGGATGTCGAGCGCATCGAATGTGCCGATGACCCCTACTACGCGCTTGCCACCGCCATCGTGCAGTGGACCTTCGACCCCGCCACGCAAGACGGCAAGCCGATCGCCGGGGAATTGCTGTATTCCAACACGTTCAGCGTGGAAAGCTACCTGCCTCGCAAGCACATCGTCGGCTTCGTGGGCGCAGTGGCCAGCGTGGGCGGTGCCGGCTGGTTTGGGGCCGAGGGGCGGGTTCACCTGGGCGAACAGGTGAGTTTTTCGGGCGGCGTAGATGTGGATCAGGACTTCATTCCTGGGGATCTCACGCCCTTGTGGGTGCCGACCTTTCACGCCGACATCGCGATCTCAAGCCGTCGCCGCCACTTCGAACACCGCGGCATCTATGGGCTCGCCATCGGGGGCTTCGGCGATTCCTACGGAAGCGCCGGTCTCTACGCCGGGTTCCGAGGGGAGCTGATGACGCCCGCTCCCGGGCTGTCGGTCGGGGGAGATGCCGGCGTCAGCATGCTCTTTACCGACCCGATCACCTATGGCGATGTGGGCATCTGGCAGCGGGATGGCGTGAATCCGTTCTACCCGTGGCTGCGCCTCTCGTTGATCTGGTACGCGCCTCTTCCGAAGGACCGTTTTGTCGTCGTGCCTCGCCAGGACGACCCCACGGTGTACGAACCTCCCATCCCCGAGGCGGAACCGCTGCCCGACAACGGCCTGGCGTTCGAAGGCGTGCGGGCCGTTCACTGGTCGGAGATCGAACCCAGCTACGGCGACAATACGCCGGTCAATGCCGCATTCGATGACTATCCGCCCGGCAGCTACAAGTGCGATGTGCGGGTTCTGGTCGATAACCGCGGCGTTCCGGTGCAGGTGCGGGCAGAAGCGTGTCCATCCGCCGCGAAGGCGGATGCCGAGGCGAATGTAAAGTCCTGGGAATGGCCAAGTCGACCGGGCGAACCGTCGTTGCAGTCCGTGTTTCCGGCGCCGATCTTCGTGCGCCGCAGCGATGCCGAGCTCGTCCCCGCGCATTCGGTCCTGCTTCTGGTCAATGGCGTGACCACCCCCCTGCCCAAGCGCACGAGCACCCCCCCGGTGTACGTGCGGAACTTCGCGCCTCCCGAATGGGGGCAGACCCGTCCCACCGGGGCCTGTTTTGTGGACGTAGATCTCGACGCCACGGGCAAGGTCCAGAAGACCCGTTGGGTAAGCGGCGAGATCGAGGTGAGCGGCCAGGTGTTCGATGCGCTGAACACCTGGGTTTTCTTCCCGGTGATCGTCGCGGGCGATCGGGCGGCCGCCCGTGTTCGCCTGCCGATGTGCGACTATTAGTCCATGAAGCAGCTCCTGGAGGGCCACGCCACCTTTCGTCGGGAATACGCGGCGGGAGCCGCGCCGTTCCTCCAGAAGTTGGCGAGCGAGCATCAGTCTCCCGGCGCGCTCTACGTCGGGTGCAGCGATAGCCGGGTGGTACCGGAACTCTTGACCAGCTCCGCCCCCGGGGACCTGTTCGTGATCCGCAACATCGCCAACGCCGTGCCCCCGCTGGACGACGCGGATGCAAGCGTCGGCGCCGGGGAGCGGTTCATCCATGCCGAGGTTGCGGCCGCGTTGGGTCGCAGCTGATGCGCTTCGTCTCCTTTTTTGGCCTTTTCGTGCTCGTGTTCCTGGCATGGCTGATGAGCGAGAACCGGCGCAAGGTCCCGTGGCGGGTGATTCTGTGGGGTATCGGGTTGCAGCTGCTGTTTGGGCTTCTCGTGCTTTCGCCGGTTGCCCAACAGTTTTTCTTCCACTATGTGGATCTTGGGGTGCGCGCGCTGCTCGGCTTCTCGGAGAAGGGCGCCGATTTTGCGTTTCAGACTGTCGAGCCGCACCAGATCGCGGGTCCCGACGGCAAGATGACCTTCTACGCGGGTCATATCTCCCCGCCGATGAAGTCCTTTGCGTTTTGGATTCTGCCCAGCATCATTTTCTTCTCGGCGTTGATGGCGGTCAGCTACCACCTTGGGCTGATGCAGCGCTTGGTCCGAGGCATGGCCTGGCTGATGTTCCGCACGATGGGCACGAGCGGCGCGGAGACCCTGAGCACCGCCGCCAACATCTTCCTGGGCCAGACCGAGGCCCCCCTGTTGGTCAAGCCGTTCATCGCGCGGATGACACGCAGCGAGCTCTTTTGCATCATGCTGGGAGGGTTCGCCAACACCGCTGGCGGCGTGCTGGCCGCCTATGTGGCGTTCCTCCACGACGTGCCCGGCATCGCGGGGCATCTGGTCACATCCAGCATCTTGAGCGCGCCGGCCGCACTGGTCATCGCAAAAGTCATGGTTCCAGAACGCGAGAAGCCGGAGACCGCCACCAGCATGGGGCTCCATGACGAACGGCCGGATGGCAACGTGATGGCGGCAGCCGCCCGAGGCGCCAGCGAAGGCATGCAGCTCGCCATCAACGTGGCCGCCATGCTCATCGCGTTCGTGGCCCTCGTTGCCATGGCCGATGCCCTGGTCGGGCTCATTCCTTTCGCGGGGGAACCGATGTCCTTGTCGAGGGCACTGGGATGGGCCTTCACGCCGATCGCGTTTGTCATCGGGGTGCCGTGGGCCGAGGCGGGCGTGGTGGGGCAACTGCTGGGTGAGAAGATCGTGCTGACCGAGTTCATCGCGTACATCGATCTCGGAAAGATCCAAGCGAGCCCTACGCCGCTCTCCGAGAGGAGCGCCGTGATTGCGAGTTACGCCTTGTGCGGATTCGCAAACTTCGCAAGTATTGGCATCCAACTTGGCGGAATAGGCCCTCTCGCGCCCGGCCGGAAGGACGATCTCGCTGCGCTCGTGTTCCGCGCGATGCTGGGCGGCTGTTTGGCAACGTTCATGACGGCCTGTGTTGCCGGTATGATGATCGCGTGACCGGGGTATCGTAGGCAGGCATGGATCTCGTTCAGCTTCACACCCTGGAACCGCTCTCGGCGGGGCGACTGCTGCGGGAACTTCAGCCGCGGCTGGAGCGGCGTTGGCTGCAACCGTGGGCGGCGCTGGCCGTGAGCGTGGTGGGGCCGTGGCGGCCGGCCGATGTGTGGCACGGGGCCATCGAGCGCCTGGTGTGGACCGCATCGTTCACCTACCCCGAGGGCGGCTTCTTCACGCCGGAAGGGGAAATGTCGGCGGGTTCGCTGGGCACGCTGGCCAGGCGGCAGGCACCCGTCCACCCGGCCGAGATCGTCGCCGGGGCCTTTCCCTCGGCGCTCGTCGTGTGGCACAGCGATGCGGGGCGGTCCGCGTACGCTGCCGTTTGGCGGGAGCGCCGGCTGAGGTGGAGCCTTCGCCTGGACGATGGCCGAGGACTCGTGCGCTGCGATGGCGAGCGCGTCGTCGCGGAATCTCCGCCTCGTCACCTCCCAGAGCTTGACCGTACCGGGGTGCTCCTCGGTGGTTGGCAGCGTTTTTTGGGGGAGCCGCTCCCTGTCGAAGGGGCCGAGCGCTTGCTTTTGGTAGATGCGTTGGCGGGCCTCACCCACGCGGCCGAACCAGAACGTTTGTTTGGCCGTGGACTTTGGGATGGGGAGGAGGAACCACTGTTCGCGCGTGGTGGTCGTGCGTAGCGTCGGCTTGTCCTTCGTTTTTGCGCTTGCCTGCGGGGAGCTGCGTGAGGAAGAGGGCATGGGCGCTCTGGAGGTCACGGTAGACCCGGCGCTCCCGAACGTGGTCCATGTGTCCTGGACGGGAATCGAGGGCGTCAGTCGCGTCGAATATGGGCTGGATGGCGCGTTCGACAAGTCCACCCCGACGAGCCGGGAGTCCTCCGCCACGGTGCTCGAGGTGAAGAGCGGAAGGACCTACGCGATGCGGGCCGTGACGGTCGATTTCGACGGCTTGGAGTGGCGCTCCGAACCCACGGAAGTGACCATCGCCGCTCCGTTCGCGGGGATGCCTGTCGTAGAGATCACGGATGTCGATCCTGCGGCGTGGGAGGGAGATGGCTTCGTGCTCATGTGCATCTTCCAGGCCACGACCAGTTTTCTCGCTTTGGTCGATCGGGAAGGCGATTTCGTTTGGACCATGCAGTCGCGGTCTGGCGCGCTCATCCCCAGCGCCCATCTCAGCGAGGATGGGCGTCGAATCATCTACATCGACAACGACTTCTTCGGTTCGGGTTGGGGCGGTGTGGGCGTGGTTGCGCTGGACGGGTCCAGCCACACGTTCCGCGAGTTGCCGAACGGCCACCACGACGCCATCGAGCTTCCCGATGGGTCGATGGCCTGGCTGGAGTTCGAGCAGCGCGAGGTGGTCCTCGAAAGCGGCGATACTGCCATAATCACCTCAGACGCGATCTACACCGCGCCCTCGATCGATGGACCCGCGCGGCGAGTTTCTCGATTTTGGATGACTACGGACACACGCCCTGGCATGTCTGTTCACACAGCGCGAGTCAGGTGCCGGTGGTGGGGGGCGAGGATTTTACGCACGGAAATACGCTGATCTTCGACGCCGAGCGCGATGCCTTCCTGTACACGCCCAAGTTTCTCGACGCCATCGTGGCGGTGGGCCGTCAGTCCGGCGCTCTCAACTGGCAGGCGGGGGGGCGATTTGGCAGTTTTACCGATGAGGATGGCGATACCATCGATCCTGACCGTGCCTATGACGTGGACGGTCCGAACCGCACGTGGTGGAGCCACGCCCACATGAGTCATGCCTGGGCGGATGGCTTTGTACTCTATGACAACGGCACTCACCATTCGCCGCTGGTGTCGCGCGTTGCGGCCTACACCTGGGATGTGGAGGCCGCCACGCTGAAGCGCACGTTCGAGTTCGTGAATGAATCGGGCATCTACGATCCGATCCTCGGCGATGTACGCAAGTTAGACGGAGGTAACTACCTTGTCGCGTGGACCATGTCGGGATCGATGACCGAGATCACTCCGGCCGGGGAGGTGGTGTGGCGGATGTCGGTCGAGTTGGGAAGTGGGGTTGGGCGCACCGGGTATGTCCCGACGCTCTACCAGGTGACGTACCAGTAGTAGCCAGTCGTGCCCGGGTAGAAGGTGATCGAGCTGAAGCTGGTGACAAGGGCCCCGGTGGCCAGGTCGTACACCCGCTGCTCGCCCCAATAGTTCACCAGGATGTTGTCGCTCTCGTCGATGGCGAGGGCCCAGGTTGTGGAAGGCGAGTAGCTGATGCGTACCGTGCTGAGGGTGGCGCCGGTGGACTTGTCGAAGTGGACGATGTTGCCAGAATAGTCGAGGCTGTAGAGCTCCTGTGAAGCATCCATGGCTACGGCGGAGATGAGGCCGGTGTAGCTGTTGAGTTGGATGGCCGGGACGCCGGGCTCGTACACCACGATGCCGCAGCTCGAGGCGACGTACACCTTGCCGTCCTCGTCGATCGACATCGCGTTGTTGCCGAAGTAGGGCTTGCAGGCGGTGGAGCCGAGGCTGGCGTAGAGGCTCGTGCTGCCGGTGGCCACGTTCATCGCGTAGATGTTGCCCCCCGCGTAGTCGCCCACGTAGTAGGTGTCGTCGAACACCACGCCGCCGCCGATCTGGCCGAGCGCGAACGTGCCGATGAGCGTGGAGGTGGCGTCGAAGGGCTCGGACTGGGCGAAGACGCGTCCGTAAAGGTCGTTGTAGTAGAGAACGGTCTGGTCCTCGTTCCAGGTGACGCCTTCCGGCGCATTGGCGGCATCTGAAGAGCCGTACCAGGATCTGGTACCCAGGATGCCGAAGCCCGGATCGCTGTACAGTGCGTAGTAGTAGGAGCCATCCTTATCGATGCGGTGGCCGCCGTAGCCGAGGGTGCATCCGCTCCCGTCCACGGTGCCGTCGCAATCGTTGTCAATGCTGTCACAACTGTCGGTGGCGGCCGGGTTTACGGTGTCGTCGGTGTCGTCGCAGTCGGTGTCGTCGCTCACATAGCCGGTAGGCGCAGAGCAGTCAGTGGAGCTCACCGACGCGTCGCCGTAGCCGTCTCCGTCGGCGTCGCTGTACCAGGTGGTGGCCGACGCGCCCTCGTCCACGCTCCCGTCGCAATCGTCGTCCGCGAGGTTGCAGGTCTCGGTCGCGCCGGGGTTTACGGCAGCATCTACGACGTCGCAGTCTGTGTCGTCGGCAACGTACCCGGAGGGCGCTGAGCAGGCATCAGTCGAGACGGAGGCATCGCCATACCCGTCGCCGTCTGCGTCCTGATAGAAGCTCAGCGCGTCGGCCGCAGCGTTGTCCACGGTGCCGTCGCAGTCGTCGTCGGTGGAGTTGCAGGTTTCGGTCGCGCCGGGGTGGGTGAGCGCCCGGCCATCGTCACAGTCGGAAGCGTCGACCACGTAGTCCGCGGGCGCGTCGCAAGCGGTTTCAGGAACGGAGGCGTCGCCGTAGCTGTCCCCGTCGGTGTCGGCGTACCACACACTCGCGTCGCTCGCGCCGTCCTCGTCGGCCGTGCCATCGCAATCGTCGTCAACGCCGTTGCAGGTCTCGACCGCATCCGGATTGACAGCCGCGACCGTGTCATCACAGTCGCCATCGACATCGACGTACCCGAGCGGGGCATCGCAGGCGCTGGTGGCGGTCGTCGCATCGCCGAAGCCATCGCCGTCGACATCGGCATACCACACGGTCACGTCGACGGCGTCGGTCTCGTCGGTGCCGCCGTCGCAGTCGTTGTCGACCCCGTCGCACACCTCCGCATGGGCCGGGTTCACGCTTGCGTCGGTGTCGTCGCACTCGCCGCAGGCCGCCCAACCATCGCCGTCCACGTCGGCGTAGGCGGTGCTGCCATCGCAATTGTAGTCGTTCGGATCGAGGCAGTCGCTCTCCGCAGCCCCGGGGTTGAACGCCACCTCCCCATCGTCGCAGTCGCCGCCAAGGGCCGCGAACCAGGCGGGCTGCTCGCAGGCTAGCGTCGTGGCATCGTCTCTGCCGTAGCCATCGCTGTCGCTGTCGAGGTACCAGATCGCGGCGTCGATGGCGTCGTCTTCGTCGGTCTCGTCGTCGCAGTCGTCGTCGCGGCCGTTGCAGGTTTCGCTGGCGCTGGGATTCACAGTGGCAAGCGTGTCGTCGCAGTCGGTAGCGTCGAGAGTCCACCCCTCGCTGAGCCCACAGGCCTGCGCGGAGCTCGTGGTATCGCCAAAGCCATCTGCGTCTGTGTCTGCGTACACGGTGATCGCGTCTTCGCTTTCTTCGTCCACGATGCTGTCGCAGTCGTCATCGATCTCGTTGCACACCTCTGGGTTTCCTGGGAAGCGCCCGCCGCCAGCGTCGTCACAGTCGTCGGCGTTGTTGACATAGCCGTCGGGGGGTTCGCAGGCGTCGGTCGGCCCGGCGACATCCCCGAAGCCATCCCCGTCCGCGTCGATCCAGAAGGTGGCGGTCAGCCCCTCGTCCACGTCGCCGTTGCAGTTGTTGTCCACGCCGTCGCACACCTCCGGCGCGTCGCACGCCTCGTCGTGCCCCGGGACCTGGCTGTCCTCGGTCTTGTCGGCGGCGGGGGTTGGACATCCGACGAGGAGCGCCGCGAGGAAGAGGGTTCGCATTCGGATAGTGTAGCCGATTCGTGAAGGAAGATTCGTGCCGGTGATCTGGAGATGGTATGGGAAATTGTGGACCGGAGATAGACTGTGGAAGCACTCATCGGTGTTGCACGAAAACGTATTCCGTTCGATTTTAAAGCCGTTCAGTCGTTTCCACAACAAAGCATCTTTGCGATGGCAAGCGTGCTTGTTGCGATACCCATGCTTATCGTCGTGTTGGTTCTGATCAGTTTCGTGAAGAACGTTGCGCGGGGCCGTGGGCTTCCTGCCGATGAGTGGATTCCGGCGGCGGTCGTGCTGATTCCGTTATTCCTTTTTACGGTGCCCTTTTTCCTTCGGCAGCGCAGGCAGCGAAAGCAACTTTTGGAGGGAAAGCCGGCGATCGGCGCCTTCTTTGGGCCTGATGCGTTGCTGTGGACTACAGCGCAGGACGTATGCTATTTTTTTCCCAAGTCTGCGATTTCATCTCTTTATGTGGAAGCCAACGCTGGCCGTACCCCCCTCGGGGTCTCATCAAACGCTCGTCCGGATTGGATCGAGCTTCGTGGCTCCGGTTTCCGGGTGGTGATTCCTGGGCTGATGCACTATGAATATTCCGCGCTTGTTCAGTATATGCGCGCATGGGATCCCAAGATTGCGATGCGGTTTGATTCAAGACTCGGATGGCCAGAGGTTTGATTGTTTGCGGGGAGGGTTCGGGGGTCGCCGGCATGTCGGCCGGTGAATGGGGCCCACTCGACGCGTCGCTGGGCTGGCAAGGAGCGTGTTGCGCCTAGCGCAATCACGCTCCTTCCGATCACCGGGACCGCTGGATTCGCCAAATTCTCACGGGTGGCCCCGTGAAGCTCGCCCTGGTCACCGTTCCGTACGATCCTCTATCACGATGGGCTGCCACTTCTGCTGCTCGTCTAAAACCCCGTGCCGCCATCTCCGTCCACGGCCCCGCCGTGTTCATCGCTCGTGCCGTTCCAGTTGATGCCGAACGCGCTGTTGTCGGCTGGCGTGCGCACGGTATCGGCAGGCCAGCTGTACACGTCCACATCGCCGCCGCCATCGATGAAGATTCCGATGCTCGGCTGGGAGGTGCGGCTCTCGCATTCCCCGGAGTGGTTGCCGAGGCCGGTGGAATAGGTGCTTCGGGAAAGGTAGGTGTCGCTGCCATCTTTGTCGATGAACACCCCCACTCCCTGACAGTTGCTCGCGCCCACGGCGAGCCCACCGTAGCCGTAGCGATCGTCGCCGGAATCGTCGACGAAAATGCCCAGGGAATAGTCGTGACCGGCGCCGGTGTGCATGTAGTAGCTGTCAAAACGCTGATTGTAGGCGTCGTCTCCGCCGCCGTCGAACAGCATGCCCGTGGCGAAGTGCGCGACTCCACCCTGCATGTAGTAGAGGGCGTCGTACTGGTCGTTTCCGCTGCCGTCGGACAGGAGGCCCGTGCCTTCCCAGTAGCCGGTGCCCTGGCCAAAAACGCCAGTTTGATAGCTGTCATCCCCCGCGGTGTCCCGCAGGAAACCGAAGCCGCCGGAGAAATACTGGCTCCAACTGTCGCCACGCAAACCAAAGCCCGCCCCCTGACAGAAGGAGCTGTTGCCTTCCCCGCCTGGCAACTGGGGGGATGCGTAGAGGGTCAGGCCGGCGAAGGCATCCCCCGGATCGGCGAAATAGTCGTCGTTTCCGGCCGCATCCACGAGGATGCCGACGGCGCCCGCGTAGCCGAAGCCCTGACTGTAGGCCCAAGCGTGGTACTGGTCATCGCCGCCACCATCCAGCAGCAGGCCCCACCCGAACACCCCCGAACCCTGGGCGCCGGCCTCGGATGCGTACTGGTCATCGCCGCCATCGTCGCGAAGCACGCCGATGCCGAGCGCACCGAAGCCTTGGCTCATCCTTAGGGAGGCCCAACGGTCGTTCCCGCCGCCGAGGTCGAACGCCATGCCGATCCCGTAGCGCCCGCTGCCCTGCCGGCCGATGCGGGAATCCGACACCCAATGTCCCGACTGGTTGTCGCGACCGCCCTCGTCTGAGACCAGCGCACCCGTCACGTCGTGATCGTCGGGAACCTCGATGTAGCCGTACCGGTCGTCCCCTTGGAGGTCGACGTTGATCGCCACCGGATTTTCGTCGCTCGCGGTGGCGCCCGCCCCATCCAGGTAGGTGTCATCCCCGCCGAGATCGAGGAGGAACAGGACCGCGCCTTCGTCCTGGGTGTGCGTGTCGTGGGTCGAAGGGGCGATGCGCACGATGCCGGCGTCGGTGGCAAAGGTCCAATCGGTGTGGGTGCCGATGAACGGAGTGAAGTCCGCATCTTCGATGGCAAAGGCGACCTGCCGCGCCGGATTCAGGAGGCGACGCGGGCCATCCGGTCCTACGAACCACTCACTGTAGAGATCAACG